>DASVWZ010000152.1:0-47026 GCA_036392935.1 Terriglobales bacterium | reverse complement strand
GTATCTTTGCTATTGAGAGCGATGGCACCGACGTCGAGGTCCAAGGGGTTGGGGCGGGAGGCATCGATGAGGACGCTGGTGATGGGAATGGTTATGAGGAAGGCGGTCGCGGCTTTTCCGGCGGTTGCAGACGCAGCGCCTGGCGGAAGCACTTTCACAAACATCGGCACGCCGCTATAGCCGAGCGGAGAAGCCAGGGCATTGACTTCTTCGTCGCGCACCGATTTGGCGTCGTTGAATGGCGGAACACCGTAATAAAACCCATCGCGAGCGCGCACTTCAGCGTGATCGGCTGCCACCTTGACCTTCAGGGTGCGCCAACCCGGTTTGCGATCGGAAGACTGCACCTGGAATCCGAGCATGTAGTAGGCGCGGGAGTCGTCGATGGCATCGGAAAGGCAGCCCATCAGATCATTGGACTCGAGGCAGGCGTTGCCGCCGGTAGCATCGGAGAATTCGCGCAGACGGAGAGAGAGGTCGGATGCGGGGCCGCCGCGAGCCGGGTTTCTGGCCCAATCCAGCAGACGGATGGGGTAAATGGAAATGTTGGAGTCGACGAGACTCTTCCACATACGATGCAAGCTTGGCGCGTAGGTGCTGGACTCGTAAATCGAGCCCTCGGCGATGAGGCTGGGAAGGTGGCCGGCCGCAAAGATCATGGTTTTACGTCCGGGGACACCGAGATATGCCTGCGCGATGTCGCGAAGCTGCCAGATGGTGCTGAAGGTGCGGTTTTCCAGCGGCATGATGGACTCCGCCCCAATGGGCAGCTTCTTGAGGGCTTCGATGAGTGCATTGGTGTCAGTGGTGAGCGGGTGGACCAACTTGAGGCCTTTGCTGGTGATGCAGAGGAGCGAGACGGGCTGGTTGCCTACCAGGCCCTTGTTCAAAAATTTGATGAAGTCTTCTTTGCCATCGGTGCGTTGCAGCGGGGTGGTGTTCAGAAGATCGAGAACGAGGAGGGTGAGGCGCAATTCTTTCGCATTACTGTAGCCAAGGTTGGAATGGCCCTGATCGACGATGGCGGAGGGCGTGGCGCCGATGAGGGGTGAGCGAAATTCTTCGAAGAGTGAAATGGCCTGCGGCGTACCGTTTTCTTCGAGGCTGAAGGCGTCCTTGGGAAGGCCTTCGACGGGCTTGCCTTTTTTGTCCTTCACGACGACGGGCACGAGAACTAAATCGGTCTGGGTTTTGAAGGTAGCGGAGGAGTTTAAGGGAGTGGCGTCCGGCTCCGGTGGTTTTTGAGGGCTAGAGGTTTGCTGGGCCGGAAGAATCGTGGAACACAGAAGAAATATAGCAAGTCCGTTCAGGAGAATGCCGAGGCGTGGGTTTACGGCACTACGAATGAGTGGCATCTTCTTCTTTAGTATAGACGGGCGCCATGGTGAGCGGAGTCTTTATCTGTGGCGGCGTCGATGTGAAACGGTTTTTACTCGGGGTCGGAGCCGATGCGGAGCACGTTGCCGTCGGGATCTTCGATTTGCATTTCGAGTGCCCATGAATAGTTGGTGGGTGGGCGGAGGATTTTGACTCCGCGGGCGGTGAATTCTGCGTGCAGTCTGCGGACGTCTGCGACGCCGATCCATACCCATGCGGCACCACGGCCTTGATCGGCGCGGGCAAGATAAATTCCGGCGCGATCGCGGTTGACGCTGGCGAAGTCGTCGGTGCTCCAATCGGCTTTCTTGAAGCCGAGCAGTCCGACGTAAAAGTCGAGCGCGGCTTGCATGTTTTCGACGCGGAGGATGGGGGTGCTGCACTCGAAGTGGGTGGGAGTGGCTGGCGGCTTCGTCATCTACGCGACTCCGGCGGTTTCCTGCTTGAGTTTTTCGGCCTGGTAGTGGGTGACCAATCCCTCGATCAGCGGTTGGAGTTTACCGTCCATGACTTGTTCGAGTTGATGGATGGTCAGGCCGATGCGGTGGTCGGTGACGCGGTTTTGCGGGAAGTTGTAAGTGCGAATTTTTTCGCTGCGATCGCCGGAGCCGACCATCTGCTTGCGTTCCTTGGCCAACGCGTCCTGCTGCTTTTGCATTTCCATTTCGTAAAGACGCGAGCGCAGGACGCGCATGCCTTTTTCGCGATTCTTGATCTGTGATTTTTCATCCTGACAACTTACGACCACACCCGTGGGAATGTGCGTGATACGAACGGCGGAGTAAGTTGTGTTCACGGATTGGCCGCCGGGACCGGAGGAACAGAAGGTATCGATGCGGAGATCTTTGGCTTCGATTTTGACGTCGACTTCTTCGGCTTCGGGCAGGACGGCGACCGTTACGGCAGAAGTGTGAACGCGTCCCTGCTGCTCGGTGGCGGGGACGCGCTGCACGCGATGCACTCCGCTTTCATATTTGAGGCGCGAGTAAACGCGATCACCCTGGATCATGGCGATGACTTCTTTCAGTCCGCCGACGCCGGATTCGGAAGTGGAAAGCACTTCGACCTTCCAGCGCTGGGTTTCGGCAAAGCGCGTGTACATGCGAAAGAGTTCGGCGGCGAAGAGAGTGGCTTCGTCTCCGCCAGTGCCGGCGCGGATTTCGAGGATGACGTCTTTTTCGTCGTTGGGATCTTTGGGCAGCAGGAGAACTTTGAGCTCTTCTTCGACGCCGCCGACGCGGGCTTCGAGTTTGTCGAGTTCTTCCTGAGCGTAGGCGCGCATGTCGGCGTCTTTTTCGTCGGCGAGCATGGCGCGGCTATCGGCGATGCCGCGTGTGAGGTCTTTGTACTCGCGGTACTTTTCGACGATGGGCGTGATTTCGCTGTGGGCTTTGGCAGTCTTCTGGAACTTCGCCGTGTCGTTGAGGATATCTGGCGACGCCAAGGCGTTCGTCAGCTCTTCGTAGCGGGCTTCGATTTGGTCTAATCTTTCGAACATGGTGGATCGGTCCTACGTCGCACGTCCTACGTCGCACGCCCTACGTCGCACGCCCTACATCGCACGCCGGCAACTTAGGTGCGATCACAGGTCAGGCAACTGCCTCGCGCAGCGACGTGATTAGGCCACTCAAGGCGCGGCCAACGCCCTCAGCCAGAGAGATCAGCCGCTGAGCATCTTCCCCAGACATATATTGTAACTGCTGCGCAATCAAAAGCTGCGTTTGCACTTCCTGAAGCGAACCCCGTGCGTGAAACAAAAAGCGCGAGAAATCTTTGTCAGAATAGCGCCCTTTACCTTCGGCTATATTGCTCGGCACGGACACTGCAGCGCGCCGAATTTGTTGAGTAAGGCCATAGATTTCGTGTTTTGGGAAACCTTGCGTACGCTTGTAGATCTCGACCGTCAGCGCCATCGCCTCCTGCCAAACCCTTAACTCTTTAAACGACGACTGCGACATGAGCACCTCGTGTACCGTTCTAGTGCCCGATTCTCGGATTTGTATGTGACAAATGACCATCAAGCGGTTTAGCGAACGACGAAGGACGAACGACGTGGGACGGGGGGTGCCCCCTAAGCGATGACGAGTTCGCCGCCGCGCTGTTTCTCGAGGGCCATGGCGTGGTCAAGCGCGATGATGGCGCATTCAGCTTCGTCATTGGAGGGAGGACGCGTAGTGATGCGCTGCAGCCAGAGACCGGGCGCGGTCATGATGGAAAATAAAGATCCGCGATGCTTGGCGGCGTAGCGAATTATTTCGTAAGAGAGGCCGGCGATCACGGGCAGCAGCGCGACGCGGATGGCGAAGCGGGCCCAGAAGGTGGTAACCGGAAACAGCATGTAGACCAGGATAGAGATGATCATCACAGTCATCAGAAAACTGGTGCCGCAGCGGGGATGAAACGTTGGATACTTCTGGACTTCGGTGACGTTCATGGGATCGCCATTCTCAAAGGCGAACACGGTTTTGTGCTCAGCGCCGTGGTACTCGTAGACGCGGCGAATGTCTTTTAGGAGCGATGTGCCCCAGATGAAGAAGAGAAATAATGCGAGACGAATAATGCCATCGACCAAATTGAAGACGATCTGCTCACCGAATACCGGGTTCACGCGCTTCAGTTCGGTGGTGGCCAGCAGCGGCAGAAACTTGTACATGAAGATGAAGAAGCCAACGGAGAAGATGATGTTGACGGTGGCCATCCAGCCACTGATTTCGAGCTTTTTCTTCGAGGGCTCGGGTTGCAGTTCGCCGAGGGCGACATTGGCGGAGAATTTGAGGGCGCGGAATCCGAGCGCCATGGCGTGACCGAGAGTGATGACGCCACGAACCACGGGCCAACCCATCCATTTATGCTTTTCAGAAAGGCGCTCAAGAGGTTCGCTGTGAATCGACAGTTCGCCGGAAGGCTTACGGCACGCGATCGCCCAGGCGTGGGGCGAACGCATCATGACACCTTCGAGCACGGCCTGGCCGCCGACCAGGGTTTCTTCACCGCCTTCGAGGGCGGGCAGAAGTTGAACCGTGACCAGAAACCGCCAGAATGTCCGCAAAAAACGCATGGTTATTTGATGTCCGTAATCGGGGAAAGACGCAGACCTAGAATAACATAGCGACGACGCTTCCCTGCTGTCATAAGATGCCATAATTCCTACACTTACGCAGCATTAATTTGCATGAAAAGTTTTGCCGAACATTGCGAACAGATCGCCGATACCACCAAGAAACTGGAGAAAACGGCGGTTGTGGCGGACTACCTGAAATCGTTGGCGGTCGATGAGGCAGCGGTGGTGGCGGTGTTCTTTTCGGGCCGGCCGTTTCCGGTGTGGGAGGAGACAACGCTGCAGGTGGGCGGGCGGTTGCTGTGGCAAATCGTACGCGAGATTTCCGGCAAGACGGACGAGGAGTTATCGGCGGCGTATCGGCGGTTGGGCGACCTTGGCGCGGTCGCGGGCGAGCTTCTGCCGAAGCGAAGGATTAAAAATGACCTTAAGCCCCGCGAAGTTCTGGGTCGTTTTCGCCAAATTGCGGTGGCGCGGGGACCGACGGCGAAAAGTATTTTGGTGAAGGAAATGCTCGGCAAGGTCACACCGCTGGAGGCAAAGTACGTCATCAAGATCATGACCGGCGATCTGAGGATTGGGTTGAAAGAGAGCCTGGTGGAGGAAGCGATTGGCAAGGCCTATGGTGCGACGCTGGCGGAAGTGCAGCGGGCGAATATGCTGCTCGGCGATATAGGCGAGACATTGCGCTTTGCAGTGAAGGGTCAGCTGGGTGAAGCGAGGATGCGGTTGTTTCATCCGCTGGGCTTCATGCTGGCGTCGCCGGCGGCAGATGCGAAGGAAGCGCTCAGCTACTTCGAAAATGCGTTGGTGGAAGACAAGTACGACGGGATACGGGCACAGGCGCACTGCTCAGGTAACGAGGTGAAGATTTTTTCGCGTACGCGCGATGAGATTACCGAATCTTTTCCGGAGTTACCGGATGCGCTGGCTGGGTTCGCGGAAGATGTGGTTCTGGATGGAGAGATCGTCGCCTGGAATTTTGCCGAAGGTGATGGCGGGCGAGCGCTGCCATTCAGCGTATTGGGCCAGCGGCTGGGGCGGAAGAACGTCAGCGACAAGATGATGAGTGAAGTGCCGGTGGTGTATCTGGTCTTTGATGTTCTCTATGCCGGCGGAGAATTAACGATTGATCGGCCGCTGCGGGAGCGGGAAAAGATACTCAATGAAGTGTTGGCGGCCCGGCGGACGGGCGTGAAGGCTCGATCGTCGGATCCGCAGGCGAGTCTTTTGCTCGAACCAGACGGATTGCCTGCGCGAGAGCATATTAAGCGGGCGCCCGTGCATAAGGCGGCCTCGGCGGAAGAACTCGACAGGCTGTTCGAGGCGGCGCAGGCCCGCGGCAATGAAGGATTGATGATTAAAGATCCGGAGTCGCCGTACACACCGGGGCGGCGGGGGAAATCGTGGCTAAAGCTGAAGCGCGAACTGGCGACGCTGGATGTAGTGGTGACGGCGGTCGAGTACGGACATGGAAAGCGCATCGGCGTGCTGAGCGACTATACGTTTGCAGTTTGGGACGGAGATCGGCTGGTCAACATTGGCAAAGCATATTCGGGATTGACCGACGTTGAAATCGCCGAGATGACGAAGTGGTTTCTGGAACATGTGGTCGAGGATCAAGGGTTCCGGCTAGAAGTTGAGCCGCAGATCGTGCTGGAAGTGGCTTTCAATAACATGATGCGGTCGCATCGGCATGAAAGCGGCTATGCGCTGAGGTTTCCGCGAATCGTGCGGCTGAGGCCGGATAAACGGGCGGAAGACGCGGACATGATCGAGACGGCGAAGGAGATTTATGAGAAGCAGCGGTAGGGGGTTGAGAGTCAGGCGGGGTGGACTATGACAGCCGCGTGATCCCCGGAAAGCTATCGAAACCGCTGTCAAATGTCAGGATCTCCTCGATCCCATGCTTCTGCATGACAGCCAAGTGTACGGCGTCGCGTGCGGAGAGCCGATGATACCCGAGAACGATCTGCTTGGCGCGCTCGACGGTCGCCTGGTCAATGGGGAGGACCTCATCAACGATCTCTCGAAGAACGTCGAAGGCGGGCTGTATCGATTCGTGGCGGTTGATGGCGACGTAGCGATGCAGGATTTCCTGAAAGACCTCAGCATCGGTGACCATGCGGTACCGCTCACTGGCGAATCTTTCGAGAAACCGCTGGGCATCGGTCTTGAGCGGGTGGGGGCCACCGACAAGGTACATCGGTATGTTGGAATCAACGAGAATCACTGCCCATTCCCGACAGATATCCTTTTTCTATCTCGGCCAGCATTTGATCGATATCGGCCGTAGGTCCTTGATGACGGGCGGCAGCGCGAATGGCCTCAAGTTTCTTTTCCACACTTCGGGTCGGCTCGCGCCGTCGTGCCAGCTCCAAGGCCTGACGCACCCATTCGGCGGTCGACATGCGTCGCAAACGAGCGATGCGCTGAATTTCCCGGTAGTCGGGGTCCTGCATGATCACCTGGAGCCGCTTAGCCATAGCATGAGTATAGTTGACTCATGATGATGAGTCAATTGCTTATAAGCCACCTATTTTGTTAGCGATAAGCTCCTATCGCCCAGCTCAGTGGTCGTGGTGATGGTGGGCGGGTTCGGCGACGGGAATCACGCAGCCATGGGCCACTTCGCACACGACGTGCTCGAATTGAATGGTGGTGTGATCGATCTGAAAGCGCTCATGCAGGCGCTCTTTCACGTCGCGAAGAATGCGTTCGCTGACCGAGGGCGGAATGTCGGCAATGGCAATGTGACAAGAGAGCGCGGCGGTTTCCGATCCGATACACCAGACATGGAGATCGTGCACGTCGTTGACGCCGTCAACTTCGCGAATGGCATCTTCGACCATATGAAGTTTCATTCCGCGCGGCGTACCTTCGAGCAGAATGTTCAGCGTCTCGCGAACGATGGCGAAGCCGGACCAGAGAATCAGCACGCCAATGCCGACGGAAAGAACGGGATCGATCCAATATTGGCCGGTAGCAAGGATGGCCCAGCCGCCGACGATGACGGCGGCGGTGGAAACGGTGTCGCCGATTTCGTGCAGAAACGCGCTGCGAATGTTGACGTCGCGGCTGGAGCGATAGAGGAGGAACGCGATGACGCCGTTCATCACCACGCCGGCGGCGGCCACGCCCATCATGGTCCGAGCGTGAACGTGCTCGGGATTCTGCAGGCGCCGGAAGGCTTCGTAAAAGATGAGGAACGAAACGGCCACCAGCGACGCGGCGTTGACGAAGGCGGCGAGCACACCGGCACGATGCCATCCGTAGGTTTTGGTGGCGCTGGGTGGGCGCGACTCGAGATATACCGCCGTGAGAGAAAGCAACAGCGCGAGAAGATCGGAGATGTTGTGTCCAGCTTCGGAGAGCAAAGCCAGGGAATGCGCGCGAATGCCCGCGACCACCAGCAAAACGATGTAAGCCAGGGTCACAAACAGCGAAATCTGCAGGACCCGCGAAGTCGGGCTGGCCGCGCTATGGTTGTGCGTGTGCACCTTATAAGTTTACGGGCATAGATACTACGGTTCAAGCAACCGGAGTAACTTCAGGCGCGGTGATGGCCCACGGGCGGCTCTGAAGATTTGTATCGTCTACAATTTCGATCATGCAGACGGCAGAGGTTGTCATTATCGGAGGCGGGATTGTTGGGTCGAGCATTGCCTATCATTTGACCGCTGCTGGATGCACAGACGTTCTGGTGCTGGAGCGTGAATCCGCGCAGGGCAAGGGATCGACGGGCAAAAGCATGGGCGGGGTGCGGGCGCAGTTTTCGACGCCGGTGAATATAAAGATGTCGCTGTACTCGATTCCCTTCTATGCAAGCTTCGATGAGCGGCTGGGGTATCCGGCGGGGTATCGTGGCCAGGGATATCTTTTTTGCGCGACGTCGGACCAGCACATGGCGTATCTGCGGGCGAATTATGAAAAGCAGATTGCGATGGGATTGAAAGATGTGCGGCTGATAAGTGCGGAGGAGATTCGTGGACTTTATCCGCAGCTGCGTTCGGATGACATGATTGGTGGCAGTTTCTGCTCGACCGATGGGTTTGTGGATCCGTACAGCGCAATGACGGGGTTCATGTCGTGGGCGGTAGATCACGGGGCCAAGTTGTGGAAAAAGGCCGAGGTGATTTCCCTGGGGTGTCACGCGCATGAAATCTGGGAGATCGAGACGACGCGCGGGACGATTTCAACGCGGAAAGTAGTGAATGCGGCGGGCGCGTGGGCCGCGGGTGTAGCAAAGATGGTCGGACTTGATTTGCCAGTCGAACCGCTGCGGCGAATGCTGGTGCCGACCGAGCCATTTGACCAATTTCCGCATACCGCGCCAATGATTATCGACATGTCGAATGGATTTCATTTTCGGCCGGAAGGACGAGGGTTTCTGATGGCGTGGAACGATCCTGAGGAAACGCCCGGCTACAAGCTGGATTTCGAGCCAAGCTTCATCGAGAAGATTCTTACGCGCGCGGCGGATCGGGTGCCGATGTTCGAGAATTTGGAGGTGAATCCGAAGAAGGCGTGGGCAGGGTTGTATGAGATGACGCCGGACCATCACCCAATACTGGGTGAGGCACCGGGCTTACCCGGGTTCTTTCTAGCCAACGGATTCAGCGGTCACGGCGTGATGCACGCGCCGGCAACGGGCAAGATCTTGTCCGACCTGATTCTGACGGGAAGGTGCGACTTGATCGACACTACCCTGCTGGATTTGTCGCGGTTCGCGGAAGGCAGATTGATCGAAGAGACGGCGGTGCTGTGAATGATGCGAGAATCGAGCTTGGCCGAAAACACACTCAAAGGCGCATTAAGTTCCGCCGTCGACCGGCTTACTGCTGCTCACATCGGCTCACCCCGCATGAATGCCGAGTTGCTGCTGATGTTTGTTCTAGGATGCGATCGGGCCTACTTGTTTTCGCATCCGGAGCGGGAACTCACGAACGACGAACTAATTCGATACGACGAGGCCATCGCGCAACGTGCAAGCGGAATTCCGGCGCAGTACATCACCGGGCATCAGGAATTTTGGGGGATTGATTTTATCGTATCGCCGGCGGTGCTGATTCCGCGGCCGGAGACGGAGCATTTGATTGAGACGGTGCTGGAACTTGCTCCCAGCCTTACCGTAAGAAACGCGGCAAGAGTGGGGCACCCGCCAGATAAACTTCGCATCATCGACGTCGGAACCGGCTCCGGCTGCATTGCGATTGCGCTGGCAAAAGAGCTGCCTGACGCAGAAATCCACGCAGTTGACATCTCAGCAGATGCGCTGGAAATTGCGCGAGCCAATGCGGCCAGGCATGAGTTTGCAAACAAGATTAATTTTCGGCAAGGGGATCTGCTTACTGGTTTTGAGCCGGGCCATGTTGACCTGGTGGTTTCGAATCCTCCTTATGTTGGCGAATCGGAAGCTGACACGGTTCAACTGGAAGTCAGGAAGTTCGAACCGCGCAATGCGGTTTTCGCCGGACACACGGGGCTCGAAATCATCCAGCGGCTGGTGCCGCAGGCATCCCGTACGCTCAAGCCAGGCGGATGGCTGGTGATGGAAATCAGCGGAACGATCGCCGATGGCGCGCGGCTGCTGCTGAAAAACTGGGACGAGGTCCGAACCATCAACGATCTGCAGGGCATTCCGCGGGTGATCGCGGCGCAGAAACCAGCCGGGAATTCCTAATATAGCTGCAGCGGCCGGGTGTGTTGCAAGCTTACGACCCTCGTACGTTCTTTTCTTAGCGGCACAGCTGGCGTATAAGGTTTGCGTAACTCTTCATCAACGAAAACATGCTGGAGGGGATGATGCGAAAGACTGGTTTATTGCTGTTGGCAGTTTTCTGTGCAGTGACCGCGGTTGCGCAAGACCATCAGGGATTGCCGCCGAATACGGTGTACATAGGCGCGACCGGAAAATTCGAGGCGAACCCCGACGTGGCCATCATTCAATTCAATATTGCCGCGCAGGAGGCCACAGCGAAAGACGCTTATGATCGCGCCGCCAAGGGCGCAGAACAGGTGCGGCAGATTATGCGCTCGAACGGAATCGATCCCAAAACGGCGCAGATCGGCTACTACTCAATTGCTCCGGTGCAGGAGTGGCATGCCGGACACGCGAAAGTTGTCGGCTACCAGGTGAGCGCGAGCGTAACGTTGAAGCTTAAGGATTTTTCGAAGATCGGGCCGATTGTTCAGCAACTGGCCGATGCCGACATCACCGCCAACAATTCGATCAACTATACGCTTGACGACGTGGAGGCCGCGAAGACCAAAGCCGTGCAGGACGCATACGTGCGGGCACGCGCGTCAGCCGACGCGCTTGCAACGAGCGCGGGCCGGGCGCTGGGAGAGATGGTCTCGGCAACCGTGGACATTTCGGAAAACACCCGGATTCACCCCATGATGCCGATGGCGAAAATGGCGATGGCGCAGGCAGCTCCGGCGCCGACGGAAGAATTTTCGCCGCAAACGGTCTCCGTGACCGCGCATGCGAATGTAACTTTTGCGCTGAAGTAGTTGGCCAATAGCTCCGCCGGCAATTCGCCCGACTTAGGGCGTGACGGCGGCGGTGCTGGTGGTGTTGGGCACACGGGCGGCGTCAACGTGAACGTCGCGCTGGATGACCATTTCAACCGATGTGCCGACGTCCATTTTGACGTCGTTGCCGCGGGTCAGCATGGCGATCGCCGTGCCTACCGCCGCGCCCGCTGCACCGCCGATCGCCAATCCTTTGACACCGGAAGCGGCTGCGCCGATCACCGCGCCAGTTGCGGCAGGGCCGGCGATAGTTCCGACTTTTTCCGCGGTCTGGCTGTCGGCTTTCACGGTGCCTTCCTCATCGGTCACGCCGGTTTTATCCACGCCCGGTGCGCTGTCAAGCGCGGCTGGAAGCATAACCGTGTAACCGCTCGGATAAATCATGGTGGTGAAGTGCATGAGCACTTCGGCGCGTCCGCTGATATGGCCTCCGCGCTGAATGTGGGTGATGCGCCCTTGCACGTAGGTTCCAGCCGGGATCAGCACCCGATTGTTGACCACCAGAGGAAAGGTAGTCTCTGCGTAAACGGCGTCGCCTTCGTGTGTGCCGCGAGTGGAGATGGCATGTTTGAGCACCAAGGGAACTTTAGTGCCGGAGGGGATGGTCAACTCAGCGGCGGAATCTTTGGCAACGGGTTTGGGGGTTGTAATCTTGTCAGTGGCCGCGGTCGTCGACATGGAACTCTCAGCTGCGGGACTGGTGATCGCGGGACTTGCAGTCGCCGAGGCAGCCGTTGCTGGCGTGGCGGCCGATTCCGGCGCCGGTTGGGTCTGTGCGATCGCGCACAGGCTAAGAATGATCACTGCGAAAAACAGGCGCATAGCTTCTCCCCTAGCAGGTTGGATGCACCGCAAACAGTATAATCCCGGCCCAGAGAGAAAAGTTTCGCAGGCGCGCACCGCTGCATGGTTCAAAGGCGCATACGCCTCCGGCATCCAAGTGGTTGTGGTAACCTCGAAAAGAACCGTTAATCCATCATAGGAAACACATTTTTACGGAATGAGACATGCATGCCTACGCGCGCTCGCGGCCAGAGCGCTGACTGGAGTCGTTCTGACGTGCCTTACGGCCGGTCTTAGTTCTTCTGCCGCGGCGCAAGAGGTATCCAAGTGGGACGTCTTTGGCGGTTATTCCTACATGAGGTTTGACAGCCGTCCGCTGGGATTTGCCGGCAGCAGCAATCTGAATGGCTGGAATGCGGCGGTTGCCTACAACTTCACAGACGCGCTTTCGCTCGCGGCAGACGCCAGCGGGCACTACGGAAATTCAATCACCGCCTACACCTACTCGCTGGTTCCACAGTACTCTTACCGCTGGGAGCGCTCACGCGCTTTCGCGCAGTTCCTGATCGGCAAGGCGCAAAACACCGTCAACATTATTCAGCCCACACGCACTGGATTTGAAGGCGTGGGATTGGCGCTGGGCGGAGGAGCAGGCTTCGATTGGGACTACAATTCGCGGTATTCCATCCGCGCGATTCAGGTAGATTACGTGCACAGTCATACCTTCGACCATACGCAGAACGACATTCGGGTTTCGGCCGGGTTGATCGTGCATTTTGGCCGCTCGCACAAGAAACGAAGGTTGTGAGAAGAGATCGAGGACAGGTTTAGAGACGACGGATGCAAGGGAAATCGGCTCAAATTAGAAGTGCTGACCGCGTTCGGACTGGGCTGCCGCGCAAGGCTGTTTTCGCATTTGCGGTGTTGCTGATTCTGGCGCTGGCGGCGTGCGGCGGAGGCATTATTACGTCTCCCGCCAGCCATCTGCTGTTTGTGAGTGTAACCGCCAACAACACGATCGCCGGCTACCGCGTCGACAACAACAGCGGCGCATTTACTGCGCTGACGGGTTCGCCATATTTCGCAGGGAATTCGCCGGCCTCGCTGGTGCTGCATCCCTCGGGAAATTTTCTCTACGCTGTCAACCAGCTCGGCAACAACATTTCGCTGTTTAACGTAAACACCCAGGTCGGATCGATCACGGAAGTCCTGCCGCGAACACCGACCGAGGTCGGGCCGGTTTCCATTGTGATGAATGCCACTGGGACCCTGCTGTTTTGCTCGAATGTTTTTTCGACCAGCATCTCGGTGTACGCGGTGAATGGGAGCACGGGCGCGCTGACGCAGGTATCCGGTTCGCCCTTCAAAACTTATTCGCAACCGGGGCAACTGGTGGTAACGCCTTCCGGAAAATTTCTCTACACCATCAACAGCACCATCTCATCCATCGTTGGATTTGCCGTGAGTTCCACCGGCGCGCTCCAAGCCTTGCCGGTGACACCAGCCCCGTATCCTCCAACCGGCGCCACGATTGATCCGCAAGGAAAATATCTCATCGTCATCAATCCCACCCAGAACGCCTTCACCATGTATTTCATCCACCCGAGCACGGGAGCTTTGACCACGGTTCCAGGCACGCCGCTGGCCGCCGGCACCGGACCGATTGCGGCTTCGGTTCAGCCCGACGAGCAATACGTTTACATCGCGAACCAGACCAGCAACAATCTTTCCGGTTACTCGATCGACCAATCCACCGGCACTCCCACAGAAATCTCGGGATCGCCATTCACTGTGACCTCGGGACCGCTATTCATGCAGTGGGACCCGAATGGCGAATGGCTTTATGTCGGTGGGCAAAGCGGCAAGACGGTTTCCGAGTACGAGTTCTCGGCAGACGGAACGATCACCAGCAACTCGCAATCCTTCGTTACTGTACAGGCGCCCACATCCATCGCGGTTGGTCATTAGTCAGCCCAGCGGACAGGAAATGATCAGGTTCGGCATCGCCGGCTTCGGTTTGCACGCCGTCAAACGATTGATGCCCGGGTTCGCGAAGGCCAGCCGTTGCCGCGTCTCTGCACTCTCCCGCCGCAACTGGGAAAAAGCCACGCAATCCGCGAAGGAATACGAGATCCCTGACGTGTTCGCAACAACGGAGGAACTCTGCCGATCGCCCGAAGTTGACGCGGTGTTTGTGGCAACACCGAATGCGATCCATCTTGCTGACGTTCTGACCGCCGTGCGCTGCGGCAAGCCGGTTCTGTGCGAGAAGCCGATGGGGATGAATGCGGGCCAATGCAGGGAGATGATCGAAGCCGCGCACCAAGCCAGCGTGCTGCTGGGAGTGGCGCAGGTATTTCGCTTCGAAGAAAGCACTGCGTGGTTTCGAGAGCAGATCGCGGGCGGCAAGATCGGACGGCCGGTATTCGCGCGGTCCGAGTTTTCGGTATTGGCAGGGCCTGAGCATCCGCGCAAATGGATGCGGAACCGCAGCATGGCCGGCGGCGGTCCCATTGCCGATGTAGGCGTGCACTGCATCGACGCTTTGCGTTTTGTTTTGCAGGACGAAGTAACCCGAGTGTCGGCGCTGGGACGCTACGATCCGCCAATCGGAGACGTTGAAACCACGGCTGAGCTCGTGTTGGAATTCGCCGGCGGAACCCTCGCCACCGTGGCCGTTTCGTTCGAAGCGGATTATCGAACGCCTTTCGAGGTTATCGGCAGCGAAGGCTCCGTGCGCGGCGAAGATGCCTTCAGCGTGGATAAGCCGTTGACACTGGAGTTGCGTCGACAGAACGCAATCGAAACGCGCCAGGTCTCGAACGCCTCAGCGTATGCGGCCCAGGTTGACGCATTTGCTGCGGCGGTAGAAGGAACAGTGGCATTCCCGGTGCCCGGCGAAGAAGGATGGCAGAATCAACGCGTGCTGGATGCGGCTTACAGAAGCCTGGGGAGCGGCAAGACCGAAGCGGTATGAAAAAAGGGCGGCCAATAGGCCGCCCAGGTTAGAAAGAATCTGCAGTTAGGGCAGAATCGTCACATGGCCGGCAAAGACTTGCGGCTCGCCGTTGACGTTCAGCACCAACCCGCCGGTAGAAATTGCCGCCGTGCCGGCTGAGGACAATCCCGATAGCCCGTCGACGTTCACGAAGTTTGTCCGGTTAAACGTGTTGACCGTGAACGGCCCGCTCGCGACCCAACCGAGCAGCCCGTTATTGTGCAATTCGAAGCTGCCACGGTTGATATCGGTAACTTTCACGCTGCCCGCGACCAGTTGCCCAACCACACCCTGGCGCCGCAACGAGATCATCTTCGGAGTGAAGACGCTGCTCTGCCAGCTTCCGCCCACGAAAATGCGCTGACCGGCTACCATTTCCGAACTGTTGAACACGGCGTTGGTAATCGGATTGTTAAGGAAGCAAACGTCGTAGTTCGAAATCTGGCTGATGTCGAGCGTCACCACCTGACCGCGCGCGAAGTTGCCGCTCATGGCCGGCAGTTCTTCGCCAATGTACATGGTCATGGTCTGGGCTGGACCCGCGCTCGGCACCACCTGCAGAACACGGCCGGAGATAAAGGCCTTGTCTGTGGTGATGATCTCCACTTGGCTGGCAAGGATGCTTCCATCGTCCTGCACCGCGCCAACGACTGAGACGATGCCACTCGCCGGCATGCTGCCGAAGTTGTAGCTACCGTTAAATTGCGTCTCTGAATTTACGTCGATGACTTCCTGGAAGCCCCATGGACCCTGCATCAGGAAAGTGCTCGCCTGAGAGTTAACGGAAACCAGGCTGCCGGTAAATTCCGTTACTTGGCCTTCCTGACTGGAGGCAGAAACCGCGTTGATGTAAATCGTTGGGTTAACCACGCCCGTCATCTGGCCCGCGACGTTGGTCTGGAGAGACTTACGCAGGTTGAAATCCATATGCAGGCCGCCCAGTTGCGCACTGGTAACCACCATGGCGGTGGGAAATGCCACCGTCACGGTGGGATTGGTCAGCGTTCCGTTGATGGTACCAAGCGACGGAGGATTCGTACCCAGATTGATGTACTCAATCACCGGGCTCGCCAAGCTGAACGTCGCGGTGGTATAGGTCCCCGGCGTCACTTGATTGAAGCCCAGCAGCGAACGCAGGCCGATCAGCCGGCCGAAATCGACCGTGGTCGGCGTCGACAGTACCGTAACGCTTCCGGAGTTGTTGTTCAGCGTAATCTTGTTGATCGTGATATTGAAGTCGACCACCGTCGGTATGGGGGCATCTTCTCCGACAATGAACACACCCTGCGGCTGCGGGGTGCTTCCCCCGCCGTTTCCACCGTTGTTCCCGTTGCCCGAGTTCGAACTGTTGCTTACGCCACAACCGATGGCCAGGCCGGCAAGCGCCAGCATAAATGTGACTGCGCACAAACGCTTCATAAACTTTTATTCCTCCGTACCCTGGTGATTGCGGGGGAACCGGACAACGTTTTCGGGGTACGATCCATGAAAACACGGTTGCGAATGCAAAGTCGCCGTTACGAAGGTGAAGGTACTACGGCACGATTTGGCATGATGCAGGTAAGTGATTAGTTCCCGGCCGAATTGTCCCCGGCGGAGGGCGCCGGCACGTTCGGTATCCCTTTGGCCTCGAGGATCGACCAGTGCCAATCCTGATCGGGCGTGAGAAACACTCCCAGTTTCTGCCGAAAAACCGCGGTACCTGCAGGCAAAGCCGTGCCCTTCAAATGGACGATCCTCGTGGTCTCAGCATTCTTCTCAACGATCACGGGAGCTTGTTCGAACGGGATCTGTTGCAGCGCGGCAACCAGTCGCGGCGAGTCGGCGGAGTCGGTTGTCTCGGATTGAACGATCGTCAAGGCAACTACAATCTCACGCAGATCCCAACCGGAGCCATTGTGAAGATTGATCTCCAGAACTCCACCGTCGAAAGTGGCCGGGCCGTCGACTTTCGCCAGGTCCGCGGCCGGCAATTCTGTTGGCGTTACCGGGGCGTTGATCAATGCAGCGGCATTGGCGTTGAATGACAGGCTGCAGGTGGCATCGGGTGAGACCACATCGAATTTCTTCCCCGACTGCTCGATGGTAAACGCCAGCGAATCGGGCTTGTGATGGCTGGCGGCCTGCTCCACGACAGTTTCCAGATTGTCGTTATCGATTACCGCGTTATCGGCCGCCATTCTCTTCGCCCGTGCGGCGCGCGCCACGTCGGCCAGAGACATGGTATTTTCGTCCGATTGCGCGTGCGCCAGGCACGGCAATGCCAGTGCGAACAACGCAATTGCGGCCGCGTAACTGAATTTCCGAAACATAAATTAAAGACGGGCGAAGGCACGCCTACGCCAACAATGCCCAGACACGCCCACAGGAAATTTTAGTCAGAAACACGCGGAAAATAGCGGAAGTGACCCCAAACGATAGTCGTAGAACCTTCGTTCGAGCTTTCGAAGAAAAGCGGCAGCGTCGCCGATGGCCAGCTCGGCCGAATAGCGGGATTTACATCAGGCCGGAAGAGCGAAACTTAACCACAGGATCGACCACGCGGGTGGCCTCGCGACCAAAAATCCAGCGGGCGACTGCAAACCCCAGAGCCACATAGCAGATGTGCGCGAGTCTCATCGGAAATCCCCCTCGCCGGAAGTCCCCACTCCACGGCTAAGGCAACATTACCAATGCCGCGCCAGTCGGGCAATCCACGGAGGTGCCATACGCGTGGCACGAAGGAGTGCAGGGTAACCAAACGGGCTATCGGCCAATCAGCCGCAGCATCCGGACGATCCCTTCACGGAACCGCGCCGACGGTGTAATCAGGCTCAGTACCAGGTAACCGTCCGACGAAAAATCATAGAAATGGCCAGGATGAACCAATACATGGGTTTTCCGCAGAATCTCGATGGCCAGATCTTCATCCGATTGCGTGACCGGAACCCGCAGAACCGCGTACCATCCACCGTCTACGGCAAGACGGGTGCAGCTCTTTTGCATCGCAAGCTGTCCGTCAAGTTCGCTCAGGTTTTGGCGAATCCGCTCGACCAGAGCAGGCTGGATTCGCCGCCGCTGCTCCAGCATTACCGGGGCGGCCAGCTGGATGGGCGCGTTCATGGAAAGATACGTATCGGCGATAACTTCCAGCCGAGCCATCGCCGGGTTTACTTGTCCGGGTGGGCCGCTGGTCGCAATCCACGACAACTTCATCTGCGGAAGACCTGAGATTTTTGAAATTCCACTCAGGGTGAAGGTCAACACATCTTGGTTGGCTGCGAAAGTCTGTCGCGGCGTGCCGTCGAGGGCGTAGTCGAGGAAGACTTCGTCGACGATCAGCGCCAGATCGTTCGCGCGGCAAAAATTATTCAGCTCCGCCTGTTCTTGCGCCGAAACATAAGACCCGGTTGGATTATTGGGATGGACCACGACCACACCTCGTGTGTTCGGTCGAACGGATTTCTGCAGCGAGAGAAAATCAACTTGCCACCCATGGTCATAAATCAACGGATACGGGATCAGCGTCACATCTTCCAGATCGGCCAGAAACTCAAACAACGGATAGCTCGGCTTGGGCACCAGAATCTCGTCGCCCGGATTGCAAAGCAGCCGAAAGATGTACGAATAACCCTCGCTGGTGCTGGTGGTGAGCAGAATCGAATCCGGATCGAGTTCCAGTGTGTGCCCGTCCCGATAATAAGCGGCGACCGCCTCGCGGGCGCTCCGCAATCCCAACGGCTGTGGGTCATAGACCATTGCAGCCGGATTGTTTAGTGCCCCACTAATCGCTTTGGCGTCATAATGCACACCGGCCGCGGTGGGATTGGAAATCGTCAAATCGAGGATCGCAGTGCCCGAAGCCTGCAACTCTCGTTGTGCCTCGGTAAATCGGTTCGGGGCGAGGTTCCACTCGGTGCGCGCGGAAAACATAAGGGAACATCATTATAGGGCGTGTGCATCCCTCGATTTCGCCGCTACACATACCGCCGGCAGCCGCCGATGCGAAGCTGGTATGCTGATTTCAGGAGTCGCCATGAAGAGCACACTGCTAATCGTTGCTATCGCTCTGTCTAGTCTTCTTCTATTTGCCCAACACAACTCGCAGAACAGCAACGGAGATCAGGAAGTGACCGGCACCGTCAGTTGCCCTGCCTGCGCACCCAACGGTGCGCAAAAACTCGATCTGGTCTGCGCGCGCACCTGCCTCGACAAAAAAGGGCCAACTACTGCCAGCAGCAACAGCGGCAGCACAACGCATCCCGGCACCACCAATAACAGTGATCCGGGGACTCGTCCAAGCAACGCCAGCGAAGTGCCCAACCCCGTCGCGGACCCAACCGACACCAAACCTGTCAGTCCAAACAAGCCAACTGACACCAGCGTGAACCTCATCATCATCGAAGATGGCGACCACCGTACGGTTGCCGTCAACAACCCCGAGGTGTTAAAGCGCTACGTCGCCCATCGCATCGCCGTAACCGGGTACTGGATCGACAAAGCCCACTTTCATGTGACCAGCGTAAGAATCTTGTAAGCCGAGGTGATAAGTGTCCACTTTAGCCAGCAAAACCTGCGTCCCCTGCCGTGGCGACGTTCCCGCGCTCAAGGGCGAGCAGTTGCACACTTACAGCCATCAACTTCCGCAGTGGCAGGTGATGAACGAGCACCACATCACCCGCCTTTTCACATTTCCTGATTTCAAGCAGGCGCTGGATTTCGTGAATCGTGTAGGAGTTGTCGCCGAAGTGCAGGGCCATCACCCTGATATCGTTCTGACCTGGGGGAAAGTCTCGGTCACTATCTGGACGCACAAGATCGACGGACTGACAGAGAGCGATTTCATCCTGGCTGCGAAAATCGACTCGCTCTATGACGTGCCGGAAATCTAGGCCGGTCGGCCAACAATCCTTCGGCCGGCGGCTATAATTCTTCAATGCTCGATGAGATCGCCTTTCGCAAAGCTGCCGACCGTTCGCTCGAATCGCTGAAGCAAAGTTTGATTGAGGCAGAAGAATCTGCCGATTTCGAAGTGGAAGATCAGGCTGGCGCACTGTACGTCGCCTTCGAAGATGGCGTGCGCTTCGTGGTCTCGCCCAATGCTCCGGTGCGGCAAATTTGGATTTCGGCGCTCACCACCAGCTTCAAGCTCGACTGGTCGGAAGGCGATCAGGAGTTTGTGCTGACGAAAACCGGCGAGCACCTCAAGCCGCTGATGTCGCGGCTCATCAATCAGCAATTGGGTGAAGAATCGGTGAAGCTGGCCTGACCGGCGAGCGCATCATGACTTCTGGCTGCTCAGCTTTTTCTTCAGGTGCTCGGCGATTTGCAGGCCATGGAAGCGGCCGTTCTCGATGAAGATTTCGTTTGTGCGCGAGCCTGCAACGACCACGCCTGCCACGTAGATTCCCGGCACATTCGACTCGAAATTTTCAAAATCGCACGACGGCCGGAACTGCTCGCTCGAAAGTTCAATTCCCATCGAGCGCAGAAAATCGTAGTCAGGATGGTAGCCGGTCATGGCAAAAACAAAATCGTTCTTTAGTCGCACAATTCCCTGCGGCGTGAAAACGTCGACATAATTCGCGCCGATCTCTTGCACCGAACTGCTGAAGTAGGCCTTGATCTCGCCGGCCTTAATGCGGTTCTCAATGTCCGGCAAAATCCAGTACTTCACGTGCGAATGCATCTTCGCCCCGCGATGCACCAGCGTGACACGCGCACCGTGGCGATAGAGCTCCAGCGAGGAAATGGCCGCCGAATTCTTGCCGCCGATCACCACCACATCGTGATCGTAATAAGGATGCGGCTCGTGATAGTAATGAAAAACTTTGGGCAGATCTTCGCCGGGAATGTTTAACCGGTTCGCCAGATCGTAATAGCCGGTCGCGACGATGATCTTCTTGGCGAAGTAATCGTAAATGTGGCCGTTGCGATCTGTGGTCGTGATCTGAAATTTGCCGTCGCTCCCGACCACGGTCTTGACCCACTGATACTGCGCGATATCGAGCTTGTAGTGCGCCGCGACGCGCCGGTAATACTCGAGCGCCTCCTGCCGGTTCGGCTTGACGTTGGCGCTGCTGAAAGGGATTCCGCCAATCTCCAACAGGTCTGACGTGGTAAAAAACGTCATGTTCGCCGGATAGTGGAAGATTGAATTCACCACGCATCCCTTGTCGATCGAGACAACTTTGAATCCCGCGCGCTGGGCTTCGATAGCGCAAGAAAGGCCGGTCGGCCCGGCGCCGATGACAACGACGTCAACCCGCATCTGCGGACCCGGTTCGAGCTGGGCACGCGGCAACACGTCCGGAATCACTACTTGTTCGGAAAGCTTCTTGGTCAGCAATGCAGTCCCTGGGATTCTTAGTGATGGGCGACGGTCGAGTGTCAGGAACACATCACGTTTCAATTAGAGCCAATGATTCTAGCACGGGGATGTTGCGTCGGGCGGTGACGAAGCGGATGGTCGAGTTTCGTGCGGTCTCAATCAGGCCAGCGTGCTTGCTGTGACAGCAGCCGGGCGCACTTCCCTCTCAATCGTGCGTCTTAGCTTATCCTCCGCGACCTCCAGGTCATATGCGGTTTGCAGGTTGAGCCAAAACCCGGCGCTGGTATTAAAGTAACGCGCCAGTCGAAGGGCTGTGTCGGGAGTGATTCCCCGCCGCTCGTGAACTATCTCTGCGATCCGCGTAACCGGAACACGCAGGTCAAGCGCCAGCCGGTTCATGCTGACCTGCAAGGGCTCCATAAACTCGACGCGTAAAATTTCCCCCGGATGTATAGGTGAAAGAAGTTTTGCCGACTTTGCCATGATTGCCTCTAGTGATAGTCGACGATCTCAACGTTGTGCGCGGCCCCATCGCGCCAGACAAAGCACAAACGCCACTGATCGTTGATTCGAATGCTGTACTGGCCGAGGCGGTTGCCTTGCAAACCCTCCAAACGGTTCGCTGGGGGCGCCGCCAGGTCCCGCAGTTCATTAGCGCTATCCAGTTGCCGCAGCTTCCGCCGTGCAACTCGCTCGATGGCCTGAAAGCGACGACTCGGCTGCCTATGGTGAAGCCGCTCGGTCTGAGCACAACGGAACGACTTGATCACATCATATCTTATACTGGATAGCGTTTAACGTCAAACAGTAAGGTCCAAGAAAACGGAGTTCCCAATACTCGTTTAGGCGTGCGAGCGTGACTATCTGGCTTATAATCACAGGTTATTTCATACGTTTTGCCCTAACCAGGAGCACCATGACGACTTTGACTGAAGCCTCAAGCCGCACCCGAATCGAATCCGACAGCATGGGAAAGATCGAAGTCCCAGCCAATGTTTACTGGGGCGCGCAGACCCAGCGGTCGCTGCTGCACTTCGACATCGGCCGCGACACCATGCCGCCAGAACTGATTCGCGCCTTCGGCATCCTCAAGAAAGCCTGCGCGCTGGTTAATCAGGATCTCGGCAAGCTGCCGGCGGACAAAGCCAAGCTCATCGTGCAAGCTGCCGACGAAGTCATCGCCGGCAAGCTCAACGATCAGTTCCCGCTTCGCATCTGGCAGACGGGCAGCGGCACCCAGACCAACATGAACGTGAACGAGGTCGTCTCCAACCGTGCCATTGAGATTGCTGGCGGCGAAATGGGGTCGAAGAAGCCGATCCATCCCAACGACGACGTGAATATGTCGCAGTCGTCGAATGACACGTTTCCAACCGCCATGCATATCGCCGCTGCCGAACGCGTAAAGCGGGCGCTCATTCCGGCCGTCAAAACTGTACGCGATGCCATCCTGGCAAAGGCGAAGGAATTCGACAGCATCGTCAAGATCGGCCGGACCCATTTGCAGGATGCTGTCCCGCTGACCATCGGCCAGGAGTTCGGTGGGTGGGCGAGTTTGCTCGACCGTGACCTCAAAAGGCTGGAAGAATCGCTCACCGGACTCTACGACTTGGCCATTGGCGGAACGGCCGTGGGAACAGGACTGAACGCGCATCCCGAGTTTGCCGAGCGTGCAGCCAAGAAAATTGCCGAACTGACCGATCTGCCCTTCAAGTCGCATCCCAATAAGTTCGCCGCGCTTTCGGCGCACGATGAGCTGGTCTTCGCGCAGGGAGCGCTTGAAACTCTGGCCGCATCGTTCATGAAGATTTCCAACGACATTCGCTGGCTGGCTTCTGGCCCGCGCTGCGGATTCGGCGAGCTCACTATTCCGGAAAACGAACCTGGCTCTTCCATCATGCCAGGCAAAGTCAATCCCACCCAGTGCGAAGCCATGACCATGGTTTGCGTGCAGGTGCATGGTGCAACCGCGGCGGTTGGATTTGCCGGCTCGCAAGGCAACTTTGAGCTCAACGTCTACAAGCCGGTGATGATCTACAATTTTCTGCACTCGGTCACGCTAATCACCGATGCCTGCCACGGCTACGTCGAGTACATGATCAAAGGAATCGAGGTCGACCGCGCCCGGGTCGGCCACTACGTAAAGAATTCGCTGATGCTGGTGACTGCGCTCACGCCGAAGGTTGGCTACGACAAAGCCGCGCACATCGCTCACACCGCGCACGTCGATCGCAGCAGCCTGCGCGAAGCCGCGGTCAAGCTGGGGCACTTGACCGGTGAAGAGTTCGACGAACTGGTCAAGCCGGAGAAGATGACCAAGCCGTGATGCACCACTTTGGTGTATATTGGTGCCATGCCGGCAACCAAGCAAGTACGACGCAGCGTGACTCTTCCAGCGCCGGTCGCCAAACAAATCGACCGCATGGCCAAGCGCCGACGCCTAAGCGATAACAGGGTCCTTGTGGAACTGATCGAGGAGGGCATCGAAGCCCGCAAACAAAAAGAACAAGCATTCTTTGAGCTGGCCAGGCGATTCCGATCCTCGAAGAACACCGATGAAATCAAGCGGTTGGGTGAACAGATGGGTCGTTTCGTCTTCGGAGAATAATGCCACAGGTCGAAAGCTGGTCGCGGCTGCCGGCGGCCATGCGTGATCATTTGGTCGATCGCATGCGCGATCGCGACATCAGCTTGACCGATCTCAACCAGTTGAGACTGTGGATTGAGTCAAAGCCCGAAGTGCCGGAAGGCCGATGGTTCAAAGATTTCGGCTCGTTCAAGCTATGCGGGGAAGGCAAATACCCCAAAACCTTCCTGCTGCCGGGCCAGGCCGCAACTGGACGAGAGCTCTAGAGGCCATATCTTATCCGCTCCTGCTATGCTTTTCCCTTGCGCCGCCTCATCGTTAATGCCGACGACTTCGGTCTTACTCCCGGCGTCAATCGCGCCATCGTCGAAGCCCATCGCAACGGCATCGTGACTTCTTCGACGCTCATGGCCACAGGCGCCGCTTTCGACGACGCGGCCAAGGATGCCAGTTCCCTCCCCGACCTCGCGATCGGGTGTCACGTGTTGCTGGTAGACGCGAAGCCAGTCCTCCAACCCGAAGTAGTCTCCGATCTCATCGAACCCTCCTCCAGCAGCCACTTCCGCGAAACTCTCGGCAGCTTCGCGCGCCAAACCATCTCCGGGAAAATCTCCTCCGAGCAAATCGAAGCCGAAACCATCGCCCAGATCCGCAAGCTGCAATCAGCCAACATCGGCGTCTCCCACATCGACTCTCACAAACACACGCACATCCTGCCGCAAGTTCTGCGACCACTACTCCGTGCAGCGAAAGCATGCAACGTCAAAGCAGTACGCAATCCCTTTGGCCCACTGCGCATTTCTTTACTCTCTGGACACCTCGAACTCTGGCGCCAATACGGCAAAGTCTCACTGCTCAAATGGCTCGCCGGATGGTTCAACTCTGAAGTCTCGAAAGCCGGCATGGCCACCCCCGACGGAACCATCGGCATCGTCACCACTGGATTTCTCACTCAGGATTTGTTGAACCGTATGCTCGAAACCCTCCCCGAAGGCACCTGGGAACTGGTCTGCCATCCCGGCTACAATGACGCCGATCTCGACAAAGTTAAGACCCGCTTGCGCTCCTCTCGCGCTGCCGAACTTGAAATTCTCACCTCCGATGAAACCCGGCAATTGCTGGCAAAAAACCAAATCGACCTGATCAATTACCGCGATCTCGGCTGATTTCCTGCGATTTGTTTTCCGAACGTACACACACTTCGGTTATCCCTCAGTAACCGTTTCCGTGGCCTAATTCGGGGCGCGTGCGGGTATGATAAGCACGAGCAGCCAACTCAGGTATTGGATTGTATGGATAAACGACAGGAAACCCGCCGCGAAGCTTCACTGATCATCCGCATTTGGGGCATGGACTCCGATGGACGCGCGTTCTTCCAGAACGTGAAGGCCGACAATGTGACCACCGAAGGCGCGTCGTTGTCCGGCATTGCGCATCCGCTGAAAATGGGCGATGTCATCGGCGTCCAGTACGGCGATCGCAAAGCGCGTTTCAAGATCATGTGGCTGGTCGACCGTGGCACAGTGCGCAAAATTGAAGCCGGCATTCAGGTCATGGACGGCCAATCCGCTCCCTGGACCGATGAGGCCAAGGCGCCCGACGCAAAAGAATCATCCGGAAAAAACCGGCGCAGGTATCCCCGGCACAAGGTTCACTTCCCTGTCGACATCGGATTCGAAGACAAGAACCGCACCCATCTGCAGACCAACGCTACCGACATCGGTGGCCGTGGCTGCTATATCGAAACTCTGCTGCCGCTTTCGCTCGGCACCGCGGTGAATCTCACCTTCTGGCTGGATTCGGAAAAGATCCAAAGTTCGGCGGTTGTCCGCACCAGCGATCCCGGCGTTGGCATGGGCCTCGAGTTCATCGATCTCGGCGACCGCATCCAGAAAAAGCTGCAATCGTATTTGGAATCCGTCGACCGCGGCCTGATGCCGCTTAAACAAACCGCTCGCGGCGCATCCGTCACAGAATAACGGCCGCGCTCCATCGCATCCGCTACCACAAGCTGAATCTTTCCGTCTAAGGTACTATCGAATCCAGAAGTGTCTCACCCCGACGGAGGACTTCGGCTGGAATGAAAATCGGAATCACCTGTTATCCGACCTATGGCGGTAGCGGTGTTGTGGCAACGGAACTGGGCATGGAACTTGCCCAGCGCGGGCATGAAATTCACTTCATTTCCTACGCGCAGCCCATCCGCCTGACCGAACTGCATCCCAACATTCACTATCACGAAGTCGACGTCTCTCGTTATCCGCTCTTCGATTACCCTCCCTACGACCTCGCATTGGCCACGCGCATGGCCGAAGTCGCGGAGTTATATGCGCTCGATCTCCTTCACGTTCATTACGCCATTCCGCACTCAGTCAGCGCGTTGTTGGCGCGGCAAATGCTCGCCGCTAAGCCGCATAAACAAAGACTGCCGTTCGTCACCACGCTTCACGGCACCGACATCACCCTGGTCGGCCTCGATCGCTCCTATCTCCCGATCACGCGTTTCTCCATCGAGCAGAGCGACGGCGTTACCGCGATTTCAAATTACCTGCGCGAACGCACCCTGCGCGAATTCGACATCAGCAATCAGATCGAAGTGATCTACAACTTCGTCAACTGCGATCTCTACGTGCGTAGTGTAGGATCGCAGGAAATCCGCCGCGAATATGCCCGCGACGACGAGCGCATCCTGGTTCATCTTTCCAATTTCCGTCCAGTGAAGCGCGTCACTGACACGATTGAAATCTTCGACCGCGTGCGCAAGAAAATGCCGGCCAAGCTCCTGCTGATGGGCGATGGCCCAGACCGCTCCCGCGCCGAATGGCTGGCGGCTCAAAAAGGCATTCGCGATGAGGTGCTTTTCTTGGGCAAGCAGGACGACGTCGCCGAAAAGCTCGCCGTTTCTGACGTGATGCTTCTGCCCAGCGAGCTCGAATCGTTCGGCCTGGCCGCGCTCGAAGGCATGGCCTGCGAAGTTGTGCCCATCGCTACGCGTGTCGGCGGAATCCCCGAACTGATCGAGCACGGCAAGAGCGGATACTTGGCCGACGTCGGCGACGTCGAAACCATGGCGCGCGACGCCATTGAACTCCTCAGCCACGAAGATCGCCTGCGTGACATGGGCAAAGCCTGCCGGCAGGTCGCGCAGACGCGCTTCTGCTCCAGCAAACTGGTCCCGCAGTATGAAGCCTTCTACCTGCGCGTGCTCGAGCGTTCTTCGTAGAGCGGAATCGGCAGCGACTGATCGCCATGCAACGCCGGCAAGCGCAATCGCACCAGTGTTCCTTTTCCTTCCGGACTGTCAATCGTCATTCGCGCCGCGTTGCCGTAAAGCACCTTCAGCCGCTCCGCCACATTCGCCATGCCGATGCCTGAACCGCCCAGTCCGCCGGGCTTTTCGATCAGTTGCGCCGCACCCATGCCAATGCCGTCGTCTTCCACTTCAATCGTCAGGTGGGATTCATTGAGCTTACTGCGCAGATAAATGCTTCCACCTTCAATTTTAGACGCAAGCCCATGCTTGATCGAATTCTCCACCAGTGGCTGCAGCAGCATCGAAGGGACGGTGATATCGAGTGACGCCGGATCCAATTCCTTCACCACCCGCAGCTTGTCACGTCCGAAGCGCACCACCTCAATATCGAGATAGTTATCGATAAATTCCAGTTCGTCGCGCAATGAGACAAAAGCGTCGCTGCTGTTGAGCAGCCGCCGAAGAATCGTCGCCAGCTTGATGATCAACTCGCGCGCGGTATCGGGATCGAACCGCACCAGCGACGAAACCGAATTCAGCGTATTGAAAAGAAAATGCGGATTGATCTGGTTCTGCAGCGCCTCCATGCGCGCCTGCAGCAGCAGCCGCTCCTGCTCTTCCAGTTTGATCTGTATGCGCACGCTATTGAAGATTTTGAGCTCAATGCCGATCGTCATCACCGCTGCCGCGTAAATCAGGATCTCGACCCACCAGCTGTCAAAACTCTCCACACTGAAAATCGAATGCGGAAAGGTTCGCGCGATTTCCGTCTGCACCACCCGCAGGCCGATGATCGTAAAGAAAAATAAAACTTGCCAGTCGAACCGCCGCGGCGCCGGCAAATTGCGCCGGATCATGCGGTAAATGCTCAAGTCAATGAACGGTGAAAACGACCAGATGTCTTCCCGGTCCGGCGCAAGATCGCGCATCTGCCCCGCCGCCAGCCCGCACAGCACGGTAAATGGCAGCGCCGCCCATTCGCCGTGCAGCAGCGCCGGAACCGACACCACCGCTCCGCCCAGAACGCCGGTCAACCGTCCGCCAATCACGCCCAGCAAAATCGCAGTTTCGAACGACAAATCCCCGCCCAGAAAACTTTTCGCCGCAATGCGAAACCACACCCCAACCGCGATCGGCGCCGCAATCCAAAGCACAAGATAGATTTTCTGCCGGAGCGTGCGCTCCTCGCGAAACAGCAGCGACTTAAACTCCACCGAGCGCACCAGCGTGCTCGCCACCGCCGCGGCGACGCCGAGCTTGATCAGCAGATTAATCAGGATGAGTCGCTGTTCCATGGGAACGAAGAATGCCGCTGGAAGCAATGTAGCACGAAGCGAAACGATTTCCGTGCGTTCAGCCTTGCAGCCGCGACGCAAGCTGGCCAAGCACGCCCCCGACCTGATCGGTCTTCTCCGGGCCGCCTTGCGCCATGTCCTTGCTGCCGCCTCCACGGCCGCCAAGCTGGGCCAAAGTTTCTTTCATCAGAGCATTCATGTCGAACGGCTGGCCGGCCGATTGAGCAAACACCAACGCTGCCGGAGCGTTCGTTGTTCCCACCAATGCAACCACGTTTTCCCCTCGACGAACCAACCGCTGTGCCAGCAGCTTAATGAAAGCTAAATCTCTGTCGCCAAAGGTTTGAACCATGACTTTTCGCGATCCCGTCATCGTCGCGGACGCCAGCAGTTGCGCCGCGTGCAAATCGGCGATCTCTTCCAGCAATTCCTCGCGCGACTTCTTTGAGTTTCTAGATTCCTCCTGCAGCTTCCGCACCTGCTGCGGAACCTCCCATATATGGCCCGACAAAATCCCGGCCGCTTCGGCCAAAGTTGTATAGTCCCGCCGCGCGGTAGCTACGGCACGCTGGCCGCATACAAACTCCACGCGCCATCCTTGTCGAACCTTCTCGGTCTTGCGCAGCAATATCGACCCGATCTGCCCAGTCGAAGCCACGTGCGTCCCGCCGCACGCGGTCAGATCAAAATCGTCGATATCGATCAGCCGCAGCTTCTCCCGCTCGGCCGGCGGAATTTTCCTCAGCCCCAGATTCTTGGCTTCTTCCTGAGTGACGAAGCGAATCGCTACGCCGCGATCCTGCGTCACCACATCATTCGCCAGCGCCTCTGCGGCCTCAATTTGAGTGGAAGATAAGCTTTTCGTGTCGAGATCAATCGAACAATAATCCGCGCCCATGTGGAAGGAGACCGTCGGCATATCGAATAACCGGATAAATGCAGCCGACAACACATGCTGCCCCGAGTGTTGCTGCATGTGATCGCGCCGGCGTTCGGCATCAATCAAGCCGTGAACGCTAGTTCCTGCAGCCAAATCCCCCTCGCCGCCGACGAAATGCAGTACCCTGCCATCCTCCCCATCGGCGACCTCTTCAATGCGTATTTTTTGGTCGGGGTTTCCCGCAGGAACGATCCATCCCATGTCAAACGCCTGGCCGCCGCTGGTGGGATAAAACGCCGTCCGGTTCAAAACGATTGCGCGCCGCGACTCGCCATCCGTCCGCGCCCGGCTCTCAATAACATCCGCATCAAATTCGTACAGAAAGGAATCGTGGTAGTACAACCGCTCGGTCATCCACCAATTTTCGCATCGCGGAGCGTGCGGTGTCTCGCGGGCACCCGCCCGTCAATCCCAAGCCTTCAGCTCAACTCCGCCCATCACCACGTTAATCTCAATTGTGCCTTGACCAGTGCCTGTAATTTCCCGCGATGTCATGCCGTGCGACTCTTGCCCGCTGCGCCGGTCATGAAAGCTGGCCATAACGGTATCGACGTGCATCGTCGCGTAGGCATCCGCATTCGATTCCACATCCAGATGGCCGTGGACCAGGTTTATGCTGCGGTCACCGCGAATGCGGTCGGTCTGAAAAGACAAATCGCCATGAACAAGATTCACCTCCAGCCTGGGTGTTGCCGCCGGCACCGCAATCACTACCCTCCCTTTGACCTGTTTCGACAGATGCAGGTGCAATCGCGTTTCGCTGGCACTCACGCTCAAATTCTGCACGTAGTCGGCCGCAGTCGCCGTAGCCGGAGGATTCGCCAAATCCAAGGTCACCTCAATCTGGTCGCTCTTGCTGGCCAGCAGCACAACGTCGGCAGTGCAGATGTCCAGATGAATCGCCGACCCCGCTGGCACCTTGCGCGCCAACTGCAAATGGCTCGCGCTGTTTTGATCTCCAGGCAGCAGTTCGATGTGCCTTTGCGGAACCGCGCTATCGCAGTTCATGGACGTCGTATCTGCGAAGGCGTGCGCGGCAGAGAGGGCCATGACGGCACAGCTGGACACAAGCAACTTATGCAAAACGCGTCGTGTTGTCATGACCACTGGTACGGCGGCTGTGGAAGAAAAGTTCGCCCTAATATGGCCCAATAATGCCGCCAATTTGCCGTGCGGCGGGCTTCCCCTGCGAGTCAGAATGGCTCTGCCCGCCAATCACATCCAGGTATTTCAACCCCGATCCGGTATTGAACAAAACCACCGAATCGTCCGCCGCGAAGAATCCACGCTCGCGCAGCTTCAAATACGCCACCAACGACGCCGCGCCTTCCGGCGCCGCAAACACGCCTTCCACCAGCGCCCAGTGCCGCAGCGCCGCCATAATTTCCTCGTCGTTCACTGCAATCGCCGCTCCGCCACTTTTTTTCAGGATGTCCAGAATCAAATAATCCCCATACGCCTTGGGCACGCGCAACCCCGCAGCCAGCGTAGTCGCCTCCGGCCAGAATTCCGACGTCGCCGCACCCGCATCCCACGCCTTCACAATCGGCGCGCAGCCCGACGCTTGCACCGCAATCATCTGCGGTCGCTCCGGCCCAATCCATCCCAGCTGCTCCATTTCGTCGAACGCCTTCCACATCCCCAGCAAACCCACGCCCCCGCCCGTCGGATAAATAATCCCCTGCGGCAACCGCCAGCCAAGCTGCTCGGCCACCTCGTACCCCATGGTCTTTTTGCCTTCCACGCGGTACGGCTCCTTCAGCGTAGAGACATCGAACCATCCCTCTTTTTCTTTTTTCTCTGCGACCATGCGCGCACAATCGCTGATCAGCCCATCCACCAGCGTCACCTTCGCACCGTAGCTTTCACACTCAATGCGGTTGGCCAGTGGAACATCTTTCGGCATAAAGATGTACGCATCGATTCCCGCCGCAGCCGCATACGCGGCCAGAGCGCTGGCCGCATTTCCCGCCGAAGGGATGGCCAGTTTCTTCAAGCCATAATGCTTGGCCATGGTGACCGCAGCCGAAAGTCCGCGTGCCTTGAATGATCCGGTAGGATTCAGGCCTTCATCTTTTATGCGCACGCTGGCGTACTCGCGGCTGGGGAGCATCGGTGTGAAACCCTCACCCAGCGTGACTGGAGCTGCGTCAGGAAGAACTCCCGCATAACGCCACATGCTGGCCACGCGGCCGGCCAGCGATTCCCGCCGAAACGTCCGCTTGATTTCCCCCAGATCGTAGCGCACATACAGCACGCCGGCATCTTTCGGGCAAAGAGTCCTCGGCTCATCCGCCGAGTAATGCTCGCCACACTTCGTACACTCGAGATACGCGATCTTCGCCACAGGCGAGTTTAGCATTCGTTGTCGGAGCCTGCGGCGCCCGCCCACCCTGTCCACGTCCTTCGCGGAAGGGTGGGACGCAGCATCCTCCTAGAACTTCACCAGTATCGCCAGATCCAGTCGATTCTCATCTTTCACCAGATCCGGCGACCAGCCCGGCACAGTCGCCGACGGATTTCCATTGTTCCCGCCCGGCGGCGTAATCCCTCCACGCCCGGTGAAGTAAGGCACGTTCGCTGCGCGATGATCATATTCCCAGCGGAACGTGATGTACTGGCTCGGCATGTAATCGAACGTCGCCGACGAATCCCATGCCTTAAACGGATTGCCCGGATTCTCCGTGAAGTACGGCGTTCCCGTCGCCGCTGTCGCCCCGTTGATCGGCGGCAACAGCACCAGATAGCGCCCAGGATTGTTGATCTTCCCGCCGCCCAGCGTAAATCCGAACTTGTCGTGATCGAACCACAGCCGGTTGTACACCATGAATCCCAGAAAGCTCTGCTTCGGCGCAATGTACTTCACTCCGTTTACGATTCTCACGCCGTCGGTATCGCAGCTCACCGCTGTCCCCTCAACCGGATTCCCGCCGTGCTCGCAGCCCGCGTCGCCAGTCAGCGAAAACGCGGCCTTGCTCAGCAGACTGTCGGGATGATCGAGATATTTGTACTGAATGCTGTCATCCGTGTGGTAACGAATTCGCCCCGGAACTCCCAGCGTGTCCGCACCCAAGGCATACTGGTTGCCCAAAATCTCAAACTTTCCGTTCGGACGATAAAGAATCTGCCCGCCAATCCCCGGCCGGTTATTAAATCGTCCATACGATTGCCACCCATTGATGAACCACGGCTCAATCTTCAACTTCTCCGTCGGAAATATCTGCACTCGCACGCCGTTAAAAAACCACGGCGTATTTGACGACACATACGATGGCTGGTACGCCCAGTTGTCGAAGTTGTAATAGCTGAAAAGCCCAACGTACGACATGAAAATTCCCGCATCGACGTTGATCCCGTGCAGCGCGTTGAAATGGTATCCGCCGTACGCTTCGGAAACATACCGGTATGCGGTGTCCAGGTCCCACTGCCCGCGCGCCGGGCTGGCGTCATTCCGCGGCGTCGTGGCCGAATACATGCCGAACTGCGTCATCAGCCGTCCCCGGACGTTGTCAAAATGAAAGTCCCCACCCACACCTAGCTGCGTCAGTTGTACTTCATAGGCGCGAAAAACCTCGCTCGACCCCCCAATCGTATCGTCCGCCGGATGGTTGAAATCCACGATATACGAAACGTCCGCCTGCACCTCCGGCGTGAAAAATTTCGTATCGAACGGGATGTCCTTCACCCGGCTGTTGCCGTTCAGCCAACTCCAATCCGCAAACGCGAATGGCTCGGCCTTCGCGGGCTTGGCCGGTGGCGCGCCACTTTCTGTCCCCGTCTGCACCAGCGCCACCGGCTGCTCCGGAATCCTCGGAGCCATCGGGTTCGCTTCTCCCGCCTTGGCAAGTTGCATCGCCGCCGGCGCAGCTTCCGCTGGCAACTGCATTGGTGCAGGTGCAGGCGCCGGTGCAGGCGTGGGCTGGCTCTTCAGCGCCGCCTCCAGTTCCGCGATCCGCTGCTTCATCGCCGCCAACTCTTTTTCTATCTCTGCCCGGTCCGGTTGCTCCGCCGCGCCGGACTGCTGTTTCGTCACCTTTGCATCCGGCACCGCATCGTTCGTCACGTGCTGCGCCTTCATCGGCAGCGCCAGCAATGCCACGCCCAGAATCATCAGGGCAAACCGCCTGCCCGCCCTCATCGGATATCTACGATTCTCAAGATTCATAACAATAAGTTCTCCGCGTCTCTTTGGTGGACTCAACTTCGCTGGATTGAACTCCGCCAGGTAAACCTTCCGGGCTTCAGGCGGCACAGTTTTTCGTTCCTTAAGCAATGCCACGAGGAAACGAAGCAGAAATGCCACCCCGCTCAGACACAAAACCACGACAACTCCCATAACCGGCACACTTATAGCAGGAAGAGTTACCACCAGAATTTGACAGCCACAGGTGTAAAAGCAGGGTTAAGAATTCATAAGAAGTTCATAAAGGGCGCCCAAGTCGTCATCGCAGACGCCAGCCCCGCGTGGTCCCAGCGCGCAGATATTTTCTCAGCAGCCGTACTCCGCCTCACCCGGTTTCGCAAAAAATGAACGTCCCGGCTCCCGCTCATTCGCCGCCAATTCCAGCAGCGCCAGCCGCGCCGCCGCCACCATCAGCTTGCGCTCGCTCTGCGGCGCGCGCTCCCACGTCAACGACGCATCCTCCGGCGCCAGCCCGTGAAAATCCTCCGCCAGCGCCTCCTGATAATGGTGGAACAACTTGGCCAGTTCCTCCGCACCCACATCCTGAATCGACATTCGACTTCTCCTCGCTCCTGAACATTAGACTCGCCGCCCCATAAAGATTGAATAAAGCCCGCGTAGTATCTTCGTAAGCGACGAAGCGTGCGCCAGCCCTGCCCGGTAGCCAGTGATCGAACCGGCATCCGCGTTCGCTGACGACCGACGACTGACGACCGACGACCTTCCCATTTGCCAACCCCTCACTCCACCCTCTACATTGAAAATGCAATGAACGTGCTCGAGTTCACCGTCCTGGTGGCGGCCGGATCCTTTCTCGCTGGCCTCCTCGGTTCGCTCACCGGACTTGGCGGCGGCGTCGTTCTCGTCCCGCTGCTCACCCTCTTCTTTAAAGTCGATATCCGCTACGCCATCGGCGCCTCGCTCGTCTCCGTCATCGCCACTTCCTCCGGCGCCGCAGCCGCCTACGTCCGCGAAGGCTTCTCCAACATCCGCATCGGCATGTTTCTTGAGATCGCCACCACCCTCGGCGCCCTGCTCGGCGCATTTCTCGCCGCATTCATTCCCACCAAAGGCTTGGCCATGATCTTCGGCACCACTCTTCTTTACTCCGCCTATCTTTCGCGCAAGCCGCGCCCCCGCGCCGCCCGCAACCTCCCGCCCGATAACCTGGCCACCCGCCTGCGCATGAACGGCGACTTCCCTTCTGAAGAAGGCGGCATGCGCCATTACAACGTGCAGAGCGTGCCCACCGGTTTCAGCCTCATGTTCGGCGCCGGCGCATTGTCCGGCCTGCTCGGCATCGGCTCCGGCGCAGTCAAAGTTCTGGCCATGGATCAGGCCATGAAAATTCCTTTCAAAGTCTCCACCACCACCAGCAATTTCATGATCGGCGTCACCGCCGCCGCCAGCGCCGGCATTTACTTCAATCGCGGATACATCGACCCCGGCCTTTCCATGCCGGTCATGCTCGGCGTTCTCGCCGGCTCCTTGCTCGGTGTCAGAATTCTCATGAAAACCGAAACCCGCATCCTGCGCATCGTCTTTGCCGTAGTGATTGCCTTCCTTGGCCTGCAGATGATCTACAACGGCCTGATGGGGAAAATCTAAATGTCGACACCCCCCACCGGCAAAGGCGTTTGGAGCGACCAGCGAATCGAAAACACCGTCGGCCGCCTGCTGCAGATCGGCGTGACCTCATCTGCTGTCGTTGTCATCATCGGCGCCATGATCTATCTCGCCCGCCACGGCACCGACCCGGTCAGCTACAACATCTTCCACGGAGAGCCCGCCGACTACCGCACCTTCCGCGGCATCCTGCACGGCGTCGCCACCTGGCACGGCCGCGGCTTCATTCAGCTCGGACTGCTCATGCTCATCGCCACTCCCGTCGCCCGCGTGGCTTTTTCCGTCTGGGGCTTCGCCGAAGAAAAAGACCATCTCTACATCGCATTCACTCTCGTCGTCCTCGCCGTCCTGCTCTACAGCCTCTTCGGCTCCGGCTCCGCCTTCTGATTTCAGGCTGCATGTAATCGGCGGCCTGCGATGAGCCGATGCCCCACGCAACGCCACTTTTGCCATCCCTCGTTTTCTTTAAGCTGGCATCAATATCCCTGTCCCTAAAACACGATTTAAGCCGGACCGCCTCCGATCACAAAACTGTCGAATTCTCCGGCTAGTCGATGTGCTCTCCGGCGGTGAAGGTGCGGTCGTCGTGGGGCAGGACATCGCGCTCACCGGCGACCCAGACGTACAAGGTTGGCAGCAGGAAGATGCTCATCACCAGGTCGGCGATGAGTCCGCCGACGATAACGATGGCGAAGGGTCGCTGCGAATCCGAGCCAATGGCGTGCGAGAGCGCCGCAGGCAGAAGGCCAAGCGTGGCCACCAACATGGTCATCATGATGGGTCGCAAGCGCAAAACGGCGCCTTCGACCGCCGCATCTTCAATCGAGTAATGGCGCGCGCGCAGCTGGTTGATGTATTCGAGCATGATGACTCCGGTTTGCACCGAGACGCCGAAGAGCGCCAGGAATCCCACGCCCGAGGAGACGCTGAAATTTGTGCCGGTGAGGTAGAGAGCGAGCAATCCGCCGATGCGCGCCATGGCGACGTTGGCCAGAATCAGCAGCGCCCACTTGAACGATTTGAACATGGTGTAGAGGATGACGAAGATGATGAGAATGGTGATGGGCAGCACGATGAGAAGGCGTGCATCGGCGCGTTTCTGGCTTTCGTACTCGCCCTCCCAATCGATGTGGTAACCGAGCGGCAGCTTGACTCCCTGTTCCACTTTTTTCATCGACTCTTCGACGGTGCTGCCGAGGTCACGTCCGCGCACGCTGTACTTGATGGCGACGTAACGCTGGTTGCCTTCGCGGTAGATCTCCGAACCGCCGTCGGTGACGGTGATTTTGCAGAGCTGGGCCAGCGATACGCGCTCTCCGGTGGGCGACAGAAGCCGGATGTTTTCGATGCCTTCGCGGGTGTCGCGATATTGCGGCAGGTAGCGCATGACGAGATCGTAGCGGGCTTCGCCCTGCAGAACTTGCGTGAGAGCATTGCCGCCAACCGCGGTCTGAATTGCATCCTGCACGTCGGCGACATTGATCTGGTAGCGGGCCGCCTGAACCCGACCGACGGTTAAACTCAAATTCGGTTGGCCGAGCACCCGAAACACCCCAAGATCTTCGACCCCGCGGACACCTCGCATGATGGCGACCACCTGATCGGCTTTTTCTTCGAGCATCCTGAGATCGTCGCCATAGATTTTGGTGGCCAGTTCGCCTTTAACTCCACTGACGGCTTCTTCCATGTTGTCTTCGATGGGCTGGGAAAAACCCCAAACCGCGCCGGGAATTTTGTCCAACTCGCGCTGCATTGCCGCGATCAGCTCATCTTTGTTTTCGTGGAAGACGGGGCGCCATTGTTCCTTGGGTTTGAGATCGACGAAGTATTCGGTGTTGAAAAATCCTGTGGTGTCAGTGCCGTCGTCGGGACGGCCGACCTGGCTGGTGCATTGCGGCACTTCGGGGAAAGAACAAAGTGCAATGCGTGCCTGGTCGGAGACGCGAATGCCCTCGTCCGGCCCGGTGCTTGGGGCTAATGTGCCACGTACCCATAACGCGCCTTCGTCCAGATGGGGCAGAAATTCAGAACCGATAACACCGCTGAATGCCAGAAAAAGCGCGAGCGCCAGACCGGCCACGCCCACGCCCACGGTGAGCAAGCGCCGCCGGATTGCCCAGCGCACGGCAGTGCGGTAGTGCCTGATGGCAAATTCCATGGCGGGATTGCGCCACTCTTTGACCCCTTTGGCGAATGCGAGGCTGGCCAGCACGGGCGCAATGATGATGGAGAACAACAAGGCGCCGAGCAGCGCGAAGGCCACGGTCCATGCCATCGGGTGGAAAAGGCGCCCTTCAACCCGCTGCAGCGTAAAAATTGGAAGATACGCTGTGATGATGATAGCGATGGCATAGAAAACCGGGCGCTGCACTTCGTGGGCGGCGTCGCTAATGCGCTCGCGAGGGGTCCTGCCGTTGCTCTGCCCATCATGCAGATGGCGAATGATGTTCTCGACCATGACTACTGCCCCATCGACCACCATGCCGAAGTCGAGAGCGCCGAGGGAGAGCAAGTTTGCCGGGATATGCCGTAAATCCAGACAGATCGACGCGAACAAAAGCGAGAAGGGGATGGTCGCGGCCACGATCAGAGCGCCGCGAATACTGCCCAGAAAAATCAGCAGAATGATGGATACCAACACCATGCCTTCTGTCAGGTTGTGCAGAACCGTGTGGCTGGTGAAGTGGACTAGGTCGCTGCGATCGATGAAGGGAACTACTTTGACCCCCGGCGGCAGAATGCGATCGTTCAGTTCCTGAACTTTCGTATGAATGCCTTCCAGCGCGGTCTCTGCCACGGCGCCTTTGCGCAGCAACACAATTCCTGAGACTACGTCGTCGTTGTCGACGATCTTGCCGTCCTCACGGTGAGCAGCGCGGGCGAATTGACCAAGCCGGATCTTGGGACCTTGCGAGACCACCGCAATGTCCTTCATGCGGAGCGGGGTACCGTCCTTGGTCAGAATGACGGTGTCTTCAATGTCTTTTACCTGCCCCACCAGGCCGACGCCGCTGACGTTGATCTGCTGCAGGCCGGCCTCAATGAAGCTGCCTCCGGCGTTGGCGTTGTTGTTGGCGAGTTGCTGCTCGACCTGAGAGATACTCAATCCGTAGGCCACAAGCTTGTCAGGATCGACGCGCACTTGATACTCACGCGTGGGACCGCCAAAGCTGGCAACGTCGACCACGTTGGTGACCGACTTGAAGTTTTTCTCGATGACCCAGTCTTCAATCGACTTCAGTTCCATGGGGTCATAGGCCGGGTTCGTGCTGCGCAGGGTGAAAAAGTAAATCTGGCCAACCGGGCTCCAATCCGTGCCCATTTGCGGGGAAACGTTTGGCGGCAAAGTAACCTGGCTCAGGCGTTCCAGCACGCGCTCGCGGTTCCAGGCGTTGTCAGATTCGTCGTTGAAGATCAGTTTGAGATCGGAAAGTCCGAACAACGAAAATGAACGCAGGTGAACGACCTCGGGCACGCCGTTCATCACGATTTCGAGCGGAATGGTAACTTGCTGCTCGATCTGTTCCGCCGAAATGCCCGGCCACTGTGTGATGATTTCCACGTAGTTGTCGGCAACGTCGGGATAGGCCTCAATCGGCAGCCGTTTGAAAGAAACCACGCCTCCTGCGAACAGCAGGATTGCCAGCGACACTACCAGTATGCGGTTGCTGAGAGCAAAATCGACAATGCGGCGAATCATTCTGCGGTCGTTTTCCCGGAGTGTTGGACTTGATGCTTAGTTAACCCTAAGGGCGGCGCGAGTGTAGGCAATCAAAAGGACTTTCGGGTTATTTTTCGATTGGTTTTGTTTTCAACCCGATAACCCGCGCAACGCGCGGTGCGAGTGGGATCACTGACGAGTTTTCCTCATAATCTTCCGGACAAATCGTTCGATTGCCGCGTCCTTCGGCGACGGGGCGTAGGATAATGACAGTTTCCTCGACTGACTCGATGCACGATCTCGCATGGATCTGGGAGCGGCGCAACCGGTTGCCTGTCCTTGCGGCCAGTGCCGTGCTGGTGCTGGCGATTGCCGTGGTTGACTGGGCAACCAAGCCCTATTTTTCCCTCGGCTTCCTTTATCTATTTCCCATCATGCTGGCTGCGGGATTTCTTCCCCGCTGGGCGATTGTTTGCCTGGGAATTGCCTGCGCCCTGCTGAGCGAGCGCTTCAGCAATCTTGATCCTTCGGACTCGCATATTCGCCTTGGCTTCGAGGCACTGGCGCTCTGCGGCTGCGGGCTGCTCATCTCTGAGGTGCTGCGCAATCGCCGTTTGAGTCTGGAGGCGCAGGAGCGCATGAGAATCCTGGTGGAGACCAGCCCAGCTGCCATCCTCACGGTAGACCAGCGCGGCTTTATTGAGCTGGCCAACCGGGCTGCCACAGAATTGATGAATCCCCTCGACGGCCAGCTGATTGGCCAACCCGTTGCCGCTTATCTGCCGGAACTGCATCGCGCATTGCGGCCGGAAGAAGGTCCGCAGTTCCGCGCGTCCATGCAGTGCCGCGGGCATCGTGGCAATGGCAAGCCGTTTCTGGCGGAGGTATGGTTCTCCAGCTACAAGGAAGGCGTGACTCCGAAGCTGGCTGCGATCATTGCCGACGTCAGCGAAGAACAAAATGCATCCGACGTGCCTGCGGCCAGTCAGTCAGAACCAACCGATCGAGCATCACTGACCAGCCGCGAACTCGAAGTGCTCCGTCTGGTGGTGCAGGGATTGGCGAATAAAGAGATTGCTTCGAAGATGAACCTGTCGGAGAGCGTCGTTAAGAATACCCTTCAACAATTGTTTGGCAAAACCGAGGTGCGCACCCGGAGCCAGCTGGTTCGAGTGGCGCTCGAACGCTATCGCGATCTGCTCTGAGACCGGATGGGCCTTTGGCCGACCAAAGGGAATGAAACTCGCGTGCGACTGTTCCTTCGTGCGCCTTCGTGAGCTTAGTGGTTCAAGCCTTCCTTTGCGCTCCTTCGCGCCCTTTGCGGTTTAGGATTTTTGCCGAAGCCCCAACCGTTGAAAAGAATATGCGTGCGGTCGGAGTTTCGACAGAGGGAGCCTTACCTTCAACCATCGGCAGAAGTAAATGATCATCCTGGTTAATTGGATACAGACGGAAGTGATCCTAACTCGTCCTCGCAAACTCTGCCGCACAAAGCAATGTTCAGCCCAAGTTATCGACGAACCGCTCTCGAGCATCGCGCCGCGCGTGTGACGCCGCGAGCGGTGAGGCCAACGGCGATCATTCAACCAATGGCCCAGCGACACAGTCGACCCGGCGTCTGTCGAGCCCATCACCGACCACTCAAGGACCCGAAGACTTGATGGACAGGTCACGGACCGGCCAAAAGCCAACGGCCAACGACCGACGACCGCCGACCGCCGACCGATTTTTGACGCAGCTAGTCCCCCTGTCCCCACCTTGATCAATTTTTTTTCGCCAGGCTTCTCGTTGTCCAGCACTATCCGCAACGCCTCCTAAAAGTTCGTTGGGGCTTTCCCATTTTGGGAAAACTCCGTCGCCGCGCGGAAATGCCTTGACCTCACTCTTCAAAACTCCCCACAATAAAGTAAGGACGAACCGTTCGCTCTTTGACAACTGAATACCCGAATCTCCCATCGTCCCCGCCAGAGCGCGACACGACGAATCTTTCCGCCTGACGAATGACGATCAACGGATGACCGAGGACGAGCGGCGAGGCCGAACGACCAACGCCGAACGACTAAGTTCTTTATTTTCTGTATTTTGATATCTAACTACTTTTAGAATCAATCGTTTGCCCGGCATCCGCAATCGCTAAACCAATAGAATCAATGAGTTAGATCAAATTTTTTTATTTTTCTTGCAACCGTGTTGCAACTGGCACTCCGAGGGGCAAGACCACTGGCGAACGAGGCAGGACGAATGGCGAGTAGCTGACTTATCAACTGCGACTAGCCAGCTAAACAACTGATTATAAAATAGTTAACCTTGGCTGGTACCCAACCGCAGCCACGCTTCTGGCGCGGCCACGATTCTGGCATCCAAGAGAAGCTCACCACGCACTTCGTTAGGGCGCCTCCGACATGACATTGACTTCGAAATGGCTTCTGGCTCTGCTCGGAACCGGCTCGCTCTGGTATAGCCTGCTGCAACTGCGCAGTTTCAGCCAGATTCTCATTGGCATCGCCGATAATTCCGTCATCCCGCTGCCCGGCAGCATGGACGTTTTTACCATCTGGCTGGCTGCGACCCGGCCCCAGCTTTGGCCGTATTACGCGCTCATGGCGACCGCCGGCGCCGTGCTCGGCGGATATCTTACGTATCTCCTTGCACGCAAAGGGGGAAAAGAAGCGATTGAAGCCCGCTTAAGTAAGCGCCGATCGGCAAAGCTCTACCGCGCCTTCGAACGCTGGGGGATGGGAGCTGTGGCAATTCCAGCGATATTGCCTCCGCCATTCCCCATGGTGCCGTCGTTATTGGTCGCTGGGGCGCTGCAGCTTCCGCCAAAAAAATTCCTCGCAGCGCTGGCCGTCGGACGCGCCATCCGATTTACGATCATCGCCGGCTTGGGCGCAATTTATGGAACCGCGATCGTGAATTTTTTCGCGCGATACTACAAGCCCACCCTCATAATCCTGATCGCACTCGCTGTATTGGCTGGCTCGTTCGCCATTTTTCAATATTATCGGGCGCGCAATTACCGAAAGCGGCAGCGCGCTGAACAGAAGAAAAAAAGGGCGGCTTAGTAACGACGAATTGCCACTCTTGCGCAGCGTCGCAAGCCTAAACTGAGGATCTCCCACTTCGTTTCTCAGGTTGAATCCCTACAGCAAAGGCGCTGAATCAGTACGGGCATCATTCGATTACTTCCGCGTCTTACGTTCGGTACTCTTTGCGCGGAGGATGCGATGCCCGACGAACAAACATTAGAACGTGCCCACCAAGATGCACGAGCAGGAAAATCGCCCAGCACTCAAGCCGGGGAATTTGTGCGCGAGGAAATGGATCACATCCGGGAAGGCAAACACGGCGCCCGCTCGACCAAGCAGGCGATTGCGATCGGCCTTTCCAAGGCGCGCCGTGCCGGCGTAAAACTGGGTAAGCCGAAAAGCGGCTCGGTTTCCCCGAAGACTGCAAAGCAGATCAGCCGCGATACCAAGAGAGGCAAGAGCAAGTCACGCCGCCGCCCCTCAGTTACGCGGTCTCGTGCAACCACCAATGCATTGCGCCGCGAAGGCCACGGTGCTGCCTCAAAGAAGTCGCTCGCAAGACAAGCGCGTTCGACGGCACGCAAACGCGGGGCAACCGCGCGCCATGCTTCGGCAATGAAAGCGGTCCGCACGAAACGTAGGGAAGCCGGCCACTCGTCGCGCAAGGCCGCCTGAGTTCTACAGATGGCGTAAAGACCATCCGGAGCACACCAAGCCGACGGAAATGTCACCAACTCTAAATGCCGCTAAGATCGACAAATTGCGCCACCGCAGAAGGCCAGGGCTTTTTCCGGTGCTGGTGGCGGCCGTCATAATGTCACTGTCCATCCATGCGGCAACACAGGTTCTGGACGCGCAAGCCTTCGATTCCCTTCCCGACAGCCCGTCGACGGTGATGGAAACGAACGGTGAAATTGAGACTGCCAAGCCATATCAGGAAGAAGCGCCTCCTGACCTGCCTTGTACAACTAAAGTCAGACCTATAGCACCGACAGACGACCAGCCCAACCCTCCCTACCAACCCTTGTCTTCCCACTGCAAGTTCGAGTTGTTTATCCGCCAAACCTATTCGCCATACAACTTGGCGTCGGTCGCCTTCGAGGCCACGTGGGCGCAGGCGTTTGCCCAATGGCCACAATACGGCGGCGGAATGGAAGGCTGGGGAAAACGGTTGGGAGCCACATACGCCGATACTGAATCGCGGCGCTTTATTCAGGGATATGTGCTTTCAACTGTCCTGCATCAGGACCCGCGATACTTTTACTCTGGCAAGAAAAACGTCGTTGCTCGCGGCTGGTATGCGGCGACAAGGGTATTGATCACGCGCAGCGACCGCGGAACCAGCGAGCTGAATACATCGGAACTGTTCGGTGCCTTAGCCGCCAGTTCGTTGCAGGATGCCTACTATCCACGGCCTTATCGCACATTCGGGAATACCATGGGACGATTCTCCGGGGCCCTCAGCTCTGACGCGACCACCGAGATTATCAAGGAATTTACGCCCGACCTGATGCGTTTTTATCACGCCCACGCACCCGCACGTTTGCAAAAGTTGGTCGTGAAATGCCCGATTGTTGGCAAAGAGACTCAATAAAGACAAGGCACCAAGCCAATAGCAGAAACTCGTGCTAAACCAGAGGCATTTTTGGCTGAGTTCCACTAAGGCGCTCGCTCAGAAAGATCTTGCCTTCGAGCACCGTCCGGATTGCAACGGGTAGTTCGCGGGCTGCATCTGCCTTAGCTACAAATCCACGCGCGCCCGTCTTCAGCGCGGAACTGGCTGCCTGCACCGAATCATGCTGACTCAAAAACAAAATCTGCGAATCCGGCGCCGATTTGCGAAGACGCACAGCGACGTCGATTCCGCTGATATCGGGCAGGCTGATATCCAAAAGGATCAAGTCCGGCTTCAATTCCTCGGCCTTGCGAACTCCTTCCAATCCGGCGGCCGCTTCCCCAACGATTTCCAAACCCTCTTCAGAGGAAAGAATGGACCGAATTCCGCGCCTGACCACATCGTGGTCATCGACCATGAGAACACGCACCGGCAACAAAACTCCTTACTGGTTCGAGTGAAAGCCACGCGTCAGGTTGACAATCTTCCGCGCAGGTCTGTACAAGCCTTTCCAAGCGCGGTGTTTTATCAGTCGCGGACTACGCCCGACTTCCCTAAGCTAAACAACAATATGCAGCGGCACATTCCCGCGGGTCAATACAGCTTCTACGGTACACGGGTGGCACCGATGGGCCACGCCTCGCACGAACGTGCCATGCCGGTAAATCCCGTTGTCACAGGCGAACAAAACAGCAGGGCAAGACCAGGGAATGCCCGATTGCACTGAGGTAACCCACCTATTCTCAGGAGAGGTTTGATTTGGATATAATCTTTTTGTCGTAACGGTGAAGGAGTTCACCGCTAACCGCTGATCCCACCTTTAGCCGGGACAGATGATGACTCCTGACGGGTTCCTGTCGGAGTCGTTCCCGGCCTGATCCCTATAATGACTGACAAATGCGGTTCGGTCGATCGGCCAGTCGCTTCGGATCGGCCCGCATGGAAAGGCTCGAATCAGTGGGTAAGTATCTCATCGTCGGAGTCGGCGGTTTCGCCGGTTCGGTCGCTCGTTACTGGGTGGGTGCTTACGTTGGCCAACGCATGGGCACGCGTTTCCCCTACGGCACATTTCTCATCAATATTACCGGCTCATTCCTGATCGGATTTGTGATGACGGTCCTGACCGAAAGAACCTCCCTCAGTCCGAATTGGCGGTATCTGATTCCCATCGGTTTTATCGGCGGATACACAACTTTCTCCACTTTCGAATACGAAACTTTGCGCGCAGTTCAAGATGGCCAGTTCATTGCCGGCGCGTTGAATGTCGTTCTCAGCGTGATCGTCGGCTTTGCGATGGTGTGGGCGGGCGCTGTGGCGGGAAAGGCGGTTGCGTGAAGTCTCATCAATCACAGTGCGCGAACAACTTCGGGGAGGGTTTGTGCTGAAAGCGGGCGCGGCAAAAAAGGTTAGCATTTACGTTGGTGAAGACCAGCAGTACCACGGTCACAGCGTGTACGCAGCGATTTTGGATTTTCTTTTCTATCGCGGCGTCTCCGGAGCGACGATTATTCGCGGAATCGCCGGCTTTGGCGCCGACCACCATATTCATACGACTCGCCTGGTCGAACTGGCCAAGAATTTACCAGTCAAAATCGAATTCATTGAGACGCCGGAACGGGTGGAAGAACTGCTCCCCAAGTTGCAGGAGTTGGCTGGCACCGGCCTCATCGAAATTCAGGACACGATTGTGGTTAAACCAGCCGAGACTTCGAAAGGCAAAAGCCAGAGTGAGCCGCATCCGTTGAAGACTGAAGGCAAAGCCAAGCTCATGCGCATTTATTTTGGCGAAAACGACAAGTGGCAGGGCAAGCCGCTGCAGGAAGCGCTGGTCGAAGCGCTTCGTGCCAATGAGATTGCCGGAGTCACTGTCTATCGCGGTATCCTCGGGTATGGAGCCAACCGCCGAATTCACAAGGACAAAACCCTTGCGCTCTCTCACGATCGCCCGATCATGCTGGCGGTCATTGACTCGGAAACCAAACTCGCCAGGTTCACTCCGATTCTCGATCAGATGCTGCAGCAGGGACTGGTCGTTCTTTCCGACGTTGACGTCATCAAGTACACGCACGATTACAAGTCCGCCGAGCGCCGGCAAGGAGCTCGCCAGTGAAACTTGAAGGCAAAGCCAAGATGTTGCGCATCCACTTCGGCGAAGACGATAAATGGCAGGGCAAGCCGCTTTACCGCGCGATCGTGGAAAAATGCCGTGAGCTGGATATCGCTGGCGCGACTGTCTACCGCGGCATCGAGGGGTATGGGGCCAGCACGCTCATTCATCGCCCACATCTGATCTCGTTTTCGTCAGATGCGCCCATCATGATTTCAATCATCGATACCGATGAAAAGATTCGCAAACTGATTCCAACTCTCGATCAGATGGTGGATGAAGGGCTGATTGCCATCTCCGATGTCGAAGTGATCAAGTACGTGCACCAGGAGGGAGTTCGCTCTGAAGGGTGATGAATCGCGGGTCTAGGAACGAAGGCGTCGCGGACTCTGAAGACATTCGAACTCCAAGTTCGCAACGTGGCCCCGGCAACGACGACATGGATAAGGAGACGGCGGCGCTCTTACGTATCGCGGCCCTTGCCGAAGAGTTCAATCATCCTACGATTAGCGATCAGGCGCGATCCGCCGCGGAACGAATTGCGGAGGGACGCTTCTATGTCGCATGCCTAGGCCAGTTCAAGCGCGGTAAATCGACCTTGCTGAACGCATTGGTCGGGGAAGCGATTTTGCCCGCGGGAGTAACGCCGGTGACAGCCGTGCCGACGATTCTGCGTTTTGGAAGCGATCGGCGGGCGCGCGTCCGGCAAACGAATGGTGATTGGCGGGAAATTGCGATTAGCGAGATTGAGGTTTACGTCTCCGAAGCCAAGAACCCCGAAAACATAAGGGAAGTCGCTGCGCTGGAGGTGTTTGTGCCCTCTGCATTGCTTCGCAGCGGTATGTGCCTGGTGGATACGCCTGGGCTCGGCTCGGTTTTCGCGGGAAATACGGCCGCAACTCATGCCTTCCTTCCCCACATTGACGCCGCCATCGTAGTGATCGGTGCCGACCCGCCCATTGCCGGCGATGAACTGGCACTGGTTGAATCCCTGACCAAACAGATACCCGATATTTTGTTCGTCCTGAACAAGGCTGACCGCGTGTCGGATGGCGAACGAAGCGCGGCCGCGGCGTTTTGCAAAAGCGTTCTGCAAGAAAAGCTTCATCATCAGGTGCAAACGATCTACGAGGTGAGTGCGCTCGAACAGCTCAACCGACAGCGACCACAGCGGGACTGGGAGCAACTGCTCATGCGCATGGAAAATCTGGCGGAGAATTCGCAGCGGGGACTGGTTCATGATGCTTCCCGGCGCTCGCTGCGGCGACTGTCGCGCCAGTTCACCGACGTGCTGAATGAAGAACGCAGCGCGCTGACCCGCCCGATCGAGGAATCGGAAAAAAGACTTCAGCAACTGCGCGAAATCGTTGCGCAAAGCGAGCAATCGTTAAGCGATCTCGGCTTCCTGCTCGGGGGCGAGCAGCAACGCCTTTCACGAACCTTCGGCGATCGCCGCAATACTTTTCTTGAATCGGCCGAACAAACCGCTCACCAACAACTTGCTTTGGTGATCGCGACGTTGCCGCGAACGCTGGGCCCGCGATATCGCCGAGCCGTTATGGACGCGGCCCAGAACGTAGCGCGACGGCAGGTTCTGCCATGGCTTGAAAGCGAGGCCGAAAATGCCGAAGACGCCTACCGTCAAATTACAAAGAGATTCGTTCATC
>DASVWZ010000151.1:0-4084 GCA_036392935.1 Terriglobales bacterium | reverse complement strand
CGAAAAGATGAAAGCCATCGGCCTCGACCCGGGCAAAGATTTCGACGCCAGCAAACTCGGTGCCTTCGACAAAGAAGCCGTCAAGGCAGTTCCCAAACTCGCGCAAGTCAAGATCATGGATTACTTCAAGAAGGCCGCGGTACCGGTCAACGGTTGGAGTTACTTAACCACGGAAATCGGAATCTACGGCACTAACTACATTCAGCGGGCCTTGGTCACCGCCATCGGCTTGGGTGCAAACCGCCCGCAGGATGCCATCTATCCAACTTCGGAAAAAGACCCAGACGGCAAGGATTACGACGGTGCCAAAAACTACGTCATGCACTTCGATAAGGGCCAGTTCCCGCCCGTAAACGGCTTCTGGTCCCTGACCATGTATGACGCCAGTTACTTCTTCGTTCCCAATCCCCTCAACCGCTACACCCTGAGCGCCCGCAACAAATTCGTCACCAACCCGGATGGTTCGGTCGATCTTTATCTCCAGTCAGATTCGCCCGGCAAAGCCAAAGAGGCCAACTGGCTTCCCGCTCCCAAGGCCAAATTCATCCCGATGCTACGGCTGTATTGGCCGAACGAGACGCCGCCTTCCATCATCGACGGATCCTGGAAGCCGCCCGCGATCAAGCCGGCGTCGTAATGGCAAGTTTAGAGGGCCCAGGGCACGCAAGTGCTCGGGTCTCACCCCACAGAAACCACATGCGCTGGTTGAAACAACACGGTCGCCGTACGCTCCTTGCGCTGTTGCTCTGTCTGTTTGCCGCTCGTGAACGCTCCGCCGCCCAACAGTTTCAGTTCCTGCCTGAGATCAACGCCTATTACCGCATCCAGCCCGACCTTCGTCTCGACTTCCAGGCCAAAGAAACCCGCGAAGCCGGAGACCCGACTCAGGCCGAAATCGGCCCCAGCATCGATTACTTCCTCAAGCCGCTTCTCCGCCTGAAAGATGTCACCGAATTCGATCTGAACGACGCCGAGTCCCGCCCCCTCCAACTCTCTGCCGGATTCCGCTACATCCCCTCCGCCGACGCTCCCACCGTCTGGCGCATGCAGCTGATGGCCATCCCGCGCGTTCCGCTCTTTGCCAAAATCTGGCTGGCCGATCGCAACCGTTTCGATCTCGACTGGTCCAGCAAGCCTTTCGAATGGCGATACCGCAACCGGGTCGATCTGCAACGGAACTTCGCCATCCGCTCCTACCACCTCTCGCCATATCTGAGCGCAGAGGCTTTCTACCAGAGCCAGTATCACAAGTGGAGCACCACCGCGCTCTACGCCGGCAGCCGCCTGCCGATAACCAAGCACTTTGAGTTGAATCCTTATTATGAACACCAGAACATCACCAGCAAGCATCCCAACCAGCAGTTGGATCAGTTTGGTCTGATTCTGAACATGTATTTCGGCGCAGGCAATTAGGTTAACGGCTATGAAGTTTTTTCAGGAATCGATGAGCACGAAAGGAAAAAAAATATTTATGATCCCGCAGATGAGCATCTCTCGACTGACTCTGGCATTGTCTCTCTTGACCGTTCTGATCTCGCTCACTTCCATCCCTGCCCCCGCGCAAACTCCGCCCTCCGATCTTGACTACAGCGCCGACAAGTGGCACGACGCCGCGTCTCCCTATCTTTGGCTCGCCGGAATGAACGGCAGCGTCGCCTATGGCGGCCACTCGGTGCAGGTCAATCAATCCTTCACCGACATTTTCAGCAACCTCAAGTTCGGCGTCATGGGTCTCAACGATGTAAACCGCGGCCCGCTCAGCCTCCTCACCGACGTCATGTACGTTCGCCTCGGCAACGAGAGTGCAATTCCCATCCAGGGCCTGCCCAGCGCGCTCAACGTCAACGTCTCGCTCGATACTTTCACTCTCACCCAATATCTCGGCTATCGCCTCTTTGGCCGCAAACGCGCCGCCATCCATTTGTTGACCGGCGTGCGCTATTACCATACCGGCTCGAGCATCAACGCCAGCATACCCAGCGCCAGCGTTTCCTATCCCGCGTCAGACAACTGGGTAGACTACGTGGAAGGCGCGCGCTTCCAACTGCAGCTCACGCGCCGCATCACCGCATTCGTCCTCGGCGATGTCGGCGGCGGCGGCTCCGTGCTCTCCTATAACTTCGTCGGAGGCGCAGGCTACGACTGGAGCAAAAAGTGGTCGACTTCGCTGGCCTATCGCCGCCTCTACTACCACCGCCAGACCGACTCCGGACTCAACATCGAACCCACCCAGCAAGGCCTGGTATTGGGCGCTACCTACCGCTTCCGCTGATGGACGATGTCCTCGATCCCCATCAGAACCGGGTGATTGATTCCGCTTTGTTGTCTCCTTGGGCTCCGCCCATTGAAATCACAGCACGCGGAAGTGTCAAAATCCGGACCGTCAAAAAGCACAGTAACACCGCCGCCACTGCGGCCAGTCCGACTCGCACTCCATGCATCTTGAATCGCTGGCTGATGGCAGTCAGCAAAAGCACCGTGGCCAGCGTCACCGTGCACCGCACGTATTCGTCGGAATGACGTCGCGCCACGTTGCCTTGCTCGAACGTGCTGCTGGCCTGGTCGTTCAGCTTGGCAGCTTCCTCTGCCTTGGAGCTGCGATACTGCGGCATCAGCATCGGCCCCGCCGGAGCCTGCGGGTTGTTCACCGGATCGGTCTGCTTCCACGCCTCAAAGGCCGGACGAAACTCCGGCAGCACCCGGCGCTCGAACAGAGCCGCCAGCTTCTTGTCGCCGCTTGCTTCCGCCCTCAGCCAGTCGCCTACCGTGGCGGCGTTATATAACCGTTCTTGGTTGGCCGTCATTCCAGACGCTTCGGCCAGAATCCGCAGCTTGCTGGCCTCGCCATACAACTCGGCCTGATGTCCCGTCCACAGCGCCGCCTGGTATCCGCTCCATGCCGTGGACACGGCAACCACCGCCAGCACAATGGCCTCCACGATCTCCAGCGCCTGATGAGCAAACGATTGCGACAAACCGTGACTGTGGCTTAAATGATGAGCTATCTCGACGTTCGAACCGCCGCTTTCTGGCATTGCGTAATCTCCCTCGCGTTGTCTCGATCCCGCAAACTTTCCGCCCACTGTTATATCATCCCGTTCTCAATTCTCACGTTCCTGTGCGGACTAGAGTCACTTCTGCCTGCCGGTCGAGTCAATGAAAGCCGGTCAACCAGGCCGAGTGGTTGCGCAAGGCTTTCAAGGAAACTAGCGAACCTCACGATTTCACCCATTCGAAGCTCCGCCAGACACCCCCATTGTTCATCCCTCACAATTTCACTGTGACCGCCGCTACAGACTCCGCCTTCCCTTTTTGGCACCATACCTACGGCACGCCGAAGGTTAGCCCGGAGCCAACGACCGACGACTCTGCGCAAGTCCGGGACGCACGACGGGTTTGCGAACGACGTACGACGTAGGACGACTGACGACTGATGACTGATGACTGAAAACTGACGACTAAGTTCTTTGTTTTCTAGATTTTGACTGTTTTTGCTCTTTAGAATCAGGATTTTACCGGGAATCACAAAAATCGCCCCAATGGAATCAAGTATTTACGCAATCCGGCAACACAAAAAATTGTTAGATAGTAGTAAACACACGAGGAAAACAAACAATGACACACCTGAGCGCAGTTAAGCCCAACGGTAAGCACAACCACAAACCAGAAGCCCCGCAGGAAGCCCAACAACCCAAGCCCGCAACCCACGTCCGCCAGTGCAACTACGTCAAAACCAGCGGCCTCCGCTGCGGATGCCCCGCCCTCAAAGACAGCTACACCTGCTTTTTCCACAGCGCCGCCATCCACCGCCGCGCCGATCCACATAGCTTTTCCCTCCCTCTGCTCGAAGACCGCTACGCCATTCAGGTCGCCATCATGCACGTCATCGACCTCTATTCCAGGCGCCAGATCAGCGAGCAAGCCGTCTCTGTCTATACCAAACTGCTCTCGCTCGCCGTGCGCAACGGACGCAACCTCGACTTCGACTCCAAAGAAGCCCGCGCCGCCATGGTCACGGATCTCGACGACGCCCAGCCCTCCGCCCGTCGTGCCGTAGGCCTGCCAGGTCTTCAGCAGAACAACG
>DASVWZ010000150.1:0-19115 GCA_036392935.1 Terriglobales bacterium | reverse complement strand
CCGAGCGGTCGTGTTGCCCCATCATGAGCAGCAAGCCTCCGAGAATGGAGATGAACAGCAGCATCGATGGCCTGCTTATAACCCGAACTCGCCATCGCCGCAAGCCTCAAGTGAGGGACTTTTTCAACACCCACGCCTGATTGCACTCAGTGACCGGCGGAAACCTGGGTCTTTTGGCTCTAAACGAGTTCTGATTCGCTCTTGTCGGGCGGTTAAGCCTTGGCGAATGGTATGATTTCTCGAAAACAGTGGGCCGTCTCCCGCAAGAGAGGCGCAGGTCAGAGGTAAATCCGCCTCAAGTGTTCGTCGCCGTGCCGTATAATCGGGCTCGTGAATGCCGACATCCGAAAGCGCATCGAGGCGCTGAAACGAGAAATCGTCGAAATTCAGCAGCGTAATCTGAAGCATTCGCAAACGCCGCAGCCCAATCTTATGGCCTTCTACAATCATCGCAGACGCCAAGAACGGTTGCAGCAGATCATGGAGGAATTGAGAGCCATGATGGAGTCATAGAATCGCCTCACAAAGTTCGAAAACCAGCATTGTTTATGGTACTGTATGATCGTCGTTTTCTCAGTGTGCGTTCGTTAGGGTTAAGACGGTGCGGGAGCGCATGTAGGCAGTCGGGGCTGTCCTACATAGACCCATGCATGGCGTTCTCCCGCACCTTATTTTTCTTTTTCTGATAGTGAGCCGGTTCTTAGATCAGGTTGATAAAACTTCAATGAGAAGTATCTAGCCGCTTCGTACAAGTCTTCGAGTTCGACTTGTTTGCCCCACTTCCAGAAAGAATTACTTTCAAGAAAGTTCAACTCTCTCGTCTCGGTGTCGATCCACGGAAAAAGAAGAAAATCCTCAATCCGCTTGTTGTGTTTGTCCAGTCGTCCGATCAGAACCTGATAATCGAGTTCCCTCGGGCTCAAAAAGAAGCTCCATCCTCCGCCAGCAGTTGCCGTGCAGTAAGAGAGGCATGGTTTCACCAAAACGGAGATAGAATCGTCGAATCGGGCAAATAACCGACAGCGATTCGCAGAATAGACAAGCCTGGCATTTTTTGGAAAGAGCTCGATAATCTTCGATCCGACTTCAGCACTGAGCCGTGACATTAGGTGCCTGCGATCGACAGCCTTTACGAGACGGGCAGGAGCCTTGTATCCGACGGTTTCGTATATCTGTAGCATGGTCCCTAAATAGTGTCGGAGCGTCGTATGGGCAAGGCCGGAAGATTCGATAATCGCTTTAGTCAATCTTCCATGCTGCCGTAACACTTGCCTCACCCGATTCAGAAGTTCTTCTTTGCTATAAACGGATGCGCTTCGTGCCTTCAAGACTTCCTGAACCCGCCCAAATGTCTTCTGGGTGATGATCGGCAATAAGGCTCCGGGTTTAAGAATCCATTGCTCTGGCGGCAAGACTTTTGGACGAGTGTGCAGTCTACAGGTGTATTTATTCCATGCGTAACACCCGGCATATTTGGGGTTTCTGAGTAGTCGTGAGACGCTCTCCCCATTCCATTGCATGCCATCAAGGTAAGGAATCTTTCGACTATTCAGTCTCCGAGCTATTTCGGCAGGGATCACACCGCGCAACGCCATCGCGAAAATACGCTGCACGCATTCAACCTCTTCCTTCGGGCCAGGAGCTAGAACCACGCGATCGCTTACAAGGGACTTGCGGTCACCTTTGTACAAAATTCGCCTACGTTGGTTGTTTTCGGAGATCATCACTCTACGAAGACCGTAACCGGCTATGCCGCCCATTTTGCGCCCCGTCAGCACCAATCGCTTTTGGCCTTCGAATACCTTGACTCCGAGTTCGCGGCTGTATTCAGCTGCCATTGTTCGCTTCAGAGCTTTATAGATCGTGTCGGGCAACTTCCCGTCGTTGCGAAATTGTTCAGCGCAGTAGTGAATTGGAATGCCAGAATTTCTGCACAGAAACTCGTAATGCGCAGCTTCATCGACATCTTGGAACCTACCCCAACGACTCACATCGTAAACGAGGATGACTTTGTAACCTGCATTTCGTCCTAAGACATCGGTAAGCAGCGCTTGTAGGCCTTCTCTGTGTTTCAGAATGACTCCGCTTCTACCGGCGTCCAGATATGTCTTTATAACTTTGAAGCCGTGATCTCTTGCGTACCGGAGGATCGTACTTTTCTGATTCTCGACGGAATATTTTTGATAGTCCGTAGACATTCTTAGATATTGTGCGGCGGGAATATAACTGTTCGCTCTCACTCGTCCGTCCTCCCTCGTCGGGGTCAACTTGAGAATTCCCAAAAATAACTCTCGAAAACGACTAAAGGTTTCATAGGCACGGTCGATGTCTCTCCTAAGGAGGATTTATGACCGACTACGTTCTGATTCCTGCCGCCCAGTATCTGCGTATGTCCACAGAGCATCAACAGTATTCCACCGAAAACCAAGCGCAATGCATCCAGCAATACGCCCACTCTCATGGCTTTGCAATCATTGTGTCCTATTCCGACGAAGCGAAAAGCGGCCTGCAGTTGAAGAATCGGTCCGGCCTGCGCCAATTGCTTCGAGATGTTACGACCGGCGAGACGCTCTACAAGGCAATTTTGGTCTATGATGTCAGCCGTTGGGGACGGTTCCAGGACACGGACGAGTCGGCTCACTATGAGTTCCTCTGCAAGTCGGCTGGCATTCCCGTCCACTATTGTGCCGAGGGCTTCGCCAACGACGGCAGTCTTTCCAGTTCAATCCTAAAAGCCCTCAAAAGGTCGATGGCTGGGGAGTACAGCCGTGAGTTGGGCGTGAAAGTCTTCGCTGGACAAAAGCGGCTTGCGGAACTTGGGTTCAAACAAGGCGGTCGTCCAGGCTACGGCCTGCGGCGCATGCTCGTATCTCCAGATCATCAGCCCAAGCAGCTTCTTGCCAGCGGAGAACGTAAGAGTATAACCACAGACCGTGTGATCCTGGTGCCGGGGCCGGATAATGAAGTGGAAGTAGTGCGCATGATCTATCGGATGTTTCTCCGGGAACATCGCTGCATAGCCTGGATCACCAGAGAATTAAATCGACGGCATATTCCTTTCTTGGAAGGCAAAGAGCGTTGGAGCCATTGCAGTGTCATGCGAATACTAAGCCATCCCAAATACGCAGGTGTGCACGTCTTTAACCGCTCAACGACCAGGCTTGGGGCAGCACGAGCGGATACCTCACGAGGCGATTGGATAATGACTCCCGGAGCATTCGAAGCCGTCGTCGATCCAGACACATTTGCGAAGGCGCAGAAGATTCTCGCCAATCTGGCCATCCGAAAGAGCGACGAAGAGATACTGGACAACCTACGAACTCTGCTCACGTCCGAAGGGCGGTTGACGACGAAGATTATCGATCAATCTCCTGACACCCCCTCGGCTAACACGTTGGAGCGCCGTTTCGGCGGGATTCTTCAGGCCTATGAACGGATCGGCTATGACGTGTCGAGAGAAGTCAGCATCGTAAGCGCTCGTCGGCGCATTCGCGCCCTACGAACCGGGCTATTATCGAAAATATGCGAGATGTTTCCAGAACGCGTTCAAACGGTTAGTACATCACACAGGCATCGCGCTCGCCTGATGATGAAACAAGGGTTTATGGTTTCTCTTTTGATTGCCAGGTACGTTTGGCAAGAGAAAAAATGGATTGCGATTCCGAATGCCAAGGAGCGTCGCCTGGTTACGCTATTTGCCAGGTTGGACATTCACAACAAAGAATTCATCGACTTCCATGTTTTCCGCCGAATTACGCAGCGCGGGAACATTTTGCTACGACCCGGATCAAAGCCTTTCAGCGAGGGAATACCGCTTGGGAACCTATCTCAATTCTGCGAGGTTATGAAACAAATTCGTGGCGTCCGCTGAACACAGAACGTAGCGTGATTGCGACCTTCACGATAAATTCATAGCACAAGAAATCTTGTGATTCTTTCAACCAAGGCTTGGGGGCGGAACATGCCCGCGTCGCGGCTTCGACTGTGCGAGGTTGCGGCTCCAGAATCCTCTCTCCTTTTCTGTGCTATCATCCCCGTCAGCTTGCAAAGGGTGCGGGGGCTACCTCCCAATGCTTCATCCTCAGCCCTCGCACTTCTCTTGCTCCACGGCGATCCCACGAACAGGTTTTTTGCACTCGTGCTTGTTGAATTCGGCACGCATCCTCAGAATTACATCGTCAGCGCTTTCGTAGCGGCTGGGCATCCCTTCAAACCTCTGATAGCAGAAGCTACAAAATGCCCGTAGCGGGACTACGCTGGTGATTTCGAATTGGCGTTCGTGGTGACGCATCTTGTTCCTATGAATGGCTGGCTAAAATAATACCGTTGCTGCGGGCAAAGTATAGCGCGTTGACAGATTGCGTAGCATCGCAATTACGCTCAAAATTCCTAAAAAGGCAAAGGGAAAGCGCACATTCGTCCTAACGCCTGATTTCAGCAGTTGACTTACGCTATTTGCCGTCGAAGACGAACACATTCCCTTCGCCGTCTCCAGTGAAGGCCCAATTCGCAGTCGAAGCAGATGTCCCAGCAGTCATCGCTTCGCCTTCAGAGCTTAGTCTGATGGTCTTACTCCATTGCTGATCCGCGTGCCAAACATAGGCCAAATCTACAGACCTTGGTTTGTACCTCGTGATACCACAAGAAGCTGTTAGAACCTGGCCGTTCTGGGTCAAGCTCACCGAGCCGCCGAGCGCCGAAGTGTCTGGTTCGGTCAGCACGTATGATGCTTCCGAGCTATCTACCCATCCCCCCGCCGGTTCGTCGAAAATCCACACCGCGCCGTTTGTCGTTGCTACGGGCACACCTGCGACAATGATCCCAGGAGCGATGGCCACGGCATTCCCTAACGCCCCACCCCTAGTGGGACGCGGATCCAACTTAGCAGTTTGCATCATCGAGATCCAGCCTCCAGCCGGTTTCTCATAGACGTATACCGTCCCCGGCATGGTCTCTCGATTGTCGTGTTTCATTACAATCTGACCATTTCGCATAAATGAAGTTGCACTTATACAGAACCGGTGTGATTGACGGCCGATAGCAGGACAATCAGGCCCCGTAATAACCAATCGGAGTTTTGGACAGTCTTTGGATGTAGGCGCGCTGCCGGCAACGCGGGCTGCACTGTTTCTGCCAAAACCGCTTCGGAGTGAAGTGCGCGCCACACCCATTACAAGCCCGAGTCTCTTCCTGCCAGCCTCGCATACGTCTCATGCGTCACGCGCTTCCCGCAGGCCGAAATAATGCGTCATTCGGGGTATTCCCTTTCATCGGTCAACTCCTCGCAAGCTTCCCGGATACTCAACTGCACGAGCCTCAAAATCCTGTTCGCGTGATTTGCCAGGAATTGGCGCTTTGAAAACTTGAAAACGGCGTGGGGTCTTCCCTCCCAATCTCCCGAGAAATCGGCGCATCTCATGAGCTGAGAATGCCCGCTATCGTTGCTGCATCTTCGGCGCCCGAGCCACTGCCGATGCCGCCCACCGTCGTTATCCTTATCGTTCTCCCGAAATCGTCGAGAAAATCCGCACTTTTTCGCACTTAAATCAAAATTCATTTCCCAACAAAATCAATGGCTTAGGTGCCCATAAATCAAAATTAATCAAAACCTTCATTGCGCGTTCTTTTTCAAGTTTTCAAGTTGCAAGCCAGTTTTTCCCCCTCCGAGGGCCCCCACTGCAAATGCCAGAACCAACTTCAAAAGTTCAAGAACAAGATCATAAGAATTTCTCTTAGTAAGAATGTTTTTGTAAGAATGGACAGGGTTCATCGAACTCTTTGCGCTTCAGCAGATTGCAAGCGACCCATGCACAAAAAAGTGGTATCCCCTGCACTAATTTTGTGGGTGGGGGGCACAGATTCGCGGCAGGGGGGGTGCACATTTTTTGTGCAGGGTCTATCCATCGCGGGTTATGTCATTCCAATACACAGGAGTTGCCGGCGAAGCTGCCGGCGAAGCGCTTGGGGATGAGCCGTTTTGTCCGACCACGTTTGCACCGAACGGAAAGCCGGTTCCAGCCAACTCGCTGTTCGTCGATCGGGGGCGACTTTGACGGTATCCAGTAACGGGCTTTTTCACGTAATCGACCTTAACGTCCGGCCGCCCGGGCCAAGGCTTGCCCGTGGTTGGATCGCAGAGCTGATACACAAATCCCTTCTCGCCGAAGGGGTCAGCAGTTACCAGTCGTGCGTTCGCTAGTTCTTTCTGAGCCTTTGCGATGGAGTTGCGGTGCATCTTGGTTAATGCTGTGAGTTGGCTGGCGGATCTCGTTAGCTCCCGTGTGCTGTAACGCTCGGACTCATGCCACAGGACGACGTATAGCTTTGTAGCCGCTCCACTGAGGCCTTTCAGGTGGTCCTGCCGGACGAAGGATTGAGGGATACCAAAGTACGGCTCAGCCATTGTTGTCATTCAATACAATCCAGTCCGAGCTTTATGCCCTCTCACGGTGAGGTGATGGGGATTTGCCGCCATCCTGAATGACCTTGGCCAGTTCCGACTCGCGGACCATTGTGCGGCCACCTACTTTCGTACGCTGTAACCTGCCCTGGCTGAGCCATGCGTGGACCGTCCACTTCGAGATACCACCCAACTTCCTAGCTACCTCCTCGACGGAAAGCAACGCTTCCATAAGAGTTTTTTCTCCGATTCAAGAAATTGACCACGTCAGCAATTATTCTTGACAAATCAGTGCATAGTGCTACTTTCCTATACATGCCTATATCACAAAGGCATCATCCAGAAACGGATCGTCGTCGCAAAACCCTTGCGGCGCCGTCCGGACGGCGGCATTACCACGGCGAAAACCTCAGCCTAGCCGTTATTCAGTTCCTCAACAGCGTTCCAAATGGTTCCGAAAAAAGGAAGGTCGAGGCAGCGCAGAAGCGAATTCGCTCTCTTCTTGAGATGTTGCGGCAGCTGAAGTTTGGTAAAGCTTGTTACTACTATGGCGACGATAGGCTTCATCCCCTCTTTCCTATCAACCGTCTCTTGGAACGCTACAAGACTTTCTCATGGGTGGTTCCAACTCCTATCTATGCTCTGCCAGATTCGCCATGGGAACGCGTAGCCGCTGCGCAGCAGAAAAAGCCCCTCACGTTGAATATCGTCGATGGAATTCCAGAGTCAATCGGCACGGCGGCTAAAGAGTGCGGAGCCGTGCGCGCACTGATCAGGCTGGCCGAATTGAACTGTCTGGGTTCTCTCAAAACCTGCGGGCAATGCGGAGGGTGGTTTTTCGCCAAGTTCACACATCAGGAGTTCTGTCGAAAAGAATGCCGTATCAAACGGAATTCGTTATCTGAAGATTGGAAAGAATACAAACGCAATAAAGCTCGCGAATATTACCAGCTTCACAAATCCGGAAGCGTGCGCGAGCGCTAGCAGGAACAAATGAGAACGGGAACGTCTACAAACGAGGACCTGCGCTGCGGAGGAGCCAAAAAATGAACAACGCTGACGGTATCTACACACGGAAGGATCGTCCAGGCTATTGGATGCACTGGTCGGACGCCCAAGGGCGCCGCAGGTGGCGGAAACTCAATGTTCAAACACTACAACAGGCACGCAAAGCTCGCGCCGCCGAATTGGTAAGAGTAGAGCAAAGCAGAGTTCTAGGTTTTGCACCTCCTGGGGTCGAAACATTTGCGGATGTCGCTACTCGGTTTCTCAGCTACCAAAAAGCGCGACTGACTCCGAAAGCGTATCAACGCGAAGCAGGGATTGTGAACCAACACCTAAACAAGTTTTTCACGGGCCCAATCGCCAGCGTCCGGCGGGTGGACGTACAGCGATACGTCACCAAGCGGAGTGGGGATGTTTCCGCCCACTCGGTTCAAAAGGAAGTTAACATTTGTAAACATCTCCTACGTTTAGCCGTGGAATGGGAGATTGTGCCCTTCAACGTCGCTCAGGGCGTAAAGTGTCCTCGCGTGGCTGCTGGCCGAGTGCGCTACCTTCAACCGGGTGAGTTGCGTGCGGCACTTGAAGCCTCGCCCGAATGGTTGCGTCCTATTGTGGCCCTTGCGGCCTGTACTGGCATGCGCAGATCTGAACTGCTGGGGTTGCGCTGGCTGAACGTGGACCTTGGGAATGGTCGTGTAATGCTCTCTCAGACTAAGAACGGCGAAGGCCGGATTGTGTATCTGAACAAAACCGCCAAAGCCGCAATTCGGTGCCTTGCGACCGGCAAGACGCTCCGTTCGACCGATCTTCTTTTTAAGGGGCTCACGGGTGAGCAGGTGAGTATGGCATTCTCACGAGTGTGCCGAACCTTGGATATTTCCGACTTCCGCTTCCATGATTTGCGACACACGGCGGCAAGTTGGCTTAGGATGAACGGCGCGGACATTCATACCGTAGCTCAACTTCTCGGGCACAAGGACTTGAGGATGGCTGCTCGTTATCAACATCTATCGCCAGCTTTCCTGGCTGACGCAGTGCAGAAGCTAGATTTGGCCTATGCGATCGAACAGCCGGAACCGACGCCCGAACAGCCAGCACTTGCGGCAAATAATCAGTTTCCTGTTACCAGGGCGTTACCAGAAACGGCGAGCGAAAATGCTATCGCTGGCTAACCTCTTGATTAGATTTGGCGTCCCCGGCGGGATTCGAACCCGCGTTACCGCCGTGAAAGGGCGATGTCCTAGGCCGGGCTAGACGACGGGGACGATCGGGCAGGCAATTGTCGTCAGGCGAACTTCGATAGTATCAGCGATTTTCCGGCAGTGTCAAAATTGCGAAAGCCGTGGACTGGCTGGCTACGTGATGCTAGGCGGCTTCGGTCGCGGCGCTCTGCTCTTCTACATCGTTCTTGTTCGATTGCAGCGCATTCGCCAGGCTCTCGGCCAGCATTTTCGGAAGCGCGAGGAACAATCGCCGGCGCAAATCGAGATACCCCTGCACGCCAGAAAATAAGTCGCGCATCAACGCCTGAAAGGTTGGGCTGGATGCAGTCAGATCAATCATTCGGTCGATGATGGGCCGGCTGCGCCAAGTTCCCGTGAAGAATCGCGTCGACATGGCGGCGGCGAGTTCGAGTTCGGGCAGAAAATCTTGCCGCGCGCGTTCGGCATAAGACGCCGGCTTGGCGGCCAGCAAGGCATCGCCGAGCAATTCAGCCGAGCGCAACGCATAATAAAGACCTTCGCCGGTAATGGGATCGACGAAGCCGGCGGTGTCGCCGATCATGGCCCATCCGTCGCCGCAAAACGGCGAGGACCGCAGAGTTCGCGCCCGCAACGACGGCAGAACGTGCGCGTAGAATTGGGCGCCAGCGGTTGCGAGACCGGATTTTGCCAGCGATTCATCGAGAATCTTTTTCAGCTTGTGCGTAGCCCCGTCCGAGAGCTTGCCGCAGATGCCGGCGGAAAAATGATCGATGCGCGGGAAAATCCATATATATCCGTGGAGGCCGCGCACAAATTCAATCTCCATGCGATCGCCGGCGCCGGGGATGAAGTATCCCGCGGTCATCATCAGGTCATGGGCCGAAAATGGTTTGGCAAAATGGTTGCGGAGTTGGCCGCGCGCTCCGGCGGCGATAATGACGAAGGAGGCGTTGTGCTCCCCGCCAGTAGTTTGGATTTTCCAATTCCCTGCCGTGCCATCGATCGAAAAGACATGTTCTTTGCGGATTTTGGCTCCGGCCTGCTGCGCGCGTTCGAGAATCAATCCGTTCAGAACCCGCCGGGAAAAAACTGCGACCGGCTGATGTAATTCAAACATGGCCTGCTTTCCCGCGGGGCTGGTCAACCGGCACCGGTGAACCCGGTTGCGATCATCATGCGCTTCGGCGAGAAACGGAAAATGCGTCAGCGCTTTGTGCGTGATGCCGCCGCCGCAAGGTTTTTCCCAGGCCAGCTTTTCATCGAACAACAGCACCTTAGCGCCAGCGGCTGCCAAACGCGATGCAGCCAGCGCCCCGGCCGGTCCGCCTCCTATTACGGCGATGGAATCAGTGTCCTGCATTTCCTAGCGCAGCTGAACCAACTATAACGCGCTCGCATCAATGGAATCGGTGGCAATTGCGGCCATCAGTTCCGGTGGACCCTGCACCACAAACCGCCGATGATAAAGCTGCAACGCACGCAGGCCGGCGAGTTCTTCCCCACCTCCGGCGCGCCCGGGACCGCCGTGCAGACAGCTCGGCATGACGTTGCCGTGGCCGGTGTGTTGTCCGTCCACCTGCGTGTCTACTACCATGATGCGACCATGCCAACCGGCAATGCCTATGGTGATGAGCCGCTGAAACTCTTTGTCGTCAGAGAAAATTGAGGCTACCAGCGAACCTCCGCCGCGGCGGGCAAGTTCAATCGCTTCGTTATCGGAATCATACGGCAGGATGGTTGCGACAGGGCCAAAGACCTCGATTTCGTTCACTGCTTTTGACTGCATCGGCTTGTTGCAAAACAAAAGCGTCGGCTGAACGAAGCAGCTGACCTTGGCATCGGCATCAATGGGCTCGAAATCGAAGCCTCCCCCAAATACAATTTTGGCCTCCCGCTGCAACTGGGCCAAGCTTTCAAGCGCGACCTTCTGCTGCGCTTTGTTGACTAGCGGTCCGCACTTTACTTCGCTATTCCTGGGATTGCCCACCTTTACAGTCGCAAGCTTTGCGGCGATCGCATCGGCCAGGGACTGGGCGGTTTCGCGCGGCGCCAGAATCCGCCGGATCGCTGTGCATTTCTGCCCCGCCTTGAGAGTCATTTCACGAACTACTTCCTTCACCAGCAGATCGAACGGTTGTGTACCGGGTGCATCGTGGCCGAGGATTGTGGCGTTCAGACTGTCAGCTTCAACGTTCAGGCGCGTCGATTTCGCCACGACATTGTCATTGGTTCGAATGGAGTGTGCCGTACCGGCTGACCCGGTGAACAAAATCACGTCGTTCTCCGAAACGTGGTTCAGCAGGGCGCGAGCCGATCCGCAGAGAATCGAGAGTGCGCCATCAGGCAAGATTCCAGCTTTGATGACATCTTCCACCATACGCTGCGTGAGCCATGCCGTTGCGGTTGCCGGCTTCACGACGATGGCCACACCGGAGAGCAAAGCGGGCGCGGCTTTTTCCCACAATCCCCAGGCCGGAAAATTGAATGCATTAATGAGGACTGCCGCTCCGCTCAGTGGTTTGAGAAAATGCTGGCCTTGAAAAACTCCGGTCTTGGAAAGTGGAATTGCCGCGCCATCCAGAACGATGGTTCCCTCGAGCGGCTTGCCCAGTTTGGCGTAGGTTTTCAGCGTGTAGATCGCGCCATCCACGTCGAACGATGCGTCGGCCTGGGTCGCGCCGAGATTTTTCAGCGAGATTTCGAAATATTGATCACGATTCGCCGAAAGCACGTCGGCTATTTTTCCCAGCAAATCGGCGCGCTGCGCATAGGCGAGTTGCTGCAGGCCGGCAGTACCTTTTGTCCGGGCATAATCCAGGGCCGCGGCCAAATCGATTCCAGTCGATGAAACCGTCGCCAACTGCTCTCCGGTCACCGGATCAAGCAGGGTGTGCTCCTCGCCCGTACCATGTTTCCACTCTCCAGAAACGTAGTTCGCTAACTTCAAATTGTTGCTCCTTGCGTATCTGCGTGACGATGATCGAGTGATTATCTTAAATGGATTGCAGTCGGTAGTGTCGGCGAGGGCAAAGAAAAGGAAGGTGAATAGCATATGCGATATAGCGCATACGTGAGGTCTGCGTATGACGATCGTTTTCGACTTGGAGTAAAATGTGGTATAGAATACTGAGAGATGTGGGAGTGATCGCATTCCTTTTGTGAGTGTAATAAACTGCATTAGACTGCATTTTGAGGAGTTTTTGTGGAAGCCACGCTAACCGCCGAATCCGTCGCTGCGCCACGAGTCGATTATCAAACCGATCCGACGCGCTATCAACATTGGCAGTTGAAGTTTGACGGGCCGGTCGCAACGCTCGTCATGGATACTAAGGAAGACGGCGCGCTGCGGCCGGGATACAAGCTCAAGCTCAATTCCTACGATCTTGGCGTCGATATCGAGCTGCACGATGCCCTGCAGCGGATTCGCTTCGAGCATCCCGAAGTCCGCACCGTGGTGGTGACCAGCGCCAAGAGCCGCGTCTTCTGCTCGGGGGCAAACATTTATATGCTGGGAACAAGTACCCACGCATGGAAGGTAAATTTCTGCAAGTTCACCAACGAAACGCGGAACGGGATTGAAGACACGTCGCAGAATTCCGGAATCAAATTTATTGCGGCGTGCAACGGGACAACGGCTGGCGGTGGATACGAGCTGGCTTTGGCCTGCGATGAAATTATTTTGATCGACGATCGTTCCTCGGCCGTGAGTCTGCCGGAGTTGCCGTTGCTTGGCGTGTTGCCTGGCACCGGCGGCCTGACGCGAGTGGTTGACAAGCGCAAGGTCCGGCGCGATCTGGCCGACATTTTCTGTACCGTTTCCGAAGGTATTCAGGGGCAGCGAGCGAAAGATTGGGGATTGGTTGACGAAATCGTCAAGCCGGCGCAGTGGGAGGCGCGAGTTCAAAAGCGCGCGAGTGAACTGGCACAGAAGAGCGATCGGCCAGCCGATGCAAAAGGAATTCCGCTGACGCCGCTGAAACGAGTTATCGACGAATCGGGATATCACTACGAATTCGTCGATGTTAAGTTCGATCGCGATGCGCGCACCGCAACGATTCATGTTAAGGCGCCAGAGACCGTGGCGGCAAAATCTCTCGATCAGATTACAGCAGCAGGCGCCAACTGGTGGCCGCTGCAAATGGCTCGTGAGCTGGACGACGCCATTCTCAGCCTGCGCACCAACGAACTGGAGCTTGGCCTCTGGATCATCAAGACCGGCGGCAATGCCGACGCCGTGCTGGAGATCGACCGGCAGTTGATGGCTCACCCCGATCATTGGTTCGTGCGGGAAGTGATCAACATGCTTCGCCGCACACTGTCCCGGCTCGATGTTTCTTCGCGATCGATTTACGCAGTGGTAGAAGAAAGTTCGTGCTTCGCGGGAACGTTGCTCGAACTTGCGCTCGCCGCTGATCGCACCTATATGCTCAGCATTGCTGACAATCCGGGCGCGACGTTCGTCGCTTTGTCGGAGATGAACTTCGGACCTTTTTGTATGGCGAATAGTTTGCCGCGCGTGGTTTCGAGGTTTTATCAGAATAAAGATGCAGTCCAAAAGGTTCGAAGCCTGATCGGCAAACGGATTTCCGCCGAAGACGCGCTGGCAGCCGGACTCATCACGGCGGCGCCAGACGATCTCGATTGGGCCGATGAACTGCGCCTCGCCATCGAATCTCGCACCGCGCTTTCCCCCGATGCGCTCACTGGCCTTGAAGCCAATTTGCGCTTCGCATTGCCGGAGACGCTGCAGACCCGCATTTTTGGCCGGCTTTCCGCATGGCAGAACTGGATATTCATTCGTCCCAACGCGGTCGGAACCACCGGCGCGTTGAAGGTCTACGGCACGGGGGCGAAAGCAAAGTTTAATTGGGAGCGCGTTTAGCGCTCCACAGGAGCACTTATGATCGATTACACAGAAAGAATTCCGAACAACGTCGACCTCGCCGGCGACAAAACCTTGCAGCGGGCGCTTGAGAAATGGCAACCCGCGTTTCAGGGATGGTGGGGCGACATGGGTCCCGTCAACAGCCGTGAGTTGCAGGTTTATCTGCGCACCGCCATCAGCGTCGATCGCGATGGATGGGCAAATTTTGGCTATGTGAAGATGCCGGACTATCGCTGGGGAATATTTCTGGTTCCCCGCGACGAAAACCGGACGGTCGCATTTGGCGACCACATGGGCGAGGCCGCGTGGCAGGAAGTTCCGGGCGAATATCGCTCGACGCTGCGCCGCATTATCGTCACGCAAGGCGACACGGAGCCGGCTTCGGTCGAACAGCAGCGCGCGCTTGGAAAGACTGCGCCGTCGTTGTATGACATGCGAAATCTTTTTCAGGTGAACGTGGAAGAAGGCCGGCATCTGTGGGCGATGGTTTATTTGCTGCATCGTTACTTTGGACGCGATGGGCGCGAGGAAGCGGAATATTTGCTGCAGCGCCGCTCGGGGCAGGCGGACAATCCTCGTATTCTGGGTGCGTTCAACGAGGAAACTCGCCATTGGCTGGCGTTTTTCATGTTCACGTTCTTCACCGATCGCGATGGAAAATTCCAGCTGGCTTCGTTGGCCGAATCGGCATTCGATCCGCTGGCGCGAACCTGCCGTTTCATGCTGACGGAAGAAGCGCACCACATGTTCGTCGGCGAATCCGGCATTGCACGCACGCTGCAACGCACTTGCGAGGTGATGAAAGAGCACGGCTTGACTGATCCCAAAGACGGGCGGCAGTTTGGCGTGATCGATCTTGACACCATGCAGAAGTTCGTGAACTTCCATTACAGCGTTACGCTCGATCTTTACGGCGGCGACGTTTCTTCGAACGCGGCAACGTATTACACGACCGGCTTGAAAGGCCGCTACGAAGAGACCAAGCAGAAGGACGACCACAAGCTGACCGCCGGAGATTATCCAGTGTATGAAGTCGAAGGTGGGCAGTTGGTTGAAAAGCGTGTGCCAGCGCTCAATGCGCTCAACGCGCGCCTGCGCGATGACTATATCGAAGAAATTCAAGCCGGCGTCGACCGCTGGAACCGCATTCCGGAAAAGCTTGGCATTCCGTTCCGCTTTGTGCTGCCGCATCTCGGCTTCCATCGCAAGATCGGCACGCTTGCCAACCAGTTCATCACACCGGAGGGCAAAGTCATCAGCGAAGCCGAGTGGAACGCACGGCGCGATGAGTGGTTACCTTCGAAGGAAGATCACGTTTACGTCGAGTCGCTTATGGGACGGGTGCTTGAGCCGGGCAAATTCGCCAACTGGATTGCAGCGCCGGCCAAAGGCATCAACGGACAGCCCATCGAGTTCGAATATGTACGGTTCAATTAGGAACAGTTGTGAGCACCGCTGAGACAAAGTCGACGTCGATTGATCGCTTCGCCCGCGTCTGCGGATTCACGCCTGATCCGGCAAAGCTGGCGGCCATTGCGGAGTTTAAGTCGATGTTGCAGACGCTGTCGCCAACCGCGCGCAAGTTGCTGGCGCACATTGCCGATCTAGCGACGCGTCCGCATGCTGCGAGCCGAAGGAAAAACGCCGCTTATCTCCCCGAGTTGCACGAAACCTGCGGGCTGGATCCGGAACCGATGTTTGAGCTGCTCGAAGAACTTAAAGCAGCCCATGCGGTGCAGATCGAGGGCGAATATCCGTATCAGGACATCTTGCTGGTTACGGCAAATGGCTGGCCGCTGTTGGCCGACCTTGCGCGATTTACAACGGCCGAGAAGCTGTCGCTGCGCGACCTGCTCGCCGATAGGAAGTTCGATCTGCTGCGCTGAACATGCCAGTCACCAAGCCATCGCGCCGCGCGGCTTCGAGAAATCGGGCTTACGCCGAGGCCGACGCGGTGAACCATAGCTTTCTCACTGCGCTCGGCGCGCGCATACGGAGCCTGCGCGCGTTGCGCGGAATCACCCGCAAAATGCTGGCCGAGCAATCCGGCGTTTCCGAACGCTTTCTTGCCGAACTTGAAACCGGCAACGGCAATGCGTCGGTGCTTCTGCTTCGGCATTTGGCGCGCGCACTCGATGTTCCGGTCACTTCTCTGATCTCCGAAGGGGGCGAATTTCCTGCCGAACTTGCGCACACGACGGAACTGCTTCGCAAGCTCGCACCCAACGAACTGCACGACGTGCAGCAGTGGTTGCTCAAGCGCTTCGGCGAGTCGCAAACTCAAGGCCGGCGCGAACGCATTGCGCTGATCGGACTGCGCGGAGCGGGAAAATCCACGCTGGGCGCGGCTTTGGCAAAAAAACTTGACGTTCCATTTTTTGAGCTTGACCGGCTCATTGAAAAAGCCAGCGGCGTTCCGCTGGCCGCCATGTTCGATCTCTACGGGCAATCCGGCTACCGCCGCTTTGAGCGCTCCTGTCTCGACGAACTGCTGGCGGCGCAAAGCCGCTTCGTTCTCGCCACTGGCGGCAGCATCGTTTCCGAATCGGCCACGTTCAAGCGTTTGCTCGCGTCGTGTTACACCATCTGGCTGCGCGCGATGCCTGAAGATCACATGAAGCGCGTCATTGCGCAGGGTGATATGCGTCCGATGTCGCAAAGCTCGGAAGCTATGGCCGATCTGAAGCGCATTCTCGGCGAGCGCGAGCCGCTCTACGCCAGGGCCGATCTCACTATCGATACCAGCGATGCGTCGTTGCCGGGGGCATTGTCGACGATCGCGCGGCAGTTTCAATCTTAGGCTCGCAATTCCGTTATCATCATTGCCTATGAACTCCGCTGATCGCGCGTCGCGCCCCGTTCCTGAGTTGTCTCTTTTGCGGCTTTACACCTTGCGGCTTTGTTACTTCATTCTGGCTGCCGGGATCGGCGTTTTTTATTGGCCGATGGTCATTCATCATTCGAGCGACTTCGCTATCGCGTCAGGAATTCAGTTCAGCTTGCTTGCCGGACTGGGCGCGGTTGCGCTTTTGGGCTTTCGCTATCCGGTGCAGATGATTCCGATCCTGCTTTTCGAAATGACGTGGAAGGCAATTTATTTGATTTTTTTTGCGGTGCCGCTGTGGCGCGCAAACCAGATCACGGACGCCGCTGCGGAAGACATCAAGGCGGTGTGCTTCGTGGTGATTTTTATTCCGCTCATCCCCTGGCGATACGTTTTCGCACAGTACGTAATGAAGCGCGGCAGCCGCTGGAAATGAGTATCCTGCCCGTTCTACTTCCTGTGCACCACGCCTCCTTTCATCACGAAGGACACATTCTTGACAGCGCCGATGTCATCAAGCGGATTGCCTGACACCGCGATCACATCTGCGAAATATCCGGCCTTCAGCGCGCCGATCTGGCCGTCCCAGCCGAGCAGTTTAGCGCCGTTGAGCAGGTCGGCTTGCAGCGCGGCGAGCGGACTCATGCCGAATTTGACCATCAGCTCAAGCTCGCGCGCCTGAGTGCCATGCGGGAACGGGCCAACATCAGAGCCGACGGCCATGGGAACACCGGCGGCGAGCTGTCTGGGGAATTCTTTGACCTTCAGATCGAAGAGAGCGCGATCGCGCGCGGCCTGCGCAGGGGTGGCCGCGTGCTCGGCGAAGTATTCGAAGATGGTAAACGTCGGCACGGCGAAGATGCCTTTTGCTTTCATCAGCTGCATGGTGTCCTGGCTCAACTGGTCGGCGTGGTCGATGGAAACCACTCCGGCTCTCGCAGCATAGAGCGTCCCCGGCTCGCCGGTGGCGTGCACGGCGACTTTCTTGCCGACGCGCGCGGCTTCTTCAACGGCGGCGGCGAGTTCGGCCTCGGTGTATTGATAGGGCGTGTTCAGCTGGCCGTCGCGTACCGTATCGGCTCCGGTCTCGTAGATCTTGATGAAGTCTGCGCCTTGCTTGAACTGCTCGCGCATGACGACGATGAGTTCGTCGGCGTTATTGGCGTAGTTGGCGTTAGGTAGAACGTGCTGCTCGGGATTGAAGCCGAGGGCGTCTTCGTGCCCTCCAAGAATATTGATGGCGTTGCCGCTGATGCGCAGGCGCGGGCCGGGAATCGATCCGTTGTTGATGGCGTTGCGGACGGCGGTGTCGGCCGATCCGGCGCCCTCGGTGCCCATGTCGCGCTCGGCGGTGAATCCGGCCATAAGATCGTCGCGGGCAGCCAGAGTAGCCATTATGGTGCGTTGGGGGACAGATTCGACCACGGTCTGCAGGTCTTCGGCACCGGGGTGAAGAAAGAGATGCACGTGCGCGTCGATGAGGCCGGGCATCAGCGTACGGTCGCCGAGATCGATGACTTCGGCTCCGGCGGGATGGTCGACGGAGGTGCCGACGGTGACGATGCGATCGCCCTGGATGAGAACTTCGCCGGGACGGATGATCTTGCCGGCATCGATATCGAGCAGGCGTGCGGCGTGGAGAACGATGGAGTGGGAGGGAGCGGCCGTTTGGGCCCACGCAAACAGGCTCAGACAACTCGCCAGCACAACGAAAAGTCTTTTCATAACGCCGCGATGTTACCACTTCAGGCGGCTGGAGCGTATGGTTTCAAAGCAATCCGATACAATCGATGGAGCGCGCTCGCCTTTATGGAGACCAACTCGGCTTGACCTCACTCTCGCGGCGAAGATTTCTGCAGGCCACGGCCGGACTGGCCGGCGCCGCGTTTTTGACTGACACGGTGATTCTGGAGCCGAACCATCCCCACGTTGTCAGGGTTGAGATGCCGCTGGCACGCCTGCCGGAAGCTTTTGACGGATTCACTATCTGCCAGTTAAGCGATTTTCATTACCATCCGCACTGGTCGAACCACATTATTAGCGCGGCGGTTGGGATGGCGAACCCGCTGCAGCCGGATTTGTTCGTGCTGACCGGGGATTTTGTCACGCTGCCGATCGCTTCGGATTATTTTGGGCTGCGGCTGAGTACGGCGCTGAACGCCGAGCCGTGCGCCCAGATGCTGACGCCACTGCATGCCAAAGAAGGCCGGCTATGTGTGCTGGGAAATCATGACGTGAACACGCGCACGTCGCTGGTGATCGAGATCTTGCAGTCGTTCAATCTGCCGGTATTGGACAATCGTGCCGTAGCCATTGAGCGCGATGGCAAACGGCTGTGGATTGCCGGCGTGGATGATTATCTGAATGGCGAGCCGGACCTGGATCTGGCGATGAAGGGCGTTCCAGTGGATGAGCCGGTCATCATGCTATGCCACGAGCCGGATGTAGTGAAGCACGTGGCGAAGTATGCGGTGGATTTGCAGCTTTCGGGGCATTCGCATGGCGGGCAGGTGGCGTGGCCGGGAGTGGGGCCGGTGTATTTGCCGCCACTGGCACGGCGCTATCCGCGCGGGCTCTACCGGTTTGGGCCGATGACGCTGTACACAAATATTGGGCTGGGAACGATCCGCGTGCACATGCGGATGAATTGTCCGCCGGAAATTACACTGTTCACGCTGCGGGCAAGAAAAGCATAATTCTTGCGTTGTTGGGCCGGCCCCGGCCAAAATTTGCGAATCGGCTGAGGAAAACGGCAGCTGACATGGCGTACTAGATTGCCTCACTCCCGCAAGAAGC
>DASVWZ010000149.1:0-8209 GCA_036392935.1 Terriglobales bacterium | reverse complement strand
TCTCAGCGTCGCCCCAGGCGACGCGATAAACGGTGAGGCCAACCGCTCCCAAAGTCGAAACCGACCGGCGATCCAGACGGCCGCGAAAAGCATCGCAAGCAACACCGAAGAAAGACAAACAGCCCTCTCGCCTGGAAGCGTCCTTCTGTCCGCCCTCCCAAGTCTCGCCGAACCGTTAATCAAGCGTCGCCCATGGCGACGCGATGAACGGTGAGGCTATCGGCGCCCAAAGCCCAAACCACCTTTAGCCTAGCCGTGAAGCGGCGCAAGACTGAAGCCCATGGCGCAAGCCATGAGAACAAAAGCGAAATGAGATCCTTCCATTCTGCCGAAGGCCATTGCCGGAGCGCGCAGCAGCGAAGGCAACACCAAGAAGAGGAAGAACAATCCGTCCGCCTCAGAGCGTCTTCGTGCCAGCCCTCTTGACTATCGCCGAACCGTTTCTCAGCGTCGCCCATGGCGACGCGATAAACGGTGAGGCTATCGGCCCGTTCAGGAAAGCGAACGGTCGACGCAACCGACGCGGTTTCCGTTCGTGTGGAGAATTGTGCGGCGGCACAACTCACAACCATCACTGAGACATTCGTGCTCGACAATGCAGAGATGACCACAGCCCAGCCCCTCTAGGGGCGTTATGAGATAGCCCCGGACGGAAGTCCGGCGAAAGCAAAAAAATCGACTCTTCCGCTCTGCCGAAGGCCATTGCCGCCCGCAACCCACGACGCCTTTGCGAACGGCGAACGGCGAACGGCGTAGGACGTACGACGCCTTTCCCAACGACCGGCGACCGACGACCAACGACCGACGACTCGCAACCCACCACGCCTTTGCGAACGGCGAACGACGTAGGACGAACGACGTAGGACGTACGACGCCTTTCCCGACGAACAACGACCGACGACCGAAGACCGGCGCCCGATTTTTTTCGCAGCAATACCCCCTCGTCCCCACCCTGATCAATTTTTTTTCGCCAATCCCTCCGCTGTCAGTGACGCCTATCACCGCCCTTGGTTTGTCTCATCGCCGTCCTAAATCCCTCCCAGAAATCCGCGGCAACCTCGCGTCCGCCACCCTGTCTTTGCCCTATATTTACCATTAAGTAAACACGGAGCTGACCCTAAGTCCTTTATTATCTAGATTTTGACCTTTAACTCCTTTGCCATCAATAGTTTCCTGAATATCCCCTTGTCGACGACCAATCAAATCAACATTTTACGGGCAAAATGCAAAGGGGGGGTACCGTCCCTACGGCACGCCAAACCGAACGAGATTGTTCCCTGTGGGACGATTTTCCCGCCCTCTGCGCCGATCTCTTCGTATATAACGTTGTTTGGGCGTTGGCGCATGATTCCAAAGAAGTTCATCCTCGTAGCGCTCCTCTTCGCTGGTTTCCCGGTCATCGCTCAAACGCGCGGCGCAGCCCGCATTTCATTCGGCAACGGATTCGCCTCTCCCCAGCGCTATCGGCCGTTCCCGGGATCTTTTTATTATGGCGCTCCTTTTTTATATGACGACTATCCAGCCGTCTCGCTGGCCTCCGTCCCGCAGACTCCGCAAGTGATTGTTGTACAAGCAACAAATGCCGCGCCAGCCCAGCCCGAACCATCCATCGACCCTCTGATGATCGAATTGCGCGGCAACGAATATGTCCGCGTCGGCAACGCATCCTCGCGGGGCGAAACCGCGTCCGCCGAATCCGAGCCCATTCCAGCCGTGGCATCGCCGCCCGCGGACCGGGAAACAGCTTCGTCCGCGCCCGCTGTGCTCATCTATCGCGACGGCCATCGCGAGCTCATAGCTGACTACGCCATCATCGGCGGAATAATGTACGCTGGCGGCGATTATTGGCGCACCGGCTCCTGGACCAAACCCATCCAGCTCTCCGCGCTGAACCTTCCCGCCACCATCCAAGCCAATGAAAGACAAGGTGTTAAGTTCATCCTGCCCTCCGGCCCCAACCAAGTTGTGACCCGGCCATAGAGTCAGTTCCATCAAACAGGCGGTTCGCCATCCAGTCAGTTTTGGGAGTATGATTCTCGCCTGAACCCGATACGGGGCCAGCCGCATCTACTACACTCTGTTCCCGAAGGATGGACCCATGGTTACCCTGCCTATACCCAGCGCTCTCGATGCCCGCACCCAGATTTTCCCCAAGCTTACCCCCGCCCAGATCGACCGCATCCGGCCGCAGGCAAAACTTCGAAAAGTGGCCGCCGGTGAAATACTTTTCAGCCCCGGAGACACAGGAATCCCATTTTTCGTTTTCTTGTCGGGAAGCATGGAGATTGTGCACCCCGGCCTCAACGGAGAGCACGTCGTCACCACCCACCACGCCGGCGGGTTCACCGGCGAACTAAGCATGATTTCGGGCCAGAAGTGCATGGTGCTTGGCCGGATCACGGAAGCCGGCGAAGTACTCGAGGTCAGCCCGGAGGGGTTGCGGACGATCGTGGCCCGGGACGCGGAACTCAGCGAAATTATTATGCGCGCGTTCATTCTGCGACGACTGGCCCTGATCAGCGAAAATGTGGGTCTGCTGGTTCTGCTGGGCTCACGTCACTCGGCATCTACGCTCCGCTTGCGCGAATTCCTTGGGCGGAATGGCGTGCCTCACACCTACGTAGACCTTGATACCGATAAGCAGGCGCAAGAGTTGCTGGATCGTTTCGCAGTGAAGATCGATGAGGTTCCGGTCGTTGTTTGCGGCAATACCGGCAATGTTTACCGCAACCCTACAACGCAGGGCTTGGCCGATGGATTAGGTTTGAACGCAAACGTCGACAGCACACTGGTGCGGGACCTTATTATTGTGGGCGCGGGGCCGGCGGGGCTGGCGGCCGCGGTTTACGCGGCTTCCGAGGGTCTGGATGCCCTGGTAATTGAGACGGAATCGCCCGGCGGGCAGGCGGCGTCGAGTTCGAAGATCGAAAATTATCTGGGATTCCCCTATGGCGTTTCAGGACAGGAGTTAGCGCAGCGAGCATTTACGCAGGCGCAGAAATTCGGCGCCAAGATGATGGTGGCGCACAGCGTGGAGAAATTATTGTGCGATCGCCGCCCATACCGTTTGCTGATGGATGACGGCAGCACCCTTTCCGCGAGGTCGATTGTGATTGCGACCGGCGCCCAATATAAAAAGCCCGCGATTGCGAATTTGAAGCAGTACGAGGGACAGGGTGTCTACTACGGCGCGACCTACATGGAAGCGCAACTGTGCTTGGGAGACGACGTGGTCGTGGTTGGCGGAGGGAACTCGGCGGGGCAAGCGGCGGTTTATCTTTCGCAGTCAGCGCGGAAGGTTTACATGCTGGTGCGGTCGGGAGAACTCGCGGACACCATGTCACGCTACCTGATTAAGCGCATCGACGAGAATCCGCAGATTGAACTGCACTGCAATACGGAGATTGTGAATCTGGAAGGCGATAAGCAACTGGAACGGGTGACGTGGCTCGACAAAAAGACGGGAGAGAAATCCACGCACGACATCGCGCATGTGTTCATTATGGCGGGGGCTTCGCCGCGAACCGATTGGTTGCGGGGCTGTTTGGCATTGGATGACAAAGGGTTTATCCTCACCGGGCGCGATGTGACGGATAGGAACGGATCCGATCCCAAGCTCCGTTGGCCACTTTCGCGAGCGCCGCAGATGCTGGAGACGAGTTTGCCGGGAGTGTTTGCCGTAGGCGATGTGCGGGCGGGCAACGTGAAGCGAGTGGCCTCAGCAGTGGGCGAAGGGGCAATTTCGATTTATCTGGTGCACAGGACTTTGGCAGAGCTCTAGAGGTTTCTATCTTGCGGTTGATTGCGGAGGAAGACGATGGCGGAATGTACGCATCTGAACACGATCAAATTCACGAAGACGGACACACATGTTTGCCCGGAGTGCGTAAAACTCGGTGACACATGGGTGCATCTGAGGTTGTGCCTGGAGTGCGGGAACGTCGGGTGCTGCGACTCGTCGAAGAACAAGCACGCCACCAAGCATTTTCATCACGTGAAGCATCCGCTGATTCGGTCGATCGAGCCGGGTGAAGCCTGGGTTTGGTGCTACGTGGATGACGTTGAACCGGGCGAGATCGGGGCGCGAGGGTTTGTGCCCGCGGCGTAACCCGGGCTTGGCGGCGAGCGGAGGACAAATGATTGTCACTGAGCAAGAGCGATCGATCCAGCCCGCGCTGCGGGAGCGACTCGCCGACGGACGGCGACGCAGTGACGCATTGTTTCAGATTGTCCGCTCGGAAGCGTTATATGACCGGCCGATTCCGGAACGTCACCGAATAATCTTCTACGTTGGCCATCTCGAGGCGTTTGACTGGAATTTGCTGCATGAGGTTATTGGCGCGAAGGGTGAACACGGAGCAGAGCTTGACCGCTTGTTTGCGTTTGGCATTGATCCGGTGGGCGGCGGATTGCCGACGGACCAGCCGTCGGATTGGCCTGCGCGCGGAGCCGTGTCCGGGTATGTTGCGCAGGTTCGGCGAGCGCTCGACGAGGCGCTCGAGCAGGACAGCGCTGGGACGCGCGATGGATTTTCGATCGACACGTTGCTGAATGTTGCCATCGAGCATCGGCTGATGCATCTGGAAACGCTGGCATACATGCTGCATCAATTGCCGGTGGAGAAAAAGATTCGGCAAGCAGATGCGACGTTTGCTGCCAGTGGGCCGATTGCGCACGGGATGGTAAACATTCCGGCGGGTGTCGCGACGCTGGGCCTTTCGCGGAATCCGGGAACGTTTGGCTGGGACAACGAGTTCGAAAGGTATGAAGCGCCTGTGCCGGCGTTTCGAATTGACCGGTACATGGTGACGAACGAGCAATTCCTGGAATTCATGGCAGCCGGCGGGTATGAGACGCGATCGTTCTGGAACGATAACGACTGGGCGTGGAAAAGCGCTCAGGGGATTCCGCATCCGGTGTTTTGGAAACACCACGGAGATCAGTGGTTCTACCAGGGAATGTTTGAGGAAACCCCGCTGCCGCTGAATTGGCCGGCGTATGTCAGTCACGCTGAGGCATCGGCGTACGCGCGATGGGCAGGGAAGTCGCTGCCGACAGAAGAGCAATGGCATCGCGCGGCGTACGGAACAGCGAATGGTGACGAGAGATTTTATCCGTGGGGCACGAACCCGCCGAATTCGACCTTGGGCAACTTTGACTTTGCTGGCTGGGATCCGGCGCCGGTGAATGCGTTTCCCACAGGACAAAGTGCCTTCGGCGTAGAGGGAATGCTGGGCAACGGATGGGAATGGACATCGACGGTGTTCGCGCCGTTTAAAGGCTTTGAACCGTTCCCGTTTTATCGCGGATACTCGGCGGATTTCTTCGATGGAAAGCATTACGTGATCAAGGGCGGATCGGCGCGCACGGCCGAGTGCATGCTGCGTCCGACGTTCAGGAATTGGTTTCAAGGGCATTATCAATATGTATATGCAGGATTTCGTTGTGTGAGTTCATAGCAAGAAGAATGGAGCCAGCCAGCCATGCTCGTCCACGCAATTACCACCAACGCAAGTTATGAATTCGCGGCCGAAGTGCGCGCCGGATTGACGCACCCACGACAGAAAGAGCTGCCTTCAAAGTATTTGTATGACGAAGTGGGCTCGGCGCTGTTCGAAGTCATCAGCCTGTTGCCGGAATATGGGCTGACGCGCGCGGACGAGCGTTTGCTCAGGCGCTACGCGCACGAAATTGTGGATCGGTTGCCCGGGCAAATCACTGTGAGCGAGTTGGGCAGCGGGACAGGCAAGAAAACGCGGTGGATTCTGGAAGCGCTCGGCCGGCGGCAGCGCACGACTTATTATCCGGTGGAGATTTCGCATTCCGCGTTGGCGATGTGCGAAAGGGAATTGCAGGACATCGACACAGTGCACATCGTTGGCTTCGAGCGCGAGTACATGGAAGGTTTGCTCGAAGTCGCGGCGCGACGAAAACCCGGACAACATTTGCTGGTTCTGTTTCTTGGCAGCACGATCGGCAACTTCGACCGCATGGCGGGAATTGGTTTTCTCGATGGCATCCGGCGGATTCTTGAGCCGGGCGATGCGTTGCTGTTGGGAACCGACCTGGAGAAAGCTAGTTCGCAACTACTGGCGGCGTATGACGACGAGCTGGGTGTGACGGCGGCGTTTAATCTCAACTTGTTGGTTCGGATCAATCGGGAACTTGGTGCAGATTTCGACTTGAGCCAGTTTTCCCACGAGGCAAAGATCAATAGCTACGCGCGGAGTGTGGAAATGCATTTGCGGTCGGAGCGCAAGCAGGTGGTGACGATTCCGGCGGCTGGAATTTCGGTGGAGTTTCAGGAAGGCGAAACCATCTGGACGGAAAGCAGCCACAAATACAAGGTGGAAGAAGTCGTCGAGATGGCCCGCAATTCGGGGTTCCGTTGCGATGCGCAGTGGATCGATCAACAATGGCCATTCGCAGAGAATCTGTTGATTGCGGAATGAACCGGACTTGGAACGCTAGATGCCGTAATTCGCCTTGCGTAGGCCGTCTTTGTAAGCGTCGCGAGCTTCCTTGGCTTTCTTCTGCGCATCCTGCTCGCGAAAGCCAGCATCATCCCAAGCTTCCATCGCGGTCATGGAATGGTCGGGAGTTGCCAACGCTTCTTCGGCGCGAATCGCGTCAACCCAGGCATCGACAGCTTGTTTATATGCGGCGCGCGATTGATCGAGATCTGCTTTGTTCATGCTCATGGCGCTAACACAGTAGCGTAGGTGCGCGTGACGGTCAATGGTATTCACGGAAAATTCACATAGCCGTCAAGGCTGAGATTGCGGCGATGAACAGCGCGGATTATCTTTGATCACAACGCCCATGAATGTTCTGGTGCTCAATTCCGGCAGCTCGAGCCTGAAGTTTCAGGTGATCGCGACCGATCTGGAGCGAATCAAGCAGCATAAAGATGACCGCATTTGCCGCGGCGAGATGGAAGGGATTGGCGGCGAGGCGGTGATCCATTTTCAGCATCGCAATGAGCCGCAGCAGACATTCACTTCGCCGATTGCCGACATTTCGCAGGCGCTGGATTATCTGGTGCGATTTATTCTCTCGGAGCGCTCGGGAGTTTCGGAGATCAAGAGCGCCGGCGACTTCAACGCAGCTGGACATCGCGTGGTGCACGGCGGTGAGCGATTTACGGAATCGGCGCTGATCGATGATGCGGTGCTGAAGGATATTGAATCGTGCATCGAGCTGGCGCCGCTGCACAATCCGGACAATATCAAAGGCATTGAGGCGGTGCGCAGCGTCTTTGGCCGTGACATTCCGCAGGTCGCGGTTTTCGATACATCGTTTCATCACACTATTTCCGAGCAGGCTTATCTTTACGCGTTGCCTTACCATCTTTATCGGCGATACAAGATTCGGCGGTATGGATTTCATGGAACGTCGTATCGTTATGTGGCGTTTCGCTATCGCACGCTGCGCGGATTGACGCGCGAGCAGACTAATATTATTGCCCTGCATTTAGGCAATGGATGTTCGGCGTGCGCAATCAAGAACGGCGTGTCGGTTGACACTTCAATGGGATTGACGCCGCTTGAAGGATTGGTGATGGGAACGCGATCGGGAGATTTGGATCCGGCGATTGTGAATGTAGTTGCGCGCAAGGAAGGTTTGTCGCCGTCGCAAGTCGATTCGTTACTGAATACGCAATCGGGATTGCTGGGAATTTCCGGGCTGACGAACGACATGCGGGAGTTGCAAACGGAGTTGGAAGAACACGACGATCGGCGCGTGCGGCTGGCGATTGAAATTTTTTGTTACCGGGCGAGAAAATATATCGGCGCGTATCTGGCGGCGATGGGTGGTACGGATGCGATCGTGTTTACCGGCGGGATTGGGGAGAATTCGGCGGAGATACGCGAGCGAATCTGCGCGGGGATGGAATGGGCAGGATTAAAGATTGATCAAGAAAAAAATCGAGCCATGGTCGGGCGCGAAGGCGAGATCTCGACGGAGGATTCGAAGTTACGGGCCTACGCCATTCCGACCGATGAAGAGGTGCTAATCGCTCGGGATACGGTGCGGGTGATTCTGGGCGAGCCGCACCCGTCGTAGTGGCATTTTGCCTGGGCGGCCGAGATAGTTGTTGTAACGACTATCTCCCGCATGCGTCCGAAAATGGGTACCCCCCTCCCCCCACCCCCCCTTGTTCGATCTTTTAGAATCATTGACTTAGCGGGAGCGCTCCCGCTAGATC
>DASVWZ010000148.1:0-5112 GCA_036392935.1 Terriglobales bacterium | reverse complement strand
GGGTTTCGTCATTCAAGAGTGCATGCGCGATCGGCGGCACCGCCTGCCGATCGGCCACGTTCCAGTCGTAAATCAGATTCGATTCCATCTCACCCCACATCCCCACGCACTTTCATTCCACAAAACTGTCATCTCGATCGTTGCGATTTCTTAGCAGAAGAAATCGCGCAGCGGAGAGACCTCATGTTTCACAAAATACTTATTTCGTCTTCGGCGGAAGCGTCAGCCCGAACACCGACACCCGCCCTGCGCCGGCAACATTCATGTCGCGCGGGTCTTCATTATTCGGCAAATAAAGCGTCTTGCAATGCTCGCAGCGATACACTTCCGCGTTGCGACCCCAGGCTTTTTCCACGTCGCCACACTCTTTTTCAACGGCGTCGGTTGAGTAAAACCATCGCTTTAAGTGTCCACCGCAAGGCTTTCCCTTGTCGTTTGTTTCATTACAAGCTCGCTGGCCTGCAACCTTCGTTTTCACCTTATGTTTGGGAAGCTGCGCGGGGCCAGAGGCCGACGCCGCTGCGCTGGAAGTTGCCGCTGTTTCGCTTGCCGCCAAGTCAGTCATTCTCTATCTGTTCTCCACAAATTCTTGTCGGGACCATCCTTTCTCATTTTACTCGATGGCGCCCTCAGAACGTCCTCTTCGGCGGTGTCTGCTGCTCGCCCACCCTGCCTGCTTCAATGTCCGCAACAAAATAGTTCTCGCCCACAATCGGACTGCCCGCCATCCGCCGCATCATCGCCAGTTGCCCAACATGGCTCAGCGCGTCGGCAATCGGTCCCTGAAATAATTTCTCCGCCGGCGCCTGCAACGGCGCGTCCGACGCCAGATAATCGTCAAACGCTTTCAGCGATGAGAAAAATCGCGCCCCGTCTTTGTCCCACGCCTGCGGCTTCGAATCCTGCCATTTGCGCGTGCCATTGGCCATGGAGAGCGCCCAATCCAGCAAATCGCCGATGTGCGACAGAATCTGCCCTGGTGTTTTTCCCGCATCGCTGAAGCTGGAAAAATTCTCCGGAGCCCCGCGCACCGTTTTGCCTCCGCGATAAGCCAGCGTCGCCACCGAATGTCGCAGCAATTCACGCTTCGGATCTTGAGCCATCACCGTTTTCCTTTCGATCTCACCACGCCCGACATACGTTAACCGATCTCTGCAGCGACTTCAATACTCCACATCCACCAGATACAACCCACTCGCCGGAGCCGTCGCCCCCGCTGCCGATCGCGTGCGCTCGCCAATGATTCGACGAGTATCTCCAGAGTGCAGCGTCTGTTTCCCCACCAAAATGAATGTCCCTATTAGGTTTCTAACCATATGGTGCAAAAACCCACTCCCGCGCACTGTGTATACAAACTCATCTGCCTCGCGCGCCCACACCGACGAAAAAACCGTCCGCACATTCGAAACTTCGCTCTCGCGTCCGCGCTCGGGATCGACGGCTGCAAACGAAGTAAAGTCGTGTTCTCCCACCACCTCTTCCGCGGCCCGTTTCATCGCTCCCTCATCCAGTGGGTATGGGTAATGCCACACATACCTCGCCAAAAACGGCGGGCAGATGTCCCCACGATAAATGCGATATCGATACGTCTTCGCCCTGGCCGATTTTCGCGCATGAAAATCCGGCCCCGTTTCTTCAACCTTCAACACCCGTACTGCCGCTGGCAAAGCATCGTTTAGCGCCAACAGCAGCCCCTTCGCCGGAATTGGCGATTCCAGCGTAAATGAAGCCACCTGTGCCAGCGCATGCACCCCCGCATCTGTCCGCCCCGAACCCTGCGGCAAGACCTTTTCTCCGGTCACTCGTCCAATAGCCGTGGCCAGCGTCTGTTGAATAGTTGGGGCCTCCGGCTGCACTTGCCAGCCGAAAAATTCGGAGCCGTCATAGGAAAGCGTCAGCTTGAAGTTTCGCATTGCGCCGTAGGCGCATGAAGCGCGCCGGATGAAGCTTTACGGCCACGCGGTTCGCGTCGTAAAGGAACGCTTCCCCCGGGACCGTACCGTCTGTCGGCTATACTATTGCATTCCAGATCGCATTTGAATCGAAAGCATTTCACGGCCGGTCCGCAGAAAAGTGGGAACCTGGATCGACAATTTCACGTAATTCTTTTCTGAAGAGGAAGTACCACTAGCGGAATCTTTCTTTGTTTTATGAGCATCTTGATGCAGGGAGAAAACCGAATGTTGTTACCGCGTTGCAAGTTCTTGCTGGCTATCCTTTTGGCCCTTTTCGCCTCACTAAATCTGGCTCTGGCGCAGGATGCGCCACCGTCCGCCCCGGCCGCCAATCCGCAGGGCGCCGCGCCGCCATCGGCGCCTCAGGCCCAGCCCGCTCATCAGTTTGTTACCGACTATTCCAAGCCGGCCGCTCCATTTCCCAACATCATCGCCCCCTACCGGCCGCGTGAGGTCGCCCCACCCGATTTGTCCAACACCGCCCGCATCGATACCTTGCTGCACGACGGCAAAATCATGCTCTCCATGGATGATGCCGTCGCACTCGCGCTCGAAAACAACCTCGACATCGGCATCGCGCGTTACAACCTCAACATCGCCGACACTGAAGTCATGCGCGCCAAATCCGGCGCCAACACCTTTCTCGGCGTCAACTCCGGCGTGGTTCAGAACACCCCCGGCGGCGACGTCGGCGGCCTCGGTGGAACCGTCGGCTCCGGCCCTGGCGGAACTTCTCCAGCCGCCGGCGGCATCGGCGCTGGCACGCTGGGTTTGGTCAGTTCTACCATCGGCAGCGGCCCGCTCATCACCAGTTATGACCCGATTCTGACTGGCACGCTCCAGTGGGACCACCTCAATACCTTGGCCACCAGCTTCTTCAGCGGTGCGCCTCCTAATTCAACCTTGGCCCAGAATACCCAGACCTACAACTTCGCCTACAACCAGGGTTTCGCCTGGGGCACGGACTTGAATGTCGGTTTCAGTAACCAGCGGGTGACCACGAACAGTCTGCTGACTAGCTACAGCGCGCTGATCAACAGCGGTTTCCAGGCGAAGATCACCCAGCATCTTCTGCAAGGCTTCGGTTTCGCCCCCAACACCCGTCTCATCAAAATCACCAAAAACAATCGCGAGATCTCCGACATCGCTTTCCGTTTGCAGATCATCACCACCGTCGACCAGATCGAAAATCTCTACTGGAACCTGGTCTACGCCTACGAAAACGTCAAGGTGCAGCAGGAGTCGCTGGCCTTCGCGCAGAAAACGCTTTCCGATACCCAGAAACAGGTCAAGATCGGCAGCCTCGCGCCCATCGAAGAAGTGCGCGCGCTCAATACCGTCGCCGCCGATCAGCAGCAGCTTACCCAAGCTCAGACCAATCTTGATCTGCAGCAACTGCTTATGAAGAACGCCCTCAGCCGCAGCTTGCAAGATCCACAGCTTGCGGGAGCCGAGGTGATTCCCACCTCAACCATGAAGATGCCCGAGCAGGAGGAGATCACTCCCACCGAGGAACTCACCAATGACGCCTTGAGTCACCGTGCCGAGTTGGCCGAATCGCGTGTTGACTTGAGCAACCGTCAGATCAGCGAAAAGGCCGTCCGCAACTCGCTGTTACCCACGCTCGACCTGTGGGCCTACTACGGTGGAAACGGCCTTGGCGGTAATCAAAACCCTGCCAACCTTTGCGCTAATCAGACCGTAGACGTCCAGGCCTTCGGTTTTTGCGCCGGGCCAAATGCCGCCGAGGGAGGCACAACCAGCATCCCTACGGTTCCAACGTATAGTTACGGCGATGCGCTCAACAACCTCGTGAGCTCCGCTGCGCCCGATAAAGGGATCGGCCTCACCCTCAACGTTCCACTTCGCAATCGCCAGGCTCAGTCGGTGCAGGTGCGCTCCGAACTCGAATTGCGCCAGGCGCAGATGCGATTACAGCAGATCGAAAATCAGGTCCGCATCGAAGTCCGCAACGCGCAATTCTCGCTGACGCAGAACCGCGCCGCCGTGCAGGCCGCTCAGGCTGCGGTCAGACTTGCCCGTCAGTCGCTTGACGCCGAGCAGAAGAAACTAAACCTCGGCGCTTCTACTAGCACCTTGGTTTTGCAGAATCAATCAGGTTTAGCCACTGCGCAGTCGAACCTGGTTTCCGCCATGGCCAACTATGAAAAGTCGCACGTCGAGCTTGATCGCGCCACCGGCTTGCTTCTCGACCACTCCGGCATCGTGATGAGCGACGCTGTCAGCGGTGACGTCACCCACATGCCGCATATCCCATACGTCAGCCCACGGGAGAATCCGCAGTCGGTGATGCCGCAGTCGGCCACAACGCAGCCTGCTCTGCAACAACCTCAGCAGTAGGTAAGCAAGCTACAACAGCGCGGCGGCCTATTTTGCGGCCGTCGCGTTTTCTCTTGCGCTGCGCAACACCTGCACCAGCGCCTGGTTCAGCCGCGTCCGCATGGCAAACCGCTCCTGCGCCCGCGTGATGTACCGCACGTGCAGATCCACTCCCGCAGCTGTCGGCCGTAACGTCACCGCCGGCGCCGCCGAGACGCTTCGCACCCGGTACTGCGTTGTCAGGCTCTGCCATTCCGCTTCCGCCGCCTTTACATTCGGCTCGGTTTCTTTGGCAACGACTTTTTGTATCTGATCGATCAGCGGGTACGGGTCGACGGACGACGGCACCGTGATCTGCAATTCGTCCCACAGCCATTGCCCGCTCGTCGTGAAATTGAAGAAATGGCCTTCAATGGCATAGCTGTTGATGAAAGCAACTTTCCGGCCCGTTGGATGCCCCGTGTCCGTCCAGTTTCCTGTCTCCAGCAAAATGGTGCGCAGCAGATTGATCTCAATCACCTCGCCCGCCACACCGTTAATCTCCACCCAATCGCCTACTCGTATGCCGTTTTTGCCCATCAGCACAAACCAACCAACGAATCCGACGATGAAATCCTTCAATGCCACCGTCAGCCCTGCGCCGGCAAACCCGATAATCGTCGGCAATTGCTGTGGCACTCCAAAAACTATAAGCAGGATCAACATCGCTCCAATCGCCTGCACCGCAAAATGAATCACCGCGCGCAGCGTATGGATGCGCGTCCATTCCGCGCTGAACCTCGTGAGGTAATGATCGATCGCCCGGTCGGTCATGTAG
>DASVWZ010000147.1:0-70034 GCA_036392935.1 Terriglobales bacterium | reverse complement strand
GTATTGCCAGCACCTTCTCCGCCCCCATCTGGCGCAGCGGGATCGTCGGCACCGTATAAGCTAACATCCCGTCCACGAATAACTTATCGCCAATCTTGACCGGAAGAAACATCCCCGGATAGGCGCAGCTCGCACGCACCGCGTCCACCAGCGGTCCGGACTTGAATGCCACTCCCTGCCCGGAAGAAAAATCCGTGGCCGTCACCGCCAGCGGTATCATCAACTCTTCAAAGGACTTAACCCGCAGAAGGGAATTCAGGAAGCCGATCATTCGTTGATTGTCAGCGATGCCGAACCGCGACAGTGTCCACCTCGCGAAGTCCTTAAATCTCACGCGGTTAGCGACATCTTCCAGTTCAGCCACCGAGCATCCGCTGCAATACGCCGCCCCGATCAGCGCGCCCACGCTGGTTCCCGCGATGAAACTAATAGGGATATTCTCTTCTTCCAAGACCTTCAGAATGCCCACGTGCGCGATCCCGCGCGCAAACCCTCCGCCAAGGGCAACCCCAATGGATGGAATATCTTGCGGCCGCTCGGGCTGGGGTCCGGCCAGCTCGCGGCCGAAGGCCTGGACAGAGCGAATAATTTTTTTTAACTGCTTCACCGGCCCTCCCCATCCCGGCCAGGAGCTGAATCCCCTGTATCTTCAAGCAAATAGGATGCCAGCGCCCTCTCGGTTAGCAGCACCCTGCAATCAATTCCGTAACCCGCTCCCGGTTACTCGCCGCAAATCCCCGCTACCAATGGCTTAACCTGCCTGTTCCTGTTAACTTAGGCCTATGGCGCGCGAGGTCTCAGCTGGCGGTGTAGTCATCCGAAACACCCCCGAAGGCTGGCAGACGGCCGTGATTGAGCCCCAGAAAGACCCTCCGGCCGCGCCTGCGGGCGGAAAAAGAGCGCATAAAGTGTTACTCGCTCTACCCAAAGGCCTGGTGGATCCCGGCGAAAAGCCTGAGCAGACAGCACTTCGCGAGGTCCGCGAGGAAACCGGCCTTACCGCGTCGCTGATCACAAAACTTGGCGATATTAAGTACGCCTACGTCCGCACTTGGGGGGACAACGAACGCGTCTTCAAGATCGTAAGTTTTTATTTGCTGAAGTACGAATCCGGCGAAATCGATAATATTTCCAATGACATGCGGATAGAAGTCAAACGCGCTCTCTGGATTCCACTGGAAAACGCGGTGGCTAAATTGGCCTACCGCGGAGAAAAAGATATCGCCCGCCGGGCCCAAGCCCACGTAAAAGAATCCCAGCTAAGCTAAGACATTGACCCCAAAAGGCGAACCGGAGGCCATTCGGCCTCCGGTTCGGCAAAACATTGAAACAATTGGGCTAGCGTACTTTTTCCGCGATCGACTTGGCTTGGGTGAACAAGTACAAATAATCCGGGCCGCCCGCTTTTGAGTCCGTTCCGGACATATTAAATCCCCCAAACGGGTGCGCCCCCACCATGGCACCGGTGCATTTCCGGTTGATATACAAATTTCCCACCTGAAAATCGCGTTTGGCGCGTGCGATCTTATCGTCGGAAGTCGTGTAGGCAGCGCCAGTTAGCCCGAATTCCGTATCATTCGCGATCTCCAGCGCATGCTCGAAGTTCTTGGATTTAATCACCGCCAAAACCGGCCCAAAAATTTCTTCCTGTTCGAGTTTCGACTTCGGCTGAATGTCGGCAATGACCGTCGGCTGAATGAAAAACCCTTCATTTCCAATGCGTTGGCCGCCAGTGATCAGCCGGCCGTCTTTCTTGCCCTGCTCGATATAACCAAGAATCGACTTCATCGACCCTTCGTTGATCACTGCACCCATATTGGGATTTTCCGTCGGATCGCCGACGGTAATTTTTTCCACGCGCGCTTTCAGCGCCTCAAGAAATTTGTCGTAAATACGCTCATCGATGATGGCGCGCGAGCAGGCTGAACATTTTTGCCCCTGGAAACCGAACGCAGCCTGGGCGACGCCCTCAACGGCAGAATTAAAATCTGCGTCCGCATCGACGATAATGGCGTCTTTGCCGCCCATCTCGAGCACGGTGCGCTTGATCCAGACCTGACCGGGAACGACGTCGGCCGCTCGCTTATTGATGTCGAGGCCCACCTCACGCGAACCGGTAAACGCGATGTAGCGCGTCTTGGGATGAGCGACGATAGCATTGCCGAAAGTTGCGCCGGAGCCGGGGCAGAAATTCACCACGCCATCAGGAAGTCCGCATTCTTCTAACAGTTCGATAAATTTCGCAGCGATGGTGGGCGAATCGCTGGATGGCTTTAGGATTACGGTGTTGCCGGAAACAATCGAAGCGCTGGTCATGCCAGCCATGATGGCGCAGGGGAAGTTCCACGGCGGAATCACCGCTCCGACACCAAGCGGAATGTAGCGCAGTGCATCGTGCTCGCCGGGTAACTGAACATCAGTTTCGGCTTTGGCGAGACGCAGAGCGAGACGGCCGTAGTATTCGAGGAAGTCGATGGTCTCGCCGACATCGCCGTCGGCTTCGGCCCAGTTCTTGCTGACCTCGAAGATCATCCACGCCGAAAATTCGTGCTTGCGTTCGCGCAGCAGATCGGCAGCGCGGAAGAGAAGACTGGCACGCTCTTCGGCAGAAGTTTTGCTCCATAAATCGAAGGCCTTGAGCGCGGCCTGCATTGCCGGCTCAACATGCTCGGCGCCAGCTTTCTGATGAATGCCGACAATCTGCGACGGGTTGGCAGGATTCAGCGACTTGATTTTGTCCGCCGTCTTGATGCGCTTTCCCCCAATAATCAGGTCGTATTCGCGTCCGAGCTGGCCGCGGACCTTTTCAATGGCTTTGCGCATGGCGCGGGCGTTGTCTTCTTTGGTGAAATCGGTAAACGGCTCATTGACGAATTTGCCGGTGTGCTGGCCGGTCTGCGGCCGTACGGGAGCTTCTAAAGTTGCCATAGGAATCTCTCCAATCAGGGCGTGAAGCTATATAGATGCCGCGGACACACGCGGCGAAGCAGCAATTGTAGCACCGGGAAGGCTAGCCGGTGGGAAGGTTGCCCTTGTTTGATATAGCGTAAAGGAATGGAGGCTTTATGGTGAACGATTTTCGCGTTGTGACGTTGACGACGACCACGGGGTTTCGGGCTCTCGTCAAGTATGAGATGAATGGCGATTTTTGGCTCAAAGACGTCTCGGGCGACGAGTGGTATTGCAACTACTTCCACGAAGGGAACAGATTTCGCCGGCTCGTTGAGGGCCGGGCGTCCCACGAGCTTCGGGAGGGTGAGGAGGCCGAGGACCGGAACCTGCTTGCTGCGCTGCGGGAGGTGAAGTATCAGTACATCGAATCTCAAATCGTCGGCCGACTCGCCTAAGATGGAGGGTCAAGTCCGAACCGCGACCGGTTGCTCCACCGGCTCCAACCGGGCAGTAAAATGCCGCAGAAATGGCGCTTCATAGGCCAATTTCATGCCGCAGATTTGGCTGCGGTTTTTCCAGACTTCCAGAATCACCTCGACCACATAATCGATGTGGCTTTGGGTATAAACGCGGCGCGGAATGGCCAGCCGAACCAGATCCATTTTTGCTGCTGCGCCGAACATGAGCGAACCGATCTCGACCGAGCGAATGCCCCCTGCGAGATACAACTCAGCGGCGAGCGCAACGCCGGGAAACTGATCGAGCGGAATATGCGGTAAAAAAGCGCGGGCATCGATGTAGACGGCGTGACCGCCGGGCGGCTGAACGATCGGTACGCCTTGCTCTGCGATGTGATTACCGAGATATGCAGTCGAAGCGATGCGATAGCGCAAATAATCTTCTTCGAGCGCTTCCTGCACCCCGACGGCGATGGCTTCGAGGTCGCGTCCGGCGAGTCCACCGTAAGTGGGGTAGCCTTCGGTCAGAATCAGCAGGTCTTTTTCCTGCTGGGCGAGCAGATCGTCATTGGTGCAAAGGAATCCGCCGATGTTGGCCATGCCGTCTTTCTTTGCTGACATGGTGCAACCGTCGCCATAGCTGAACATTTTCTGCGCGATTTCTTTGGGAGTTTTCGATTCGTATCCCGGCTCGCGCAGTTTGATGAAATATGCATTCTCAGCAAAACGGCAGGCGTCGAAGTAAAGCGGAATTCTGGAACGTCGGCAGACCGCGCTCACCGCTTTGATATTTTCCATCGAGACAGGCTGCCCGCCGCCAGAGTTGTTGGTGACAGTCAGCATGACCAGAGGAATTCGCTCGCGCCCCACTTCTTTTATTAATGCCTCGAGGGCGTCGACATCCATGTTGCCTTTGAATGGATGGACCAGGCCAGGCTGCTTGCCTTCAGCAATAACGAGGTCACGGGCCTCGGCGCCCACGAATTCAACGTTGGCGCGGGTTGTGTCGAAGTGCGTGTTGTTGGGGACGACGTCGCCACGCCTGCACATCACGTTGAACAGAATGCGTTCGGCCGCGCGGCCCTGATGAGTAGGGATCACATGCCGATATCCGACGATTTCGCGGATGGAATCGCGGAAGCGGTCATAGCTACGGCTGCCCGCGTAGCTCTCATCGCCCTGCATAATGGCGGCCCACTGATTGGTCGACATGGCGCCGGTACCCGAGTCGGTGAGGAGATCGATGAGGACATCGTCGGCCGGCAGAAGAAAAAGATTGTAGTAAGCTGCGCGCAGCAATTCTTCGCGCTGTTCGCGGGTGGTCCAGCGGATGGGTTCGATGCTCTTGATGCGAAACGGCTCAATGATGGTCCTGGCCATAACGAGACTCTCCATTTTCAGGACACACCGGGGTGCGAGCGGGTGTCTGTGATGGCGGTCATAGGGTGGGGTGACGGTTAGCGCTAGTTACCGAACGTCGACCGATTCGCGGGTTTCGGGGGTCTTGATGCTGAGTTTGGCGGTGCGCTCGAGCTTATCCCAAGCGAAGGATTTGCCGGAGATGGCCCGTTTCAAAGTGCGGAAGAGCACAATCGAAAACAACTGGCGATAAGCGAAACGCTGCAGCCAGACCTGGGTGAGCAAGCCAACGTCTTCGCGCGCTTCAGGCTGGCGGCGCTCGAGTGCGAAAGCGATGGCCGAGGTGATGAAGTCGATAATCAGGAAGAGAGCGAAAAACAGGACAAGGCGGTGGAAGCTGGCGGGGTCGGTCGATTCGGGATGAAAGTATTTTTGCAAAAAGTACCATCCGGTAAAGCCTATAAACGTAAGGTCGATGAATGGGGAAACCAACGGCAGCAGGATCTGGAAGATCAAAATATTCGGCAGAGCGACCCAGCCGAGCACGCCTTTGCGGGCGAAGACGCCGCGATGTTTCCAGACCGCCTGCAAGATTCCGAACGACCAGCGGAATCGTTGCCGCATAAGGCCTCGCGCGCTGCTTGGCGCCTCTGTGTAAGCGAGAGCGAGATCGTCATACTCAACGCGATAGCCCGCGCGAAGCAAAGCCATGGTCAGATCGGCATCTTCGGCGACGGTGTCAGTGTGGTAGCCGCCCATTTCGCGAACCGCAGCGGTTCGCCAAGCCCCGATTGCGCCGGGAACGACGCTGACTGCGCCGAGCGTATTCAGGGCACGGCGTTCGAAGTTCTGGCTGGTGATGTATTCAAGGGCCTGCCAGCGAGTCCAAAGATTTATGCGGTTGCCGACTTTGGCGTTTCCGGCAACGGCACCGACCTCAGGATTGACGAAATGCGGGACCAGCCGGCTGATGGCGCGGTGATCGATGACAGTATCGGCGTCGATGCCGACGAACACTTCTTCGTCATGCAGATGGTCGAGGCCGTAGTTGAGCGCTGCAGCCTTCCCGCCGTTGGGCTTGGTGAGCACGATGACGCGTTCGTCAGCGCGTTCTTCAGCAAAAGCACCGCGGAGCACTTCGAGAGTTCGATCTTTCGATCCGTCGTCGATGACGATGACTCGAAGTTCGGGGTAATCGGATGCCAAGACAGCCCGTACGGTTCGCTCGATAACTTTTTCTTCATTATAGGCGGGAATCAGCACGGCCACTTTCGGCTTGTAAAGCGCAGCTTCGGCAGCGGTGGCGCGACCGTAATGTGGCTTGCGCAAACGATCGTAAATCGCGAAGATTCCGATGAATAAGAGCCTTCCGGTCATCAGCAAGTCGCCGATAAAGAAAATTAGAACCATGCCGTTGCTGGCGATGTCCCATAGCTCGAAGCCAAGCCAGTCGATGTGGGCGGCCCAGCGCTCGTCCGCGGGGATGGGCGGCATGACGTCGGCTTTGGTTTTGTCGAGCAGGTCGTAGAGCGGGACGATCTGCAATCCTTTGGCGCGAACGCCGTCGATGATGGCAGGCAGCGCGTCGACGGTCTGGCTGCGGTCGCCACCACCATCGTGCAGAAGAATAATGCTGCCGCAGAAACGAGTATCAGCGCCGCAGGGCGGAAGATGCGTAATGACACGCTGGGCGATTTGTTCACCGGTTGGCCGGGGATCCTCCCGCCAGTCGTTGGGATCGATTTTGTCGCCAATGGTGATGTAGCCCATCTCCTGCGGAACCAGCAATGGCCGAACTTCATCGGCGGTATCGGGTTCCTGGTCGATGGAATAGGGCGGGCGAAAGAGGATGGTGCGAATGCCGAGGCGGCTGACAAATAATTTCTCGGTGAGATTTACTTCGAGCCGGATCATCCGGTTGGAGAGGTTGCTGATGTCAGGATGCGTGAAGGTATGATTGCCGATTTCGTGGCCTTCGTTGTAGATGCGCGAGGTTATTTCTGGAAAACGATCGGCCTGGATGCCGATGAGAAAGAAAGTTGCGGGAGCATTCTTATCCTTTAGGACATCGAGCATTTTCGGCGTCCAGTTGGGATCGGGGCCGTCGTCGAAGGTGATTGCGACCTGATTCGGGTTGTAACCATAGCGCGCCACGCGCCAGGGTTGGGGCAGAGGATCCAGATTTTCGTCGGTGATGAACCCACTGTCTTTGTCGATCTCAATGTAACGGACGCCGTTCGCGGGTTGGGCTTCGATGCGAAAGATTTCGCCGGTGCCTTCCATGTCGACGTCGTCGCTGGGCGGAACGTCTTTCAGCTTGTCGGTGGCTCCGGCTTCGCCGGGTACGTCCCAAACTTTCCACAGCGAGCGATCCTCGGAACCGAGCCGCCAAAGCGCGAAGGTTTGAATGCCCAACGTTTGTGCAGCGCGCATCTGGTTGAGTGCAGTAACCGCGTCGAGAAACCAGATCTCGTGTTGGGTGTTGTGCTCGTCTTCGTAGCTGACGTGCGGGTTCATGGAGTCATCGTCGAAGTCGACGCTGGAGTCGGAGTCGCGCGCGGCGAGCCAGGCATCCTGAACGGCCTGGTTGGTTTCCTTCTGGCCGGGCGGAAGCTTGCCGTTTTTCAGACGCTGGGGAAAGTCATAGCCGTAATTGCCGATGGCGCAGATGAATTTTTGCGGCGGAATATTCTGTTTGGCCACTTCGAGGTTGTTGACGAACCAATCCTGCGATGCGATGGGGCCAGCCGGCCCACCGGGATAGTGCTCATCATAATCCATGACGACCACGCCGTCGGCGGCGATGGAGATGGCTTTGTAGTCGAACTCCATGTTGCGCGGCTGGACGCTGACATAGAGCTTCATGCCCTTGGCGTGGAGATCCTGCGAAAGATCGGCGAGCAGGGCGTTGAAACCTTTTTGACCTTTGGCGGGGAAATCTTCGAAGTCGACCATCAGGCCGTGATAGCGGTCAGCGGCGAGGAAGGCCATGATCTGCTGGCGGAAATGCTCCCGTGCGTCGGAATCGTTTAGGAACGCACTGATGTCGACCCAGTTGGCGCCGTCAGAATTGTTGACCATCGGAAACACTTCCATCTCCGGGTCTTCGGTTTTCACAAACGACATGACCTTGGGATCAACGGGACGAACGGTTGAGCCGTCGACGACGTTAAAAAATTTGCTGGTGTCCTCGTCAATCGCCTGCACGGTGCCGTCGGAATCGAGCACGTGCAGCCATTCGGGATACAGGAAGTCAACTTGTTTGGCGTATTCCCTCAGCGAGGAGAAGCTGGCGGCATCCCAGGAGACATAAAAAGCGGCGCGAGCGCCCTCTTCGGAGTTGAGCTGAACCTGCGAGCCGGGACCCTTTTTAGGGCGCGCGTGCCTGGCCGCGGCCAATTTCTTCTGGCGCTCTTTGATCTTTTCTTTCTCAAGCTCGGTGAGACCGCGATAAGGCCGCTTTTGCCAGGAAAGCGTGAGTTCGGGTAATTTTTCGCCACGCAGGGCGTTATAAATAAAAAAGATTGTGAGCAGCATGAAAGCGACGCCGAGCGCGTCAAACAGGCGCCGAAGCCGCTTCCAGCGGGCCTGCCGCGGATCGTAAAAAACAGGCTGAGCCATGAGATGAACTCATTTCATCCTAAGCCGCGACCTATGCGGGGTCAACGGGCGCTGACGTGGCGCGATCAAAACACGGTATATTCCTCTTTGCGCGAAATCCTGCACAAACACGCGCGGTTTTTTGTGCTTGCGACCCTTGCCGGACTGGCCTTGCGTATCTTCTTTCTGCGGTGGTTCCCATCGATCACCGCCGATTCGTTCGTCTACGGCGATATTGCCAAGAACTGGCTGCAGCATGGTGTTTACGGACAAACCGAGTTTGGTCAGATTGTCGCGACCGACATCCGGTTGCCGGGATATCCGGCGTTTCTGGCGGCAATTTTCGCCATCTTTGGAATGGAGCACTATCGTGCGGCTCTGGTGGTTCAGATACTGATCGATCTCGGCACATGCTTTGTAGTTGCGGATCTGGTGCTGCGGCTGTTTTCTGCGCGCGCCGCGAAGGTCGCATTCCTGCTGGCGGCGTTGTGTCCGTTTCTTGCCAACTACGCCGCCGCCGCACTGACGGAGACGTTGGAGATTTTGTTCACTGCGCTGGCGTTGGATTTTGCAGTCGCAGCGTTGCAGGCTTTAGACCGGAGCGCGGGTGGACGGCGAATTAATCTTCTTTGGCTCGGATGCGGGCTGGCGGTTGGAGCATGCACGTTAATTCGACCGGACGGGATATTGTTGTTGGCTGCCTTTCTGATTTGGATTGTGTACACGATTGTTCGAAAGCACGGGGAGGCTTCGGCCCTGAGGCTGTTGAACGCGGGGACTATCTTAATACTGGCTTGCGCTGCAACGCTGCTTCCGTGGACGGTGCGAAACTTGATCAGCCTGCACCGATTCCAGCCACTCGCGCCACGCTACGCCAACGAGCCGGACACTTACGTTCCAGCCGGATTCAATCGTTGGGTGAAAACCTGGATCGCCGATTACGTTTCCAACGAAGAAATCTACTGGATGGTGCCGGGGATCGCGATTGATCCTGACAACCTTCCTAACCGAGCTTTCGATTCGGATGATCAAATGGACGAGACACAGCAGCTGGTTGATCAGTACAATCACGCCCTGCAAGTCGATCCTACGCTGGATGCGCAATTTGCAGCGTTGGCTCGCCAGCGTATTCACGACGCGCCCCTGCGGTACTACGTGTGGCTGCCGGCTTTGAGAATGGCAAGCATGTGGCTGCGTCCGAGGACTGAGCTGTTGCCGTGCAATCAGCGATGGTGGGAGTTCGATGATTATCGCAAGTGGCTATGGACGACCATCGTTTTTGGCGTACTCAACTTGCTATACATTGCATCTGCGTGCGCGGGATGGGTGCGAGCGAGGATGACGCCGCATCTGGGATTGTTGGTGTTGTTTGTCTTCTTGCGCACCCTGTTTTTAGGGACTCTGGAGAACCCGGAGCCGCGATATACGCTGGAAGTTTATCCGGTGGTGATTGTGCTGGCGAGCGCGTTGTTTGAGCGGCGTAAGGTATTTCTTTCGAGCGCAAGTCCTACGCTAGGCCAGCGGTGAATCGGTCATGCGGAAGCGTGTGCGCACGTGCTCGGAGAGCAGCGCGATGGCGTCGCGATTGGAAACAGGATCGGCCTTGGTGAGGTATTTCAGGGCCTCCACCAGCAACTTCTGTCCTTCGACGTAACGCGCGTCGGAGACCCGCTCACGCCGTTTTGGCCCTTGGATTTTAGGAGCGACTGGTATGGTAAGAACTTTCGCCATTCGATGACAATTCCTGCGGAATTAATGCAACTAAGGTTGAGTATACCCTGTGAAGCCATTTTTTCAGCCCAAAAAACTGTCGAACAACGCTTGAGTTGTGGTTCGCGATGTTACTTGGTGACGCCTGTAAGTGACAGGATTGCTTAGGTTTAGCTATTGATTAGGATTGCGGCTGCGACTGTGAATCCGCAAGCGCTTTTAAGGTGAGACGAACTTGGTTTTCGATGTGGTTTTCAGCCTAAAAGCGTCGTCGCTAATTTTCCCATTCAACTTGATGTCAGAATATTTCGCCAGCTTGTAGTCGCCGTTGGGGGTAATGAACTGCTGCTGAATAGAGATGCCTCGGGCGGGATCGATCCACAGCACGATGTGATCGAAAGTATTTCTAATCCTGTCCGACTTTGGCACCAGTTGCAGCTTGGTCGTACTTACCCCGTCGACGTTCTCGCTGCCGAGGTAGCTGACGTCGAAAGTTTTCATCATGTCTTTGCCGCTGCCCCCGAAACCGAGGACCAGAAAGCTCTCAACCGCCGCGCGATTTTGGCCGGCGTTGTAGACCGTTACCTGCTCGATGGATGGCCGGTAGAGCTGCACCTTGCCGTTCTGAAAGAGAATCTGCTCGGGACTGGGGTCGGTTAGATTGGCTGCCATCTCGACGCCGTTGCCAGTGCGGCGGAAATAGACTTTGCCTTTTTGTGTGTTCATGTCGTCGACAACTTTCGTGTACTGATTCCACACAAAGCTGGCTTCAGTAGAACGAAAATTGTCGGAGGCGCGATCCATGCTGGCAACGGCCTGATCGAGCGGCGACTGCTGTGCAGAAGCTGGCGAGGCGACAAGAGCACTGAACGCGACGACCGCAAACAGCCAGGAAAGTTTCATAAGCCTACCGCTGTACCCAAACTTTGTAGGCTTGAACGTTTCCTGCTTGGTCGCGCACAGCTTCATAATTGGAAATCGTGACTTCGCCCGCTATTGGCTCGATCACGCTGAGCAGTTGACTTCGGATCGCTTTATCGTCCTGGCCATTCACGGCGCGGGCTTCAATTTGGTAGATGAAACCGCCCTTGCCGTCGGTTGTAACGACCACCCCGGTTCGATGTGGATTATGCTCCACCGGTTTGTCTCGATAGTTGATCCAATAAGGCGAGAGAAAAACAAACAGCAGAATGAGTGTGACCATCACGTCATACTGGATGGTCCCGCGCTCGTAGGACCAAAGAATGTAATCGCGGATTGTGGTCCAGACCCCCTTCATCGGGACGCCGGGGACGGTGGTAATGGTCGAATTGGCTTGCGCACTATTCAAAGTCTATGTTCTGGCCCAAAAGTTGACAATCTTAGGATGCTGGAAAATGCCCGGGGAACGCAAGGATTTCGTAGTTAAACCTTTCAAGACCAGCTCTCCTACTGTTGTGGGCTGCCCTGCGCCGTTTGACGGTTTCTTAGCTGAGTGATCAACGCTCGAATCTGATCGTCGGAGATAGGGATGTCGCCATCCAGCAAAATGCGCAGCCCACCCGCTTCGCGAAATTCGATCTTACGGGCAGTGACACTGTTTTGAGCCGCCGGGGGCAGCACAGTTTTGAAGTCCATTTCCGCGCCGACTGCAGGCGTCAGCGCCTGGACAGCTGCGGTCCTTAAAGCCGCGCCGAGGGTACCGGACCGGATCTGATCGGCGACCAATCCCGTGTTATCGACCTTGCTGACCTCCGCCACCAGCCGGACCTGGTTATTCGCTTCGATCGTCGGCGTGACCTTCAACTCAACGCCGCCGGTCCCTTCGACCAATTCTTGTGGTTCCCCCAGGTTTGACGACAGGTAGCAAGTCCAGCGCTGCACTTGAAGTTGGGTTCGCAGGGTAACTGCCAATTCTTGTGCCGCGAGCGTTGCCCACCTAACATAAAGGCGGTCGCCGCATCGCTGCCCGCCATCGAGTTTCGCGCGCAAAATCTCTGTGATGCTTTCCTGCAGATCCGACGCGTCCGCAACCAACTGAAGGGTCAATTGGTTATGGTCCACGTCAGTCGAGCCACGAGAGATCGTCCCCTGAATCGTCATGGCCACGGTCTTTTTCTCGATCTCGAGGGTGCTGTTCACTGCAAGAATATCCAGAGTGAAGGCTTGCGCTCCGCCGATGTCCTGGATGCCCATTTCGTTTCCAAGGCCGAGTTGTTCGGTATGAAAGGCGCTTAGTGTTTGGCCCAGGGTCTTCGCATTTTCAATCGGTGCCGCGTCCGGCGTGGTTTCGGTACTCACTTTCAACCCGGCAGACTGTTCAGCGAGTTCAGCATCGAGTTTGTTCAGTTTCACTGTTATGTCGCGGAGGCCGAGGGCTTGGGCTTTTGAGAGTGACGCCACAAACTGCCGGCTTTCACTACGCGCCATCTCAATGGCTTGACTCAGAGTGCCCGTGGAGGCGGAAGATTGGCTGGTGTTGGAGCCCTTTTTGCTTTGCCCAGCAAGTGTTTGAAGTGCACCGAGCGCGGTCTCCGTTTCTTTGACCATCGAACTATAAATGGCAACTTGATCATCCGTGGCCTGCATAGCCATCGCCTGATTAAACGCTCTCAGGTCTTCGGTCGAGTCCTCTGAGTCGCCGCCACTTGATCGCCCGAGAACGATCCATATATGACGACCGTGCCGCAGGTTGCCCATATTCGGTTCTTCCATCGGGGCACCGCCCTGCGCAGCAGCGAGGGCGGCGGAAAGAAGAAGCAACGCCAACAGACATGGGCAGAGGCAAACGTTGTTCATAAGACTCGGAGAGGCTTCCTGGAGATGATGTTTGCGATGCGAGTAATTCTACCGTGAGAATTGCCGTTTGCCCTGGCCCATCACACTATTTTGCAGAGATTTACGAATGTTTACGCGGAATCGCGGAGTCGGTGCGCTTGCGCTGGATCGGAGCACAATTTGAGTGTGGCGAAATTAAAATTTCTTCGGCGTGATGCGATCGGCACCGATGTACCGGCGCAGAACCTCGGGGATCATCACCGTACCGTCGGCTTGCTGATAATTTTCGACGATCGCAACCCAGGTCCGGCCAACGGCAAGGCCACTGCCGTTGAGCGTATGGGCGAACTCGGGTTTGGTCTTGCCCTGGCGGCGAAAACGAATGTTGGCGCGACGGGCCTGAAACGCTTCGAAGTTGGAGCAGGAAGAGATCTCGCGGAAGAGTTGCTGCCCGGGTAGCCACACTTCCAAATCGTACGTTTTCGCTGAAGATGCGCTCATGTCTCCGGTGGACAACGCCATCACACGATAGGGCAGGCCGAGTTTCTGCAGAACTTCCTCGGCATCGTGAGTCAGCTTTTCCAACTGCTCGTAGGAATCTTCGGGTTTGGAGAATTTCACCAGTTCGACTTTCTGAAACTGATGCTGGCGAATGATGCCGCGCACATCTTTTCCGTAAGAACCCGCTTCGCTGCGAAAACAGGGAGTGTACGCAGTGAGCGAAATCGGCAATCGCGATTCATCGAGAACTTCATCGCGATAGAGGTTGGTCACGGGGACCTCGGCGGTTGAAATCAGCCACAAGTTCTTATCTCCGTGTGAAACCCGAAAAAGATCGTCAGCGAACTTGGGCAACTGGCCAGTTCCGTACATGGATTCCGAATTCACCAGAAACGGCGGCAGAACTTCCGTGTAGCCCTGCGGTCCGATGTGCAGATCGAGCATGAAATTGGCCAGAGCGCGCTCCAGACGCGCACCCAGGTCCCAGTAGACAGCGAAACGCGCCCCGGTAAGTTTTACGGCACGCTCCAGATCGAGGATGCCGAGCTGCTCGCCCAGCTCCCAGTGCGGCTTGGGATTGAAATCGAATTTCGGCGGAGTGCCCCAGCGCCGCACCTCCACATTGGCGTCGGCATCTTTGCCGACGGGCACGCTGTCATGGGGTATGTTGGGAAGGCCGGTGAGAATTTCGCGCAGGCGGCCATCGTATTCTTCAGCGGCCTTTTCAAGCTGGCTGATGGTCTCGCGCAGGCCCTTGCTTTCTGCCATTTGCGCATCTGTATTCTCGCCAGCCTTTTTCAGCTTGGCGATTTCTTCCGAGACGCGATTGCGCTGCGCCTTCATGGTTTCGGCGCTGGTGATGGCCTGGCGGCGCTGTGCGTCAATATCGGCGAAGTCCTTGAGTGTGTCGGCGGGATTCATGCCGCGACGGCGCAACATCTCTTCCACTTGCGGAATATGCTCGCGAACAAAACTCAGATCTAGCATGCAGTATGTCTTAGGAAGCAGCCGGAGCCCGTTCCCGGATGGATGCCGGCTGAATTCGCTCCTCTTTTAGCATGGATGAACAGTACGATTTAAGCAAGTGGCGCGTTGAGCCTATAATCCAATTTCATCCTTGCCCGGCGCTAAGGCAAAGCAAGAGCGGACTTCCGGTACCAGAGAAAGGTCGGCCAATAATGATGTGGGATAGTCCAATTGAAGTTTTTGTTGTCTTTCTCATCCTGATGTTGCTGGCGGTGCAGATCGGAGTTTTTTTTCGTAAGCGCCGGCCCGCGCCAATCGAGGCGGAGCAGCGCGACGATCTTAACCTGATCCTGGGAGCCTCATTAACATTGCTGGGCCTGATCATCGGATTTACTTTCTCTATGGCCGTCAGCCGGTATGACCAGCGAAAAAATCTTGAAGAAGAAGAGGCCAACGCGATCGGAACCGAGTATCTGCGCTTGGAGTTGTTGCCGGGCGACAATACGCCAAACTTAAAAGAACAACTTAGGAAGTATCTTGAGGAACGCATCCTCTTCTATACGCTGAACGGTGAAGATCTGGCGCTGGTCAACCAGCGCACCGACAAGTTGCAGGCGGATTTGTGGGCAGGCGTTCGGGGCCCGGCGATGGCGCAGCCGACGCCGATGGCTGCGCTGGTTGTCTCAGGCATGAATGACGTCTTGAACTCGTCAGGGTACACACAGGCGGCGTGGTGGAACCGGATTCCGGCGGCAGCGTGGATCATGATGGGAGCAATCGCGGTCTTCTGCAATGTGCTGCTTGGCTATGGCGCGCGAGGACAGTCGAAGATGGCGGGAGTCCTATTCACGACCCTCCCCCTGATCGTGTCGATTTCGTTTTTCCTGATTGCCGATATCGACAGCCCCCGCAGAGGAGTAATACGCGTCGTTCCCAGGAACTTGCTGAGTTTGGCGGATTCCCTGGCAACGACAAAGTGAACTGGCATGGCTCGCGGGTGCGGTCAATTCAGTGGCTGGCTTCGGTCGGCGTGGAATCGGCGGCGGCGAATGAAAACGCCATTGAGATGTTAGGAAATTCGCGACCCTCAACTTCCACGTACGGATATACAAAATAATTGAGCGGTTTGCCGTCCTGCGCGGGATTGAGCGCAAGGTCACGGCCCAGGCTGAACTGCACGCGGTTCACATCGTGGGATCCGAAAAAGTAGTCGCGTTTGTCCGGATGCTTCCACGCTTCAGAGATGTCGACGGGAATCCAACCTTTGCCGTCGATGTAAAAATCAGACCAGCAGTGATAACCGGCGATTTCTCCAGAATGTTTGTCGGCAGGCAAAGGGAAACCAATTTCGAAGCGCGCGGGAATGCCTTGCGAGCGGGCCATCGCAATGAACAGCGAATGGAAGTCGGTGCAGTTGCCTTTCTTGGCGTCACACGCGTACAGAACGTCGCCGCGACCCCAACCGGTGCCGGTTTTGTCGTAGCGCATGGTGGTGAAGACGTAATCGTAGATGGCACGGGCTTTGTCGAGCGGCTGTGTCCTGCCCTGCGTGACTTGCTTTGCCAGATCGGCGGGAAGGCCGGTGATCGGGACAAGTGTGTCGGGTTGAAGGTATTGCTGGCGTTCCGCCGATGAGAGCGAGACATCTGTCAGATGTGCGTTGGGGGAAAGCGCAACGCGCTCATGGCGAATGATGTCGTATTCGATGTCGAAATGCAGCTCGTTGCCCGGCGGATGCGAGGTTTCAGCGTAGTAGATTTCGTTGCCGAATTTCGATTCGCCAGTTTGTTTTAATGGAAGATCGCCCTTCGCCGAGACAATATGGACTTCCTGATAGGCATCGCTTTGCGCGACCGGCATCCATATGCGGACCTTCCTATCCGCCGGCAGATTCTTGACGGTGAAGTCATAGTGAAACGTGAAGTGGCGCGAGTCCTGGGCAAAAGAAATGACGGCGGTCAGAAGTACAGCGGACAAGAAAGTCTTGCGCATAGGAGAATCCATCGACATTCAGCCAGCAGTTAGTGCGGGATGTTATTGGCTTTCGCAGGCAGCACCAGCCACTTCAAGAACATGTTTACCAGCGTCAACACAATGCTGCCCCAGAACGCGGCCCCAAAACCACGCACGTGAAAGCCGGGAACCAGCACCGAAGCCAGCTCGATCATGAATGCGTTGACGATGAACCAGAACAGACCGAGCGTAAGGATCGTGAGCGGGAAGGTGACGATTTTTAGAAAAAGGCCAAGTGTGGCGTTGACGAATCCAATCACAACCGCGGCGATCAAAGCGGCAGCGGCGCCGCTGACTTCAAATCCAGGAACCAGACGCGACGTAATCCAGACCGCTAAAGCGGTGATCAGCCAGTGAAGAAGCATCCGCAAGTTGGTTCGCCTCCTTCAGTCGAATCAGTTAAGAATACTCATTTTTTTGCCAACGCGCTTGAGGATTTCAAGCGCCTGCTGCAACTGGTCTTGTGTATGCGTCGCGGTCATGATGGTGCGGATGCGAGCTTTGCCCTCCGGGACGGTGGGGAACGCGATGCCCGTGCCCAGGACGCTTTGATTGAAAAGTTCGCGCGAAAAGTCCATGGTGAGTTTGCCGTCGCCGATGATGATTGGAGTGATCGGCGTTTCGCTGGCAGGAGTGTTCACTCCGCCGATGTTGAAGCCGAGCAGGCCAAGTTCTTTTTTCCAGAAGCGCGTGTTCTGCCAGAGTTGATCGATGCGCTCGGGTTCGCTTTCGAGAACGTCGAAGGCCGCGATACAAGTGGCCGCGACCGACGGCGGATGCGACGTTGAAAACAGGAATGGACGGCCGCGATGGTAGAGAAAGTCGATCAGATCGCGCGTGCCGCAGACGTATCCGCCGAGGGCGCCGATTGCTTTCGAAAGCGTGCCGACCTGAATGTCGACGCGTCCGTGAACTTTGAAATGGTCGACCGTACCGCGGCCGTTGCGGCCAAGGACGCCGGAAGCATGAGCGTCATCAACCATCATGATGGCTCCGTATTTTTCTGCAAGATCGCAGAGTGCCGGGAGCGGCCCGATGTCGCCATCCATTGAAAAAACGCCGTCGGTGATCAACAGCTTTTTCCCTGGTTGATCTTTCACACTGGCGAGTTGTTGTTCTGCGTGAGCAATGTCTTTGTGATTGAAGACGAGGATCTTGGCGCGAGAAAGACGCGCTCCATCGATGATCGAAGCATGGTTGAGCTGGTCGGAGATGATGAAATCCTCTTTGCCCAGAACAGCAGACACGGTACCAGCGTTGGCGGTGAATCCGGATTGAAAAACCACGCAGGCTTCGACGTTCTTGAAGCGAGCGATTTTTTCCTCCAACTCCATGTGAATTTTCATGGTGCCGGCGATCGTGCGGACGGCGCCGGAACCGACACCGTATTCTCGCGTGGCTGCAAGCGCGGCTTCGCGCAACTTGGGGTGCGTTGTGAGCCCCAGGTAGTTGTTCGAGGCGAGGTTGATCACTTTCTTTCCGTCGAAAGTGCAAACGGGACCTTGCTCGTCGTCGAGAACGCGTAGGCGAAAATGCGTGCCCTTAGCTTTAAGGTCGCTGATCTGATCGGTGAGGTACGAAAGCGGATTAACACGAGCGGCGACGGTCATGGCTTCTCCAAGATGCTGGCTTTGCCGAATGAGTAGGCGGCAGAAAAACCAGTCTAATACTGAATCAACGAAAGATGCGAGTCAGAGGTGGAGCGCGATGTCCGCCAATGTGGTCAGGTTTGGGACCTCAAGATCGGGCTTCCCTTGTGCTGGCTTCACGGCGCCGATTCCAGCCCGCGCGGATGGACGATTCACCCAGACAGTCGAGATTCCGAGATCCTGCGCCGGAATCACGTCGTGGTAAATGCTTTGCCCGATGTGCAGCCATTCATCGACGGGAACACGGCAACGTTGCTGTGCCAGTTCGAACAGTTGTTTGCACGGCTTGTAACACCCGGCTTGCTGAGCAGTGATGATCTCGTCGAATACGATGCCGAGCTTCGGCGCGGTTGAAGCAAAGAGATCGTCGTCGATATTGGAAATAACTGCAAGCTTGTATCGCGGTTTCAATCGACGAAGAGATTCGACCGTGTCGGTAAAAGCCAGCCAACCGGCAACGGATTCTGGGAGGGCGCGAGCTTCCGCATTTGACGCCTCAAACCCCAAACGCTCGCCCAGGTTCCGTACGACCGATTCAAGCACGTTGCGGTAGGTCGAGTATTCTCCGCCCTCGGCTTCCGCCTCGAGTTCGCCATACAACTCGAGCAGCACGGCATCGGAGATGGTTACGCCGTGAGCGAAGAGAATCGGACGCAATGCGGAAAAGATGCCGGATTCCCAATCGATGAGCGTGCCATAACAATCGAAGGTCAGAAGCTGGAAGCGGGAGAAGTCGAGCATGGAAGCCAGCCGATTCGACATCCAGTTTACAGGGTTCTTTGATTAGCCTCGACCCAGGCCGCAGCAGCATTGATCTGCGTTTGCGTTTGAGATAGCCGCGCTTGCTCCGCCAGCAAACGCGCATGGAGCGCCGGCAGGACCTGCTTTAGCTGTTCGAGATGATGGCGGAAATCGGAGAGGTGTTTTTCGAGTGCCGGTTCGTTCGTAGCATGCGGCGGCAGTTCACGTATGCAATTCGCGGCACAACGAATCTCTTTGCGCAGGGCGGAAAGTTCTTCCGCTTGGATGGCGGAAGCGCGGGTATGTTCGGGCTGAAAACGGCTGATCGCAGCGGCCAGCGAGGTGTTCACTCGCTGCAGAATTTCGACCGCTGCCCCTGACATCAGGCCTTCCAGCTTGCGACCATGGGCTCGGCATCGTCAGCGGCAGCCCCAGCAATCGCGGGCGCATTAGACGTCGATCCTGTATCTTCCCGTTCCACTTCCATCCAGGCGGATCGGACTTCGAGCAGGTCGGTGATTTGTTGAGCGAGCAATTCTTTCGACCCGCGAAACTGCGCCCGCACGAGACCGCTGCGCACCGAATCATAGAATGCGCTGAGTTGGCGAGCTGGCGCCGGTCCCGTCCCGAAATCGAGTTGCGATTGCAGGTGAGCAATTACCAGAATCGCGTGGTTAATTTTCGCTGTCCGCAGCTCGATTTCATTCGTTTCGATCGCCTTAACCGCCTGACTGATGTCCTGGATGATTTGTTCGTAAAGGCGAATGACCAACTGGACCGGGTTGCCTCCACTTACAGCCGCCTCACGGTATGCGTTTCGAGGGTTGTTCATGGCTTGTTAAAGAGTTGTCGAAGAGCTGGAGGATGTGCTTGACGTCGTAGAAGAACCTGTCAGGCCGGCGAGCAAAGACGTGACTTCGTTCAGCGTGGCTGGGTATTCCTGCAAGGTGGAGTTGACCTGATTGAATTGCTGCGTCAAAGCCGTCTGTTGCGATTGAAGCTGTTGCTGGAACTCGTCGATGTCGGAAGTCAGGTTCTGCTGCTGGGTCTGGTTCTGGGCGATGTCGGCGTTCAGAACGCCTGCCGTAGGGTCGGTCAGATTGGTCAGGTCATTGTTGAAGTTGTTGGCGAATCCGGTGGACGAAGCGTTCTGAAAAAAATTGAGCACGCTGGAGGGATCGTTCTGCAGCACCTGGCTCAGGCTCTGGCCGCTGGCGTTGTTGCCCACGGTGAGCGTGCCATCATCGTTCATGCTGATGCCAAGCGACGCCAGATTCACCGTGCCGCCACTGCCTGCCACCGAGTAGGTAACGTCGTTAAGTAGGCTGGTTTGCAGGGACCGCAGGGCGCTGTCTGCAGCCAGCGGACCTTCGTTATTCGTGGAAGAGCTGACCGTGTACTGTTGATTGATGTCGCCGATAACAGTGTTGTAAGCGCTGACAAAATTGTTGATGGCCTGCGTGGCCTGATTGACGTCAGCGCCGACGGTGAGCTGAACCGTAGTATTGGGATCGGCGCTGGCCAAATTCAGCGTGACCCCGGGAATCGCCCCTGTCACGGCATTGGTCTGCGTCTCAAATGGAACGCCATCAAGCGTGAAGGTCGCGTCAGTTCCGCCAACTGGCGCCGCAAAACTCAGGTTCGTGTTGTTCGAGGAAATCGCGAGAGCAGTGCTGGTTCCGGTGGACTGGCTATAGATCGCCAGGCGCGAGCCGTTGGCATCACTGACCACGCTGGCAGACAAGCCCCAATTGTTCTGTGTGCTCTGCTGATTGATATAGCTGGCGAGCGTGCTTAAGGTGTCGTTGGAGCCTGCGGTTATAGGAAGGTCGTAGGTCGTGCCATTCGATCCGCCAACCTGCAGTTGAATATCCCCGCTGCTCGATCCGCTGGCCAAGAATGATGTGTTCGCGTTCGTCATGGGTTCGCTGTAAATCATGCCTGCGCTGGCCAGCGTATCCACCACTATGGAATGCGTGCCGGCGGTTGCCGACGTTTCAGCGCTTGCAGTCAGAATGTTCGAATCGGAGGAGTTTGCCGCCATCGCCGCCAGTGCTCCGGTGGGATCGGCCAGCCCTTGCACCGCAGTAGCCAATGAATTCAGGTCGTTGTTAATGCCTTGCAGGAGCCCAGCATTGGTCGAAAGCGTCGACTGCTCATTCTCCAGAACTGTAAGTTCCCCGCTCTGATTGGCCAAAACCTCTGTGACCAGTGTGCTTACATCAAGGCCTTGCCCATTCAGCAGTGTGCTCGGATTCAGCGTGATCCCCATAATTCCTCCGTCGAGGCGTATTTCAGCGATGTTCTGCCTGCATTTTGACTGCCTGCAACGCGCTCGACCCTTGCCTCGTCATCTCTCTTCTTACGCCAAGTTTTCGTTTTCGAAACTCGGTTTCAAAAAAGATAAGGAGGGCGGCAAGACCACCCTCCTTCCCCGGAGGCATTACTGCAGCAGTTTGAGCACCAGCTGCTGCATCTGGTTGGCCTGAGACAAAGCGGCTACGCCGGTTTGTTCCAGAATCGAATACTTGGTGAGATTGGCCACCGTCGACGGAATATCCGCGGCGGTAATGCCATCCTCGGCTGCAGTCAGGTTCTGCACCTGAGCGTTGATGACGTTTCCGGCGCTCTGCAGCCGGTTGATGCTGGCGCCGAGCGAACCGCGCATGCTGGCCACGTTCTGAATGGCCTGGTTGATCGAACTCACTGCACTTTCCGCCGCGCCCTGAGTCGACAGATTGGTGTTCGACAAGTTCACAGCGTTACCGCCGTTGCCATCCGCGATGCTCGACGAACTGATGGCACCGATCCCCACCGTGATCGCGCTCGATCCGGCCGAGGTCGAATCGCTGAGGTAAATGCTGGTCAGCGCCGGCCCGGTCGAAGATGAGAACGCGCCCAGCACGCCGGTCGTCATCGTGCCACTGATCGCAGGCGAGTCAGTTGGAGCGTTCATGTCGGTGATCACCAAAGAGCCATTGTTCAGTTCCGCAGCAAATCCTTCCTGCGAATTGTCAATGGCAGTGATCAAGTTCTGCACCGTCAGCCCGCCGTTGTCGGTCACGGTCACGTGTCGGCCGGAGCCGTCGCTGGCTGTGACGGTGACAGCAGTGGAGGATCCTGCAGTGCCGGTGAACGCACCTAGCACCGTATGCGCGTTCGTGGTAAGAGTGCCCGCCACAGTTGGGGCAGTCGTATTACCAATAGCCGTAATTACCAGGCTGCCACTGGCCACGCTGGCGGTGAACTGTCCTGTGGCGTTGACGGCGTCGACCAGGTTCTGCACAGTATCAGTCGCTTGCGCAGTGTAAACCGTATTTCCGTTGATGGTAAGCGTGAGGCCAGAGGGGTTGTTGGCGCCAGACAGTAATGCTGAGTTAAGGCTCAGGCCGTTGTCCGCGCTGGTCGCGAAACCACCTTGACCGCCAAGAGTTGTAGTGGCCGCTAGATTTGTCGCGGTGCTGGTGGCATCGCCAACGTTCTGGAAAACCTGGCTGCTGTTGTACGTGGTGTTGGTGCCAATGCGGTTGATTTCTGACAGGATCGATGAATATTCCGCCTGAATCGCCACGCGCTGACTATCAGACACGGTGCCGCTGGCCGATTCGGTCGCCAGTGTCACTGCCTGATTCAGCAGTGTGGTGACCTGCGCCAACGCGCCGTCAGCTACCTGCAATTCGCCGACGCCGTCATTGGCATTGCTGGCCGATTGGGTAAGTGCCGAAATGTTGGCCTGCAACCCGTTCGCAATCGCCAGCCCTGCCGGATCATCCGCGCCGCTGTTGATGCGCTGGCCGGATGACAACTGCAACAACGTGTTCTGCAACGACATGTTTGTGATGCCCAACTGGTTCTCAGCGGCCAGGGAGGCCGGATTACTCAGGATGCTTAACATAATTTGAACTTCTCCTTGTTTGAATTGGCTCCGTCTTGCTGGAACCGCCTCCCTGGTCTTTTGGAGGCTTTGTTCTCTGCCTTGCGGCCGGAACCTTTGCCTTCAGTCATCCCATCGACGGAATCGGAATTCGGCTTTAGCAGGCGCGAACTCAGCACGGTGTGCCTTTAGTAATAGGCCGGAAACGACATAGCGACCAACCCCTCTGCCAGTCTGCCGATGAAGAATGTTAAGGTCTCTGCACTTCTGCTGGAGTGTGCCCATAGGAGGCGCGATGATCCAACTAACTCGGCTGAATAACAGCAGCCTGGTCGTCAATTCAGACCTCATCAAGTTCGTCGAACAAGCTCCAGACACCGTCATCACTCTGCTGAACGGTGAAAAAATCCTGGTCCGCGAAAGCGCTGAGGAAGTAATGGCGAAGGTCGTGCAATTTCGCCAGAAGGTCATGCAAGCGGCCGCAGTCTCGCTTTCTTCTCTCGGTGCGCACCTGGCCTCCAACTCCAATCATGCTCAGAAAGGACGCGTCGAAAGGTAACCGTGGACAAGGCGACATGGGGCGGCGTGATTTTAGGAGTCGGCGGGATCGTGGGCGGCCTGCTCATCGAGGGCGGCAAACTGTCCCAGGTCCTGCAGCCCACCGCTGCCATGATTGTCTTCGGTGGAACCATCGGCGCAGTCCTCATTCAGTTCCCTCTGCCTGTGGTGACCGATGCCGCCCGACAACTGGCGCGCGTGTTCTTCGAGCCCCAGCAGAACGACATGTTGCGAGTGCAGGAACTAGTAGAGTTTGCCAAACAGGCACGGCGTGACGGCATCGTCTCCCTGGATAACAAGCTGGAAAAGATCGTCGAGCCTTTCCTGAAGAAATCCCTCATGCTGGCCGTGGACGGAACCGAACCACAGGAACTGCGCGGCATCATGGATCTCGAACTAAGTCACAAAGCCGAACTCGAAGATCGCATCCCCCAAGTCTTCGAATCGGCCGGCGGCTTCTCGCCCACCATCGGCATCATTGGCGCAGTCATGGGTTTGATCCAGGTGATGCAACACTTGGACAAGATCGACGAAGTTGGCCGCGGCATCGCCGTGGCATTTGTGGCTACGCTTTACGGGGTCGGGGCAGCCAATCTTTTTTTCCTTCCATCGGCTGGCAAGTTACGCACCCGGATTCGCGAAGAGCAAGTCATGCGTGAGGTGACGGTCGAGGGCGTGGTCTGCATTCTCGAAGGCATGAATCCCAAAATGCTGGAGACGCGCTTGCTGGGTTTCCTATCAAAAGACAAGAGCAAAGACGGCACGACGAAAGACAATGATAAAGACAAGACCAAGCCCGCGGCACAGTAGGCCGCAGCCGGAACCGGACAATGAAACCACGCAGGATCCGCAAGCCCCATGTGAACCACGAGCGTTGGCTGGTGTCCTACGCCGACTTTGTAACCTTGCTTTTTGCGTTTTTCGTGGTTCTGTATTCAGTCGCGCAGGTCGACAAAAGAAAAGTGGTGGAGCTGGCGCAGGCCATCCAATATGCCTTCAACAACGGTGATGCCTCTGCAATCAACCAAAGTGGCCAGACGCTGCAGATACCACCCGCGCTGCTGAAGCCGGAAACGACAGCTGCCGTTCCCCGCCCGGCGCCTCGTGAGGACACTCGTGAGATGAACGATCTGCGCCAGGAATTAGAGGGAGCTCTGAAAAAAGAGATCGCTCAAGGAGAAGTTTCGATCAGAAAGTCATCCGAAGGATTGGTCATCAGTTTGCAGGAGGCCGGATTTTTTGAAAGCGGGTCGACCGAAATTCAAACCAATTCACAGGCAGTTTTCGGAAGGCTTGCAAACATGCTTGCCGCGCGCGGCTACCGTGTCCGCATCGAAGGACACACCGATAATCGACCCATTCACAATTCGCAGTACAACTCTAACTGGGAGCTCTCGACTGCCCGCGCCTCAGAAGTCGTACGGAGGCTGATCATGCAATATCAATTTCCGCCGGAACTGCTCTCAGCTGCCGGCTATGCCGAGTTCCATCCGGTTGCCAGCAACGACACCGAAGCCGGCCGCGCTGCCAATCGTCGGGTCGATGTCGTCGTGCTGGGGAAACCCACGATCATCCACTAAAATATTCTGGAGATCGTGGGCCGAAAACTTTCCCACGGGCACCTTCGTGCTCTTTGCCGCTAAGCTCCCTCTTCGGGCCCTTTGCGTTCCTTTGTACCCTTTGCGTTCTCGGCGCTTAAAGAGTTTTGACGAACCTGCGACACCAAACCTCGACTTAACGAACACGCGCCCGACCCGAGTTTGACAGTGCGAACCGTCAAAACGCGCGCGCACCCTAACCCGCGCCACTATCATTATCATTCCGAGGCGTCCAGACCCGCCGGCACTCAATGCCGAACCATCTGGTTGATTTTCTTCAACAGAGAATCAGCAGAAAAGGGTTTCGACAGATACTCGTCCCCGCGGATTTCGCGAAGCCGCTGATTTACCGCCGTCTCTGCATATCCGGATATGAACATCACCTTCAGTTCAGGTTTGTCCGTGCGCATCTCCTCGACTAAGTACCGTCCGTTTTTCCCCGGCAGAATCACATCTGTGACCACCAGGTCGATGATCTGGCCGTAGCGATCGAAAAGTCCCGCTGCTTCACGTGCATTCGAAGCCTGCAACACCCGATGACCCGCCGACTCCAGAACTCCGCCAGCCATTTGCCGCAGGAATTCTTCGTCCTCCACCAACAGAACCACGGCAGGTTTGGCTTCTACAAAGGTGGACAAAAAAGCCAGTTCCGGCACGTTAGCATTCGGCGTAGAAGTAACAGTGGTCATTTGAGAACCCTCGGTGACGAAGGCAAGAATTGCAATCAAACGCCCAATCGAGCCCCGGCCCAGCGGCCAGAAAGAACCTCGTAAGATCACTATTTGCAGCCCTTACTGCCGCGCCGGAAGAAAACAACCCCGCCACGCATTTCAGATTGGGAAAAAATTGGTACAAACCGCGGAATCTTTCCCAAACGCGACACGGGAAGCTTAACGCGCCTTAGTGTACCCTTCGCAAAACCGTATCGTGAGGATCAACTACGACCTTCCGTGTGCCTGCTGGAGCCATGAAGTGAAAAGAAGTCTCCGGCCCGTCGGCGAAAACCCTGCCCAGCAACGTTAGCTTTCCTCGCACTGAAGCGTAGATTGGAACCGATGTAACCAGGTTATCGGGAGCAGATTTCTGTTCGAGCATACCGCTCACCAAAGTTCCTCCCTCCCGATCGACAAACCTCAGCTGCGAAAGTTCATAAATAGGAATCGCGGTGCCGTCGATCCAACCTTGATAGAACCAATCCAGCGATTTTCGTTGTTCGAACCGGGCCGATGGAGGTAATTGTTGCTCAAACACCGTCAGCAACTCAGACGTCGTGATCGACCGGCCTTCGCATTTTTCCCGCAGAGTATGCAGCGCGCGCAGGAATGGTTCCTCCCGCGACTCGGGTGTTTTTCCCGGCGCGTCTGTTTCCGCGTCACGCATCATGCTACGCAACATATGAAAGAGCCAGGTTCCGCGGCCATAGCTGATCGCAATGTATCCAGACGGGAACTCGGAATTAGAGAGGCGCGTGCCCAGCGTAACCGGACCATCGTCGAGCAGTAGCCGCGTATCGCTCTTTACCAAAAGATCGTCGCGATACTTGTCCATAATCTGGTGGAACTGCGCTGGGTTCTCCGACTCGAGCAACATCAGTGCGCTGTAGTTCGCCAAAGCCTCCACCCACCACTGGTCCCGGTAGGTTGCTTTGTCCACCAGATGCCCCCACCATTGATGGGCAGTTTCGTGCGGGATGACCACTTTTTGCGCAATCAGCTTATCGGCGTCCGTGCCCGACATTCGCGAAAGTTCTTCACTGTTCAGAAACGCAAAGCTTGAGAGATAAATCAACCCCGGCCATCCCTGGCTTTCCTTCCCCGGCATCTGCGTCAGAATCAATGTGTCCGCCGGGTAAGGACCGAAATATCGAGAGAAGAAACCGATTGCCGCAGCAGCATCATTGGCGACACTTTGCGCATTCCGTGCAGGAGATGCGCCCGCGGGCGGCGTTGTCACTCCCGGGCGCGCCGGCTCAGGATTGTTGCCCGGTTTGGCAATGGTCGGGGCACGATCAGGAAGTACCATTTGCGATTGATTCTGTGGGACACTGTTTTCCACCACCGAAGTCGCATATGCCTCGACCGTCACGTCTCCCGCCTTCGCCACTGCCCGCTGATACTTTCCAAGATTGAAACCCGCAACTGGAATCGGCCTTTGCGAAACCCAGCGGCTGGTGCGGTCATCTGCGCGCTTCTCAAACGCGCTCGCATCGGCAGTGCCCTCCGGCTGCTCAACTTCCTTTCCGGTTGCCACCAGCGTCCAACCCGAAGGATATTCAAATTGCAGATCGAAGTTCGCCATCCCCGTCCCCGCATTGGGGTACCAGGTGCCGCGCGCACCGACATACAGCAGCCCTGGCCCGGCTTCCGACAAAACATCGCCCGAATAAACGAATCGCAGGTCGAAGGCTTGCCCACTGCGGGCCGTTTGTGGCAGCACCACCGCCACCAGGTCGTTCCCCGGCCGCGCATGCTGGCTTCCTTGTGATGGCGGATTGTGTATGAATTCCAGCGGCGAGCCGTTCAGTTCGATCGACGACACGTCGAGCGAACCCGAAAGCTCGAACAACAGCGCACGCCGACCTCCGTGCTGCACCTCGACGTGCATGCGGGTTTCCCCTTCGAGTCGAGTCGGCGGGGTCACCTTCGCGCGAATCTTGTAATCCGTTATCTTAACGTCTTCGAAAAATGAGTGGCCTCGATCGGATGAGTTCCGTTCGCGGGACGTGGCATTCGGTGCGGCCACTGAGAACGAGGTCCACATGTCATAAAAGTCAATCCCGTCAACGGTCTTTTGGCGACCTGCCCAAACTTGCTCCGGAGCCTCGGAATCAAAACCGACATCGAACGCCCCCAACTTTTTCCCGAAAAGACGGACGTGCAAAAACTGATCGGACGTGGCCTCCGCCGGTGAACTTTTTTCTTCCACACCGGTCACCGGCAAACCCCGGCTGTACGTCAGGAACAACCTCAGCGCATCGCCCTCCGCAAAAATTCGGGCAGCATCGTTCCATCGCGATAAGAAATCTCCAGGTTCATCGGCCCTCAGCAGATACGGCTGCAGTTCCGCATACGTGTTGTCGTTGAAGCGAATGAACGCCGTGGTGAATGCCTCCTCCAGTATGGCTTCCCCGGTAAAAAGTGCCATAGAGGACCTTTCCGTCCGATCCGGAGGCGACAACAGAACTTCACCTTCCCCCTCAAAAACTGCTCCGCTGATATGGCCGCCGACGTCTTGCATAAAGCCGATAACCCCATCGTCCAAGGTCAGGTGCACCGCAGCCCGGTCCAGCGTGACATCGCGAATCCGATACACCCGTGACGGATCAAGTCCTGCACTTTTCAGCTTGAGATAGAGGTCCTGCGCTGTGCCGGCGCGCGGAACCGCGGCTGACTGCACACCTGCCGGAGCTCGGCTGGCATCCAGACTCGACGCCGCCGTGGCTGCCAGCAGTACAGCCATTACGGTGGTCTTCCCGCCCACCAGTCTAATTACCTTGGTCACCTACGCGCCCCGTTCCTTGTCTCTTAGAATGCGCCTCAGTGCGCTTTACTGTCACCTTATTACTATTGGCGTATCTCGCCGCCGGGCGTCCCAGCCAGGTCGCTGCCGACGTCATTCACCTCAAGAACGGACGTACGATCGCCGCCGATCATGTTCGTGAATCCGGCACCCGCGTCGAGTACGACGTTGGCGACAACACCTTCGCCGTTCCCAAAGATCTGGTGGAACGCGTCGAAACCGGAGCCGCGCCAGCGTCCCCAGCCGCTCAAAACCTCAACTCTAGCGATGCCCACGGTCTGCCCGCACCAGCCACCCAAGACTATAAATATGATGCGTCCTTAAACGACATGGTGATCCATGACGCCAAAGCCGACGACGACGCCGTCGCCGCCCTCGAGGCGTCAGGTAACGCCAAAAAAGCCGCTGCCGGCAATTTCATCGCCGGTAAATTCGAGTTCGATCATGGCAACTTCGCCAAAGCCCGCACCCACCTCGAAGCTGCCCTGCGCTTCGACCCCGATGACCCGACTTTGTTGAACTATTATTCTTCGCTCCTCGTCCGGACCGGGAACGCCAGTCAGGCCTTGAGCTATGCGGAAAGGTCTGCGCGCAACGCGCCCGATTCTCCCGACACTTTGACCGTGCTCGGATATGTCCAATTCGCCAATGGACACACCAAAGACGCAATCGAAACCTGGAAACACTCCCTCGAGCTCCGCCCCGATGCACTCGTCGAGCAGTACCTCAAACGCGCCGAGCATGAATCCGCCGCCGAAGCCAACTTTTCGGAAAAAGAAAGCGGTCACTTCATTCTGAAATTCGAAGGCGACCGCACTCCCGAAAGCCTGCGCGAACAACTTCTTCAGACGCTCGAATCCGACTACGACGATCTGGTCCGAACTCTTGGAGTCGCCCCGCATGACAGCATCATGGTCACCCTCTACACCAACCAGGCTTTCTTCGATGTCACCCAGGCACCCTCCTGGACCGGAGCCTTGAATGACGGCAAGCTTCGCATCCCAATCCGCGGCATCGATTCCGTAACTCCGGAACTGGCGCGCGTCATCAAACACGAGTTGGCTCATTCTTTTATCAACCAGCTTTCCGCCGGACGCTGCCCCTCGTGGCTGAACGAAGGCATCGCGCAAGCCCTCGAACCCAAGCAGATCGTCAACGGAAAGCTGCTGGCTTCCATGTTCCGCGATCAAAAGGAAATCCCGCTCAACGCCATGGAAAGCAGCTTCATGAGCCTGTCACCTGCGCAGGCCGCCATCGCCTACGATGAATCGCTCGCTGCGGTACAGTTCATCACCGACACAAACGGAATGAGCGACCTGCAGCGGGTCTTGCAGCGTCTAAGCGAAGGCAGTTCTACCGAAGCTGCGCTGCGCGCGTTCATTCATTCCGACTACGCCCAGCTCGAATCCGATCTCGGCAAGTATCTCGGCGACAAATATCCCGAATAAGCCCACTAAACCGGCACTTAACGGAGCATTTCGATCTAGTCTGAGCTGGCCGTGGAAAGATGCCAGAAGCACTTCCACCAAGACCCCAGATCAGGTAGCTTCTTGACCGCCTGCCGGCACGGACCCAACCTTGTGCCAGCACTTACCGCGCAAGAGAGATCAACTGGAATTCCATCGATGAAACACATGGTTTTTACGTCTATGTGGCTTGGGTCGACTGCAATGCCGCTTGCGCTGGTGGACTCTGTTCCTCTCATTAACCGACTGCTCATGCCCGTCAGTGCCCAACCCGGGGGCGGAGGATTCACGCTCTCACGGTGAATGGAACCAGGTTCTCGAGAGCACAAACAAGGACAAGGCGCCCGCAGCGATCGACAAGGTCATCATCGTGGCGCGGACGAGGGCGATTTTTCTCAGACAAATAGTTGCGGAAGCAGCGTGCCGGCAAGCGAGGCATGCACGATTAAGGTTACATTCAAGCCTGTAGCCGAGCGTGAACGAGACAGAACGGCAGAAATCCACGACAACGGAAGGGAGAAGGCCTCAGCAGGTTTCCCCGTCGGGGGATGGGGACGCAGGGATCTAGTGGCTCAGCCCGACTGGATGTCCGACAAGCACCGGTTCCTGGTGCCGAACCGGTTCAGCGGGTGCTGACGGCAGAGCCAGCGCCAGCACCTCGTTGATGGTTTTCACATAGTGGATGTGAAGATTCTCCAGCTGCTCCGGCGTCAAGTCTTCCTCAACGTTGGTTTTGTTTTCGGCGGGAAGAATGATGTCTTTCACCCCCGCCCGCTTCGCAGCCAGGACCTTTTCTTTCACGCCGCCGATGGGCAGCACGTTTCCACTGAGAGTGATTTCGCCGGTCATCGCGGTCAAGGGCCGTACTGTTCTGCCCGTGAGTAGCGATACCAAAGCGGTCACAATCGTCACGCCCGCCGAGGGGCCATCTTTCGGGATCGCCCCCGCCGGCACGTGAATGTGGATGTCGCGTTTCTCGAAGAAATCCTCCTCGATGCCCAGTTGAGCCGCGTTGGAGCGAACCCAGCTGAGGCCCGCCTGCATGGATTCGCGCATCACGTCCTGAATTTGGCCGGTAATGCTCAACGAACCTTTGCCCTTCATGGTATTGGCTTCGACGAACAGAATGTCGCCGCCCGCCGGGGTCCATGCCAGGCCGACAACCACTCCCGGACGTTTCGTGCGCTCGGCAATTTCGCCTTCGCTGCGAATCTTGATCCCGCCCAGGAATTCCTGAACGATCGCCGGAGTCACAACCAGCTTCTCGGTTTTGCCTTCGGCAATCCGGCGCGCCTGCTTGCGGCAAATCGTGCCCAGATTGCGCTCAAGGTTGCGTACTCCAGCTTCTCGCGTGTAATGCCGGATCACGTGGCGAACCGCTTCTTCCGGAAATTCGATCTGCTCGGCGGTAATTCCGTTTTCTTCGATCTGCCGCGGAATCAGATACTGGAATGCGATGTGCACCTTTTCTTCTTCCGTGTAGCCTTGCAGTTCGATGATCTCCATGCGGTCGCGCAACGGCTCCGCAATCGGATCAAGCATGTTCGCGGTCGTAATAAACAACACCTTCGACAGATCGAACGGCACGTCGAGGTAATTGTCACGGAATGTTGCGTTCTGCTCCGGATCCAGCGCTTCAAGGAGCGCCGATCCCGGATCGCCACGAAAATCACGCCCGACCTTGTCGATTTCATCCAGCATGAAGACCGGATCTTTGGTTTCGGCGCGGCGAATGCCCTGAATAATCTGTCCAGGCAACGCACCGATATATGTCCGGCGATGGCCGCGAATCTCGGCTTCATCGTGAACGCCGCCGAGCGAGAGGCGCACGAACTTCCGTCCCAGCGCCCGCGCGATCGATTTGCCGAGCGAAGTCTTGCCTACACCCGGAGGTCCGACGAAGCACAGAATCGGTCCTTTCATTCCCGGCTTCAGGCGTCGAACCGACAGATAATCGAGAATGCGGTCTTTCACCCGCTTCAGATCGTAGTGATCGGCATCGAGGACTTCCTTGGCTTTGACGATGTCCACGTCCCCGCCTGAAGTCTTCGCCCACGGCAACACGGCCAGCCACTCGATGTAGTTACGCGTCACGCCGTAATCGGCGGCCATCGGAGACATGCGCGAAAGCCGGCCCAATTCCTTGAGGGCTTCCTTTTTTACTTCATCCGGCATGCCGGCAGCTTCGATTTTCTGTCGCAGATCCTCGCTGTCGCGCTGGCCTTCGTCCTGCTCGCCCAGTTCTTTTTGAATAGCCTTCATCTGCTCGCGCAGATAGTATTCCCGCTGGGTTTGCTGAACTCGATCCTGCACTTCTGACTGAATTTTGTTGCGGAGCGCCTGAACTTCCTGCTCTTTCGCCAGATGTTGGTTAATTTTTTCCAGACGCACACGGACATCTGTGGTTTCGAGCGTGTCCTGCTTGTCTGCAGTCGAGAGCGAAGGCAAAGATGACGCGATGAAATCCACCAGCCGCCCCGGCTCTTCGATATTGGTTGCGACCGTCGATAGTTCGTCGGATAACGTCGGCGATCCCGCCACGATCTGCTGGAACAACGTCAGAACGTTACGCTGCAGCGCCTCAATTTCTGAAGTGACCGGCGGAATCACTTCCGGAACCGTATCGACCCGGGCTCGCATAAATGGCGCGAGCTGAGTAAATTCCGACAACCTTACCCGTTCTAGGCCCTCTGCAAAAACAAACAGGCTCTGATTGGGCATTTTTACGACTTTATGGACAACCGCCAGGCTGCCAACCGTATAAAGGTCGGTCGGTTGGGGAACGTCGACGCGCGCCTCGCGCTGCGCCACCACAACGATAGTTTTGTCCTCGCCCAGCGAATTAATCAGCTGGACCGAGCTTTCCCGCCCAACAGTCAGGGGCAAAACGGCATGGGGAAACAGGACGGTATCGCGCACCGGCAGAACCGGCAGGGCACGAGCCTGTTCGCCCTTGTTTTCTGTGCCTTTAGGATCAGTGTTTTGTTGCGACATGTATTTCACCTTGAGTGTAATCTACTCAACTTTTGATGAGCGACACCTCATAAAAGATGCAAACTTCGTCCAATCATTGATCTTAGGGGGCGCTTGGATTCTATACCCACGGTCAAGGGTTTGCACGGACACAAAGGTGTATCGTCAAAATCAGCCTGACGATTATGCAGTTTCCTTTGAGAGCAGCCCCTTCTGTAACACGAAGGCGTTCAGATCGCCGGGATAGTACCGCGGAATGCTGCCAACGACGTCGTACTCGTGCCGCTTATAAAATGCGATCGCCGCCACATTATTTACAGCCGCCTCAAGCTGAATGCTCAGACAACCGGACTGGCGCAGTCGATCTTCCGCCGCCCTTAAAAGCTGCGAACCCAATCCCGCCCGCTGGTGTTCCGGGAGAACATCAATCGTAATAATATGGCCGGCGCCCCGCCGATTCGACTCCGCCACTACGAATCCGGCGATCATCGCACCCTCATTGGCCCACAACGCTTCTGCCAGGATCGTGAATGCTCCTCGCCGACGCATGTAAATGGTCAACTCTCGCCGTGTGTATGCGATGCCTGCGGGAAAGCACTTTTGGTCGATTGCCCAAAGGTGTTCAAAATCCTCCGGACCGGCCTCGCGCAGCGTGAATTCCACCGCGTTATTGTAGCCGGACGGCGTGCTTTTCCCCGAACCACGCCGCGAAATTCGGCCCATCCTCAAGCGCGCAAAAAACATTGTAAAGCCCCTTGCGCGACCGACATCCCCGGACGTACCATTCGCATCAGAGAGACTTGTTGTGGGTGCGATTGTCCTAATCTCCGTGTCCACAGCCGTTGTCCTGGTGGGGCTCTGGTACTTTTCCTTTGTCCGGTATAACCATCGGCGAGGCATCCGGGCACTGCACTGGGTCGAGTCGGCTTGCGCCCGTCACGGCCGCATTATCGAGGCGCGATGGACAGGGTCCTCCCGTCTGCACGCCCAGCTTCACTTCGCTGCAAATTGGGTGGAAAATGCACGCGTAACTATTCGTCTCCTGCCTCGTCCCTTACCTCTGCAATGGTTCCTCAGCCGCTGGAACAAGCAAAAGGAAACCATCACCTTCGAAGCCGATCTCGACTGCGCTCCCGTAATTCACTTGGAAGTCATGCGTCATCGCTGGTTGACACAGCCAAGCTCGAAAGTCTCCAAGAAATCCAAGCAATGGACAATCAGCCGTCCCGGTCCCGTGGTGCTTACCACTTCTACCGAGTGGCGCGAAGAACTGCCTCCCATCGTAAACACTCTCATGACCACGCGCGGCCACAGCCTGGTGAGTGTGCGTTTGCGTCCGGACTCGCCGCATCTGGCGGCGACGATCGATCTGGAAGACCTTTCCAACGAAGCTGCCGCAGCCAGTTTTCTCGGCGTTCTGCGCGACCTGGCCGGCGCCTCGACGTCGCGTCAGTAACTATTTTCCTTCCGGTTCCGGCACAAAGCGGTATCCCACTCCTCTCACCGTCAGCAGGAACCGCGGCTTTTCCGGCGTGTCTTCGATGTACCGCCGCAAACGTACCACGAAATTATCAATCGCGCGTGTGTCAGTGTCTTCACGCAAGCCCCAAACGTCTTCCAGAATCGACTTGCGCGAAACGGCTTTGTTACGGTTGCGAATCAGATGGCGAAGTAGTTCGGCTTCCATCAGCGTAAGTTGGGTTACGTTCTGTTTTACGCGCAACTCAAGCTTGGTGAAGTCGATAGTACGGCCGGCGAAAGTGTAGGAGTCCTTGTTATCCGCCGCCGGCGATTTCGCATCGCTGAGCCTCGCCCAATCGCGGCGGCGAAGCAGTCCCTGCAGTCGCGCCAGCAAAATTGGAAGCTCGAACGGCTTGGGAAGATAATCATCGGCTCCGGAAGCAAAGCCCCGCAGCACATCTTCGGGGCGTCCGCGCGCTGTCAGCATCAGCACTGGCACAAAATTCTTGGCAGCGCGCAATTCGCTGGCGACCGTAAATCCATCCTTGCCCGGAAGCATGACGTCCAGAACCACAGCGTCGAACTCCTGACGGCCGGTATTCTTTTTTCCGTTGCCTTTCGCGCCGAGCAGTAGTTCCAACGCGCGCTCGCCGTCGCCGGCAACTTCCACCGCGTGGCCTTCCGCCTCAAGATTGAAGCGCAAGCCTTTCGCCAGGTGAACTTCATCCTCAACGATCAATACCCGGCTCACGTCTGCGCGCTCCGTGGCAGCTCAAACACAATGGTCGTGCCGTGACCTTCTCCTTCGCTTAGCGCGAAGGCCCGGCCGCCGTGCTTTTTGGCAATCGCCTTCACAATGAAAAGTCCCAGCCCTGTTCCTTTCACCTGCGCCAGCGAACGTGTCGATACTCGATAAAACCTCCGAAAGATCCGCTTTAATTCCTCTGGCGGAATGCCTACGCCATGGTCCTTCACGCTCAGCCGTATGCGCTTGTCGTCCGGCGCCTCGACCCGCACCGAAACGTCAACTTTCCCGTCGGAATACTTGATCGCGTTATCCAGCACATTCGATACCGCGGTGCGAAGTTCTTCGGGATCGCCATTGACTTGGGCGCGGTTTCCGTTGGTCGAAGCCACAAACTGAATTGCCTCCAGCGGCAAATGCCCGCCATGCCGCGCAGCTTCAACGCATTCGCCGACCAGTACGTCAAAATCAACTGCGATCCGCTGCCCCTTGCGCTTGTGCCCGGCCGCGCCAGCCTTCAAAACCTGCTCAACCGTACCCAGCAAGCGGTCAGTATCATCCAGCATGAGCTTGTAAAATTCCCGCCGCTGGGCTTCATCGACCTCGCGCTTCTCCAAAGTCTGCAAGTAAAGACGCAAAGACGCGATCGGCGTCTTCAATTCATGGGTGACCGCGTTGATGAAGCTATCGTGCTGCTCATTTCGGCGCACCTCGCGCACCAGGAAAATCGTGTTCAGCACCAACCCAGTGGTGATGGCGCCAAAGAAGATAATGCCCAGCAGCAGTTTGACGCCTTCCTGCCAGTTGAGGATGATCCAGCCAAAGCCCACGGCAGTGGCCACTGCCGCCAGACTCACGCCAAAAACGAGGAAGAAAATCAGCGTCCCACGCCGGCTGGCGATGCGCATAGCACGATTCTACCGCTTAAACTCGGAAGACAAAGTCCCAAGCCTGAGTCGACTACAATAGCGCGATGCGTTCGCCCTTCCGTGTTTTTTCCCGCGTACTTGTCGTTCTTCAGATTGGATTTCTTTGTTTGAACACATCCTTCGCGCGTGAGCGCGGGCCGCGAGTAGACGTCCTTTGCCCGTCGTCACCGATCCCCGTCACACTCGGCAAGAATAGAGTCCTCGTCTACGAACTTCACATAACCAACTTCGATACTGTGCCACTGACCATCAAGCACGCAGAAGTCTTAGCTGACGGCAAAACCATCCTGGCTCTTGACGACAAGAATCTCGCTGCGGCGACCATCCGTGTGGGGATCCCGACGACGCCGGATAGTTCCGATTCGCGGATAATCGCCCCCGGCGGCCGAAACGTAATTTTCATGTGGATCGAACTGCCGCAGAATTCTTCTGTTCCCGCCAGTCTGACACATAGAGTGGCTTTTTCCTCGACACCGGCTGGTGCGAGCACCCCAACAGATGCCACGCTTGAAGACTTCGAGGTCGCGGTAAGCAAGGATTCGGTTCCTGTTCTCAGCCCGCCATTCAACAGCGGAATCTGGCTCGCCGGTGACGGTCCCGATAACACTTCCGGTCATCGCCGCAGCATTTTTGCCATCGACGGCCACATCTACTCGCCTGAGCGCTTCGCCATTGACTGGGGAAAAATCGGATCCAACAGCGATACCCGTCACGACGGATCGACGAAGAACGAAAACTGGTGGGGCTGGGGCGAACCCATTCTCGCTGTCGCCGATGGCCAGATTACAGAAGCAGTCGACGAATTTCCCGACAACACCCCGCGCGTTTTGCCCCCGGTTACGCTCGATAACATTGCCGGAAATCACATCATTCTCCAGATTTCGCCGAACCGTTTTGCAACCTACGCCCATTTGCAGAAGGGCAGTGTAAAAGTACGCGTCGGCGACCGTGTTCGTCGCGGCGATGTAATCGCATTGCTCGGCAACAGCGGCAACAGCACCGGCGCACATCTGCATCTGCAGGTGACTGATCGCAATTCCGTCCTCCAATCCCAGGGCGTTCCTTTTGTCTTCGCAGATTTCACCTATCTCGGCTCGGGCGCCGACTATCCCGAAAAGCAAGTTTCAGAAGGTTGGACGAACTCGATTCCGCCGGGTAATGCAGTCGTTAAATTCGAATCAGCAAAGAAGTGAAATGCTAGCTTCGGGGCTTCGCAGCTGAGTAAACAAGGTGGGGAAGGTCCCGCCAGATCACTTCTTTCCATATCGTCATGCCATTGCGTTCTGCGACCCGTCGCGACGGCAGGTTCTCCGGCCGAATCAGCGAAATGACGCGATCGGTTTTCAGATTGGCGAAAGCCCACTCGCGACACGCGACTGCAGCCTCGGTTGCTAAACCCTGTCCCCACAAATCTCGGCGAAGGTGATAACCGATCTCGTAAAAAGATTCCTCGCCAACGGTTTGCCGAGCGATGCCACAATCCCCGACGACTTCCTCATTCGATTTCAGCACCATCGCCCAAAGCCCAACGCCATCATGCCGATAACGCTGACGGTTTCGCTCAATCCATTCTTTCACCGCAGCCGCATCAAAGGGCGCGGGGTAATATCGCATCGTCTCCGGATCGGAAATCACCAGCGCCAAAGCATCCGCGTCTTCTGGGACGAATTCGCGCAGGATCAGACGATCAGTCTCAAGAATTTGCTTCACGAAGTGAGCATAAAACAAAAATGCTGGCGCAATCGAAATCACGCCAGCGTGAGTTTTTCGTGAGAGCTTTAGTCGCCGCTTGGAACAGGCGCAGTCGCCGCTTCAAGCGCAGCCTTCGGACGGTTCAGCGGCGGCAACTCCGGCAATGCCTCCAGCCGCACGCGGTACACATGCCGTGCCAAGCCCAGCTTTTTCAGCAGCCAGATGCCGTACCAGTTCACATCCACTTCATACCACGCCAATCCATGCCGCGCTGAAACCGGATGCGCATGGTGATTGTTGTGCCATCCTTCGCCAAAAGACAGAAGCGCAACCCAAACGTTGTTGGTGGAAAGATCTTTGGTCACGAACCGCCGCGATCCCCATATATGCGACGCCGAATTCACCGCCCAGGTGCAGTGCAGCAGAAACACGGTGCGGAAGAAAATTCCCCACAACAGCCACGGCAAGCCACCGATTGCCAGCAGAATCAGGCCAACCACGATCATGGGAACGTAGTGATATTTCGTAATCCAGACGTGAAACTTGTCTTTGGTGAGATCTGGAACGTACCGCGCCAGCGTTTCCGTATCGTGATGCATCGACTTGCCAGTGAGAATCCATCCGATGTGCGCCCACCAAGTGCCATCAATTGGGGAATGCGGATCTCCCTCCTGATCGGAAAACTGATGATGAATGCGGTGCGTCGCCACCCAGAAAATCGGTCCGCCTTCAAGCGCCAGCGTAGCGCAGATGGTCAGAAAATACTCCACCCACCTCGGCGTCTTGTACCCGCGATGCGTCAGCAGGCGATGATAGCCCATGCCGATGCCGAGTCCGCCAGCAACCCACCACAACAAAATCGCTACCGCCAGCGCCTGCCACGTAAAGAAAAACAAGGCGGCAATCGCGCCCAAATGAAACATCACCATGAACGAGCTGGTAATCCAGTTAACTTCTTTGTCAGCGGCCGGTTTGCGGTATAAGGCTTCCAGTTCCATAGATTGGTGTCCCTAGCTTTTTAAGAAATGGCTGAAAAGGCTTAAGTTAGGCTAGCAGGAGGGCGACGCTGCCAGTGTAATAATTCTGTAATAGGCGCTTGTCGCGTGGTTACGACGGTACTTGTTGCCAGGATGCGCTCCTTCGAGTCCCAGCGCGGTTTGCTGAGCAATCTACGCCGCCACGGTCGACGTCACCTCGACTCCCGCCCATTTCTCCAGCAGCGTCAAAGTAGCGGCATAATCTTCGTTCTCGTGACCGTCTTCCGTCGCCAAATCATACATCTCTTCCACGGTTTCGAGTCCCGGCAGCTTCACGCGCGCTTCTTTCGCAGCTTCGAGCGCCAGCCGGATGTCTTTCCTCATCAGCCGTAAAGGAAAATTCGGCGAAAAATCGTGTTTCAGCACAAACGGCGCTTTGTAATCCGTCACGCCCGACCGGATCATCGAAGCTTCAATCAGCGGAATCAGCGTCTGCGCATCCACCCCCAGTTTCGCCGCCAGCGTCAGCCCCTCCGCAAACCCCTCATAAATCATGGCGATTTGCAGGTTCATCGCCAGCTTGGCGACCTGGCCTTTGCCCACATCGCCCATGCGGCAGAATTTTTTTCCCATGGCGGCAAACAGTGGCTTGATTTTTTCAATCGCCGATTCCTCTCCACCCACAATAAAAATCAGCGTCCCATTTTCCGCCCCGATCTTCGACCCGGTAACCGGCGCATCGACGTACTGCGCGCCTTTTGCCCGCACGCGCTCGGCGAACTGCCGCGTGGCGGAAGGCGAAATCGTGCTCGAATCCACAAAAATCTGCCCCGGGGCGAGCGCTTCGTTTACTCCTTGCGGACCAAACAAAATGCTTTCGACTGCCTTCGTATCCGAAACGCAGGTCCAGATCACTTCGGCTCCAGCCGCGGCCTCCGCCGGAGAATTTGCCGGCTTTGTGCCTTCTATATTCTTGTCTCCGCTACGCGTCCAAACTGTAACGTTATGACCGGCTTTCGCCAGGTTCGACGCCATTGAGCGGCCCATGATTCCCAGTCCCAGGAATGCGACTTGCATCTTTTCACCTCGAAATTCAATCCAAATAGGAGAGCTTTTTAATATTACCTGAGTACCCGGAGCCACAAAACAGGTTGCGATTTAATCAACGCTTTCTATGTACTGCTGTCCTAAAATAGAAGTGCAATCATTTCAACCAAACTGTACGCGGAGAGCCGCATCCCAACACCAATCGAGCATATCCGGTCCCGTTCCATCGTCGTGGGAGGCGAACGCCAAGAGGTGTTGAAAGCCACGCTTAGTCCCGCATTGCGCCGCCGCGCGCAGGCATTCGGCCGTCTGGTGCGCCATTCCGCAGTGACTCCCTGCACCGGAAGCACGCACAAGCCGCAGCTGGTGACCAACGGCCAGTTGGGATTGACTTTCATTGGACACGCCAGTTTTTTTCTGCAGATGGGCGGGAAAAACATCGTCATCGATCCGAACTTTGCGCCGTGGCTGTTTGTGCTGAAGCGCCTGCGCAAGCCGGGCCTGCGGGTGCCCGATCTTCCTGCCATCGATCTGATTCTCGTTACGCACGCGCACTTCGATCACCTGCATCGGCCGTCGTTGCGCGCTCTGGTGAATCACACATTGCGTAAAACCGGTCACGCGCCGGCCATTGTCGTTCCGCGCCATGTTTCCGATCTGATTGCGGATATTGGGTTTAGCGAGATCATCGAACTCGATTGGTGGGGCAGCCATGCGTTCGACTCGCTGACCGTAACCCACGTGCCCTCGCGGCATTGGGGCGCACGGGTGCTCAAAGATTCGCATCGCGGATACGGCGGGTATGTGCTAAACGATGGCAAACATTCGGTTTATCACGCGGGCGACACGGCGTATTTCGCGGGCTTTCGCGAGATCGGCAAGCGGCTAGCGCCGGAGCTGGCCCTGCTTCCGATTGGCGCTTACGATCCGCCATCGTTCCGTAATGTGCATACCAACCCGGCCGATGCTACGCGTGCATTCCTCGACCTCAAGTCGCGCTGGATGGTCCCCATGCACTACGGCACTTTCAAGCTCTCACATGAGCCGATGAACGAGCCGCTGCAACTGCTCGAGCAGGAAGCGCGCCAGGCCGGCGTGGAGGATCGCGTCCTGGTGCTTGAAGAAGGCATTACCCGGCTGTTCTAAGCTTTACTCTGCGGTAAATCCTTTTACATCAGTTGGTTAGCGGTGTGCTTAGTCGCAACTCCCTTGGTTTGAGTGGTTTATAGGTAAGCTATTGAAAGCGAATGGGTTGGTGTGGTCGGCTGGGGCGTTTACTCTTTGGTTAATATACCCACATAAAAAAATATAAAAATGGGCTAAATTGCTGATTCCATTGAGTTGCCCTCAACGGGTACTCGGCAAGTCATTGATTCTAAATATAGTTACATATCAAAATATAGAAAACAAAGGAGATAGCTGTCAGCTATCAGCCGTCAGCTATCAGCCGTCAGCCAAAACGGTCGGAGACGGATTTTGCACGGATCCGCACGGATTATTGCGAATTCAGAAAAAGGCGCTAACCACAGAGCACACAGAGGTACACCGGGCGAACGGGTGCGCGCTTCGATACTCCGAGCGAAAGTTGGGTTGTCAAAGAGCGAACGTGCTACTTCGATTGTGGGGAAGTGGAGAAGTGAGGTCAAGGGATTTGCGGGGAGGGTCGCGGCTTTTCCCAAAATGGGAATGCATGGTGAGAATTGACCGATGATCATTGACATCGCAAGCTGGCGAGCGAAAAAATGGTCATAGGACGATAGGGGGGCTAGCTGCGTCAAAAAGCAGCCATCAGTCGTCAGTTATCAGTCATCAGTAAAATGCGGTTTTGAGGCCGTGGCTCATGCTTGATTTTCGGCGCGCGCGATGGCCTCACCGTTCATGGCGTCGCCGAGGGCGACGCTTAAAGAAGGGTTCGGCCGAGTTCTGTGGTGGCCAGGGTTACTGTCTGGATTGGGGCGCAGAGAAATCAGTCATTAGTCGTCAGTAGATGCTGTTTCTGGGCCGTGGCTCATGGTTGATTTTCGGCGCGCCCGGTGGCGGCATGCGAGGTTGGGCAGATCGAAACGGTGCGGATTGAAGGTTCGAAGGTACTGGGGCGTTCCGTCTGTCTCCACATTGTCTCCCACATTTTTTGTGTTGCTGCGGGCTGCGCCCTGCGCAACCGCCTTCGGCAGGGCGGAAGGATCTCTTCGTTGGTCGTTGTTGGCACGCCTGAAGGCGTGCCCTGATACGAGGCCCCTCAGCGGCTAAAGCCGTAGATTCAAAGCAGAGCTTTTATCGCAGCGGTGAACCGCTGCGCCGCCCAAAAGCGTGGTTCTAGTTGGCTTTTTCCGCAAGCTGTGAAGGCGAGCCCCGATATGGTGCGGGCGTTTGGAATTCGGTAACAGCAGATTCCTCGGCCGCAAAGAACGCTCACTCGGAATGACAATGGTGGGGGGATGGTTGCGGCAGGGCTGAAGGCATGGGCACCCCACAGCGATGACGGTGCCGGCGGCTGGAAGGCCGGTCCGCTCATCCCCGACTCTTCCGTGATGGATCAATCAAATCCAATGGTTTTAGATTTTTCTGCGAGTAAAGTCTCTCTGACTATATCCTCAAGAAGAAGTGCCAACTTCGAACTTGCCCAGCCGCTATGGCCTGCTACCACGTCGTTCGGTACGGTAAAGATCCAATACGGCGTATTGTTCCAGACATCGCATTTGTCGTACGTGCATTTGCCTCGAAATCGTGTATAGAGGTTTTGCGCAACAGGGTTGGGATATGCACTGTTAGCAAACGCTTGTTGATAGTTCGGCGTATTCTTTGGAAACGCTAGCGACGCCTCCTTAGGATTCCCCAGTTTGTTCCTTTCCTCGTTGACTTCCTTGGCAACGTCTTTGCAGGCGTTGTCCCCTGCGTTGCCATCCTCGATGAAACAATAGTTCTGGTAGTAAGAGAGTGAGCCAGCGGTGTGCTTGTACACCGACCACTGGCTGGGCGGCTTTGGATCGGTTTCGGAGCTTAGAGCAGGAGCATCGCCGTAGTGGCGGAAAACCTTGTTTTCGCTTTCCAAAGTATGCCCGAAAACAAATGCGAATCCAGTCGCGTTGTCTGTCTGCGATTTAATCGAACCTAATAGCGGCGGTTGAAAGCCCTTGTTCGGCGAACAAGTCTTGACTCGCGCCCTTTTCATCATGTCTATGAGCTGTTGCGTCTCGATTGCATCAATCGCGGGGTTAATCAGGACCGTCAGGTCGGCGAAAGGTTGAACTCCCCCTCCTTCACAGGTGCGGTCGTCGGGGTTTCTGTCTGCGCTGAGGACCATGAATGCGGTTAGGGCTTGCGCCAGTGTTCGCTCGACGATCAAGCCTCCAAACGAATGACCAACGAGAACGAATCCGCCTCGTCCAACTCCCGGCAAGGTTTTTTTGGCGGAATCGCGAATGCGAAATAGCACTTCTGTGGCAGAAACCGACGCAACCCGGTGAGCGGCGGCCTCCCTATTGAATACGGTCCAAAAATATTCAATCGTATGTCTCCCGGGCGTACTACTGCCACGCCAGCCGATGTAAACACCGATGACGTGCAAGGACGCCTCAGATCCGTACTGAAGCCGGTCAAGCTCTGTGCTGAATTGGCGCAGGTCGTCGTTCGATGGGGCCGCGTTGTTATCCCAGCCGTGAACAAACGTTACAACTACCGTTGGCACCGGTGCGGCGGCTTTTCGTTGGAGCTCGATCCACTTTTGCACCTCAATTAGTTGGCAGGGTTGGTCATCTTGGGGAGAAAGATCACACCGGTTAAAAAGCTCGCCCATGTCATCGAACTCGATGACACCGATTTGAACTTTGCTTTTTATCCCCTTCACGGCGGCCGGCTCAGATTTCTGAAACTGATGGTTGTAGCACCCCGAAAGCCCCACCGTAGTTACGGCAAGAACCGTCGCGAATGGCAGCTTTGCGGCAGCGTAAGTGATGACGTCCGACTGGAATGTCGCGGCGCGTTGCTGTACGAGACGAAAAAAGGTGATAGCCAAAAAGCGGGACAAGGTAGCCTCCCCGTTACCTAAATTCCCCCTCTACAATCAGCACCCTACTAGAAGTCGTGCTGGTAGGCAATCGGAAGGGCACAGGTGAATCTACAAGATAACCCCACGTACGCCACCACGATGCCGTATAAGAGTGAGGGTGAGATCACAAAATGGATAGCCTAGGTGGATTCTCAGAACCAGGGGCCGGCGGCGTCGGGCCCGTGCCGCTGGTTCCGCAATCCGGATAGTAGTTCTGAGTTCTCGGATGGCGCGAGACCCGAGGTTCCGGTGCCGCTTGAATAAGGACGCGAGCCAGGGTGCGCACTTGATGGTTCGCGAGAGGCGCGGAGGCAGCGCGGTTCGCCCAGATCCCGCGCTTCGCAGAAGGCGCTCGCTCAAGGATGGCAAGCGTACGGCACTGCTACCAGACATAAGCGCCCGTGCGGACGAGCTATTTCAAATCGCGGAAAGCGGCGTGGGAGTAGCGGAAACGTCCCGGCCATCGTGGGCCTGGGTCATTCGGATCTTGTTCGATTAGGAGCCAACCATCCCCGAGACGTAGCTCCAATAGATTCGGCAGGATGTCTACGATTGCTCGCCAAACGGAGTTGAACAGAAACTCCGCATACTCGGGCGTATAGAATTTCTGAAACTTCCGTGGATCAGAGGTCTGGTGTTCCAGCCATGTGTTACGGAACTTGGCAAGATCGTTCTGCCATTCCGATCGCAGGTCCTGTAGGAGCTTTTCGAATCCTTGCCGTAGCCTAGGGTTCTGTTCACGAAATTCCTTCAGGCCATCGCGGAATTTCTTGTCGTTGTCGAATAAGAATCCGATCTTGAATCCCATTAGACGTGCTACTTTTTCCGTCAAGTCCTTGTAGGACTTCCAGAGCTTTCGGCAAAGGTCTTCGTAAAGTTGCTGCCGGTTCATCAGGGGCAGTTCTTTTCCCACGGACGCCCTAATCCGCTGTAATTCCAAAAACGCCGGCATAAGACCGTCCATGAGGATTGATAGAATTGCCTCCTTTACCTTTTGCCGCCGAGGATCGCGGATGGTTCCGGCCTCGACAATCGGCGGTAGGTCTAGGATTCCCTGAACAAATGGTTGATCCGTTCCAATGTCGGCCACTTTCACGACGGGCCACTTATGTGGTTCTGGCCCCGGCTTGTTTTCCGTCCTGTAGACACCCATTTATATCAGTTTAAATGCTTCTTTCGTCACCGGCATCGGTGCCGGACAGACGGCTTAATACGCCAGCAGGAGGCGGAGGTCGCGGAGGTTGTTGCCGGTGGGGCCGGTGATGATGGCGTCGCCGAGAGCGTCGAAGAACGGGTACGCGTTGAAGTTTGACAGAGCGAGCGCTGGATCGAGCCCGCGCGACTTTTCTCCTGTCAGCGGCTTCGTGTGTTCCAGCATCTTTTCGTTCACACCTGCTAGCATCTTCGACTTCGCGCGGGCGGTGGTGGTTCCGTCGACGAGGGCTCCGGCGGCGGGGCTGTTGCCGTCGATGCCGTCGGTGCCGGCGCTGAGCACGGTGATGCTTTGTCCGGCGATTTTTTCGGCGCAGGCGAGCGTGAACTGCTGGTTGCGTCCGCCAACGCCGCCGCTGCGGGTGACTTTGACGGTGACTTCTCCTCCGGAGAGCAGGCAGACGCGCTCGGCTTGCTTGCGCAATTCATGCAGACGCTTCAATAAATAATTGGCCGCGTCGGCGTAGTCCCAATCGTCGCAGCGATTGTCGATTTCAACCAGAAATCCCTGACGCTCGGCTTCAGCCTTAGCTGCTTCAAGCAGAGTCGCGTTTGAAAGCACAGTCCACCAGCGGCTGTGCACGAATGCAGCATCGTCGGACTTCGGCGTTTCTTCGAGCGCATGCATTTGAAAGAGCTCGCGCACGGAAGCGGGGAAGTGCTTGAGCATTTCGTATTTGGCGGCGATGCGATGGCAGTCTTCGACGGTGGTGGAATCGGGCATGGTTGGGCCGGAGGCGAGCGCGTCGGGCGTGTTGTCAGGCACGTCGGAGACGAGAATGGAGACGAGTTGCGCGCCGGAGGCGGCTGCGGCGAGGCGTCCACCTTTGATGGCGGAAAGATGTTTGCGGATGGCGTTGATTTCGGCGATGGGCGCGCCGGAGTGGACGAGCGCGGCGTAGGTGGCGACGAGATCGGCGAGAGAGATTTCGTGGTCGATGGGAGTTTCGGCGATGGAGGAACCGCCTCCGCTCAGAAGAAAAATTACCAGCGAGGCCGGGTTCTGCGCTTCCATCGACTTGAGGATGGCTTGCGCGGCGCGGACGGATTCTTCGTTGGGAGTTGGGTGTCCGCCAAAGAAATAGCGGAAGCCGGGGAGCTGCGCGGCGGGTTGCACGGAAGTTGCCACGATGCCTTCAAAGCGCTGTCCGGCCTGGGATGCGAGCGCTTTGACCATGGTGTGCGCGGCCTTGCCGATGGAGACGACGAAGACGCGTCCGTAAGAATGAAGGTCGTAGAGATCTTCAGAAATGCGCAGCACGCCGCGCTCGCAGGAGACGTGGCGCTCGAAGGCGCGCTCAATGCTCGATTCGGCGAGAGCGTGGTCGAAAAGCTGGCGCGCGGTGACGCGCATTTCGATGGCGCGCCGTTCGTGCTGGCCTGCGGCTTCTGACATAGGAAGGAAAATTATAAGACCGGGCGCGAGAATACACTGCGCACTGTAGGGGAATCGCGAAATTAAACGGCGCGGGAGGCGGCATCGGGGAAAAAAGTGAGGCGGCGCGTCCAACCCCAATTGCAGATTGGTCACCTAATGTCTGTTCGCAAGAGTTAGTTAACTGATTTTTTAGTTAGCCAATATTTAAAAACAGGAGGACACCAACATGACAGATAATCCGAACCAGAAGCAGAACAATCCCAACAATCCCAACGATCCGCGCAACCAGAGCGAAGAAGAGCGCCGGAAGCAGGGTCAAGGTCAGGACGTGCAGAAACTTCCCAACCGCGGCGAGCACGAAGGCTCGACCGATGACCAAGTAGAAAAGAAGGACCAGGGACAGCGCCGGGCATCGTAGTTTTGGCGGCGCGTTTAGACTAGATTTCAACCGGGGCTTCAGCCTGCATGGCTGGAGCCTTTTTCTTTTTGCGGGCTTTGTTGGCTGCGGGCGCTTGTTGGCTGCGGCCGCTGAAGGGACATCAACTTTCGTAATCAGGCAACGCGGCTTGGCGATCGATATTCTATTTTTGTCGACTCCGCATCACGCGTTTAGAGTTTCCTCCCTGGCCGCTCGACGCCACGCACGCGATTGCTGGAACCAGTCGAAAACTTTCGCAAGTCCGGAGACATGCCGTGAACAGAAAGCTGTGGTTCCGTAGTTTGCTGATATTTATCGCTCTGCTTCTGCCGATCGTTGCGCAGGCCGAGCCGAAGAAGAAAACCTACAACAACTCTGCCGACCAGGTATTTCAAGCGGCGCTGCGCACCGCGCGGGAACGCCATGTGGTGACGTTTGTGGATGAGAAAACTTTGATGTTCACGTTTGAAACCGGGCGCTCGGTTACGTCGGAGGGTTTTGTGGCGAACGCGTCGGTCGAGCCGCAGGGCGAAAGTTCCGCGACGCTGATCATCAACGTGCAGACGAAGAAGGGATTTTCGTGGGGCGCGGGCGATCGCATGACCGACAAGTTTTATTCGCAGGTAGCGGATGAATTGGCGGGCGATCCGAAGCAGAAGTCGGCGGTGAAGTCGACGAATGCCGCGGTTGACGTGCCTGCGCCGAAAGCGGTTCCCGCGGAACCGTCGATGACGCAGCCGGCGGTGGTGCAAACTGCAGGCGCCGATTCCAGCAAAGGGAAGATCAATGTGAATTCGACGCCGGACGGCGCGGACATTTATATCGACAACAACTTTGTGGGCAACGCGCCGGCTTCGTTGAGTCTGGCGCCAGGGCAACATTCGGTGAAGGTTTCAGAAGATGGATACAAAGACTGGCAGAAGGATTTGTCGGTAAGCGCGGGTTCGGAAGTGAATCTGAAAGCGGCGTTGCAGAAGGAGTAGTTCAGATTTTGAGCACGAAGAAAAGCCCGCGGTGATCGCGGGCTTTGTTTATTGCGAACTGTGTTGGCTCAGCCTTGGCTGGAAAGGGCGAGGGCGAGCAACGCTTTTTGCTCCATTTCGTGAGCGCCGGCGGATCCGGTGGATGGACTTGAACTGCCGGTGCGTTTGATCGAGACCACGGCGCGTTCTCCGGCGATGCGCCGCAGGCGCGGCATGATGTAGGAAAGCGCGCCCATGTTGGCGGGCTCTTCCTGCACCCAGACGATTTCGCGGGCAGTCGAGTATTTTTCCAGCTGTTCCATCAGTTCCGCTTCGGGGAAGGGATAAAGCTGCTCGACGAAGACGATGGCGGTTGAAGTGTCTTTTATACGTTTGCGCTCTTCGCGCAGCTCGTGGCCGATTTTTCCGGTGCAGAGCAGGAGGCGTTTGGCTTCCTGGACATCGGCATCGGGATACACGTTGAGGAATTCTTGGTGGGTCAAGTCTTCGACCGGCGAAGAAGCGTCGGGATGGCGCAACATGCTCTTGGGAGTAAAAACGATCAGCGGTTTGCGCCAGTGCCGTAGGGCTTGACGGCGGAGCAGATGAAAATACTGACCGGCGTTCGAGGGCTGGCAGATTTGAATGTTGTCACGCGCGGCGAGTTGCAAGAATCGTTCGATTCGGGCGCTAGAATGTTCCGGCCCCTGGCCTTCGTATCCATGAGGGAGCAGCAGAACGAGGCCGGAGAGCAGGTTCCATTTGTCTTCACCGGCGCTGACGAACTGATCGATCATGGCCTGGCCGACGTTGGCGAAGTCGCCGAATTGCGCTTCCCAAACGACCAGCGCTTCGGGATAATCGCGGCTATAGCCGTATTCGAATCCGATTACGCCGGCTTCTGAAAGCGTGGAGTTGAAGATCTCGCAGCGCGCCTGATTGGGGGAAATATGCGCCAGCGGCATGTAAAGCTGTTCGTTCTCGGTATCGATCAAGAATGAGTGCCGCTGGTTAAAGGTTCCGCGGCGGCTGTCCTGGCCGCTCATGCGGACGGGCGTGCCGGACTTGACCAGGCTGGCCAGCGCCAGCGCTTCCGCCATGCCGTAGTCAAGCAGGCGCTTGCCGGCGCCCATCTCGGCGCGTTGTTCGAGCAACTTCTTCACTTTGGCGTGGATATGGAACGATTCGGGGTATGTGGTCAGACGCTCGGTCAGCTCGTGGACTTCGTCGAGCGAGATTCCGGTGGGCACTTCGTACTCCGGCTTGTAGCGTCCGCCGAAGTAGTGGTTCCAATAATTGGGCAATTCGCGCAGGATGGGCTTCTTGGTGATGGATCCGGCATTTTGTTGCGCGGCTTCCATTTCGCTGCGGATGGCCTTGACGCGCTCGTCGATGTTTTCGACGCCAACGTCGTCGGCGTAGATCTGCCACAGCGGCGGATGGTCTTTGATGGCGCGGTAGTGGATCGGCTGGGTGATGGTGGGATCGTCGACTTCGCTGTGGCCGTAACGGCGGAAGCCGATCAGATCGATGACGACGTCGCTGCCAAACTTGTAGCGGTATTCGGTGGCGATGCGGCCGATCTGCAGCACAGCTTCGACGTCTTCGGCGTTTACGTGGAAGATAGGAATCTCCTGGCGGCGCGCCAATTGCGCTGAGAAGCGCGAGGAATGTTCCTCATGCGGCTGGGTGGTAAATCCGATGAGATTATTGGCAACGATGTGCACGGTGCCACCCACGGTGTATCCGGGCAGGTCGGCGTAGTTGAGCGTCTCGGCTACGATGCCTTGTCCGGCGAAAGCTGAATCACCGTGGACAAGCAGCGGCAAATATTTCTCGCGGCCGCCTTCGCCGAAGCGGTCGATCTTTGCGCGTGTCCGGCCTTCTGTTACCGGATCGACGGCTTCCAGATGGCTGGGATTGGAAACCAGATGAATGTGAATTTTTGCGCCGGCGCGGGTGTTGTAATATCCGGTGGCGCCCATGTGATATTTCACGTCGCCGCTGCCCAGGACGCTGCGCGGATCGACATCTTCGAACTCGGCAAACATCTCCTCAAGCGAACGTTTGGCCACATGCACAGCGACATTCAGGCGGCCGCGGTGGCTCATGCCCATGACCAGTTCGATCGCGCCGTGCGCACCGGCGACCTCTAGAATTTCATCTACCAGCGGAATCAGCGCGGTCACGCCTTCGATTGAAAACCGTTTGGTGCCCAGATATCGCTGCTGCAGGACCTGCTCAAACAGCTTGGCGCGGATGAGTCCCTCAAGCGCGGCGTCCTGATCAACGGGAGACTTTGCACCTTCCATCTTTTCCTGGATCCAGCGGCGCCGTTCGGCGTCGGCAATGTGCATGAACTCCACGCCGACGGTCCCGGCGTAGATGCGTCGCGCCTCGGCGGCATATTCGCCGCCGATCTGCAGCTCCGGGACAGAAAGTGGCTTGAACAAGCCGAGAGGATCGAGGTCAGCCTCAAGATATCCCCATTGGCGGAACAAATCGAATACCCGCTCGCGCTCGGGATTCGACGAATCAACGATGGCTGGCGCGTCCTCGGCCAGAGTTTTGGTCTGAAATGCCATAGCTTAACTAGGATAATGGATGCCGCGGATTTGCGGGCGATTCAGCCAGGCTTTTCTGACTGGAATGGCTAGATGTGGAAGAGCCGATCCATTACAAACATGAAAGCCACACCCACAAACACCAGGAGCGCCATCTTGACGCCGGGCTCACGATTTACTTCAGGTATTAAGTCTGACGCGGCCACATAGATCGTCACGCCGGCCGACAGTGGCAATCCGAAAGCAACCTGGTTGTGCGCGACTGCCATGACCATGACGCCCGCAACCGTCGCCAGGCCCAGGAGGATTGACGATCCCCAGGCGACGCGGCGGCTTTGGCCGCCGGCCAGCATGACGGAGGAAACCGTGAATCCTTCGGGAATTTTGTGAAGGAAAATCGCAATAAAGATGATCCATCCGAGGCGGTTGGAAACGATAAACCCGGATGCGATGGCGATGCCGTCAAAAAAGGTATGAATTACCAAGCCAAGCAGTACTGAGTAGCTTTTGTGGTGATGGCCAAACTCTTCTTTATGAGTCTCTTCGCCGAAGTGAAAATGGGGCGAGACGGTGTGCTCGAAAAAATGGATGAGAAGATATCCCAGGAGCACCAGAAATCCGGCGCTGCGGCCGCGCAATTCGATGCTTTCCGGAACCATCTCTACCAGCGCCGTGGCCAGCATGAATCCCGCGCCGACGGCGACAAAATAATTGAGATAACGCCGCTCCCAGGCACGCTGGACGATGATGGCGCCTCCGAAAACGTTGGCGGCGGCGGCGGTCAGTCCCAGCAGCAGACTCAGAAGGATGGGATTCATGCGGAAAGCAGAATATCAGCATGGAGAAGTAAAGTGCGCTGGCAGGGTTTGTGGGGGGTACTGCGTGAGGTTAGTTTAGACACATGCGGCTTGTGGGGGAACCGCGCGGGTTCGCTCCTGTGGATTCCTTGCTTCCTGCCGGCGCGATGGCCGAATTCTTTGCTTATTCGCGGCGAAAAAGCGCTGCGCCACCCAAAAACCGGCACACGGGCGAGGGCGCCCGCGCCACACAAGCCCGTGCCACACGGCCGGAGGCGAAGAGTACACTTGTAAACGGCCTGCGGCGCGTGGTAAGGTGCGCGGCGAGCCAATTCATCGCCATCATCGTTTAGAATTCGGACGATCTAAACCCGATCCGAACGAAAAGGAACCGCGTTCATGAGTACACAGACCGTCGAAGCCCCCAAGAAATATAGACCGTACGTCCCCGAGACCATGGAGATGAAGGAGTTCACCTTCCGCGCCGTGGTCCTGGGGATGCTGCTGACCGGCATTCTGGGCGCAGCCAATGCGTATCTGGGATTGCGCGCGGGGATGACGATCGCGGCCACGTATCCGGCGGCGGTGATCAGCATGGCGATTTTGCGCATTCTGAAGGGCTCGCTGCTGGAAGAGAATATTGCGCGAACGGTGGGGTCGATCGGCGAGTCGGTGGCGGCGGGCGCGGTGTTCACCATTCCAGCGTTTGTGATTGCGGGGTTGTGGCCGGGGTTGACCAGCGAGAAGTATTGGAATTCGGTCGCGCTGATGGTGATCGGCGGGACGCTGGGGATTTTGTTTGTGACGCTGCTGCGGCGAGTGATGGTGGAAGATCCGGAGCTGCCGTTCCCGGAGTCGGTGGCGGCGTCTGAGATTCATAAAGCGGGACAGCAGGGATCGAAGGCGGCAAAGATTCTGTTCGCCAACATGGGGTTTGGCGGGCTGATGTATTTGCTGGGCGCGGTGAATGTGTTCAATCCGAGCAATACGTTTCCGGTGAACATCAGCGCGGTGGGCAAGAAGCTGTTGCTGCGGACCAGCACGAATCCGAATGTGGCGACGACGGTAACGGGCGGCGCGTCGATTTTAACCGCGCCGGATGTGAGCCCGGCATATCTGGGAGTGGGGTACATTATTGGGCCGCGGCTGGCGGCGCTGAACTTTGCTGGCGGAGTGCTGGCGTGGGGATTGCTGGTGCCACTCCTAACGTTTGTGCTGGGGCCGTATGTGCAGGCGGGATCGCCGACGGGACAGCCGATTCCGTGGACGCTGCTGGCGCAATCGATTTATTTTTCGATCGTCAGGCCGATCGCGGTGGGTGGAATGCTGGTGGGCGCGTCATACACGCTGTTCAGGATGAGGAAGCAGTTGGGCGCGGGGATGTCGCGGGCGGTTTCGGATTTAAAGAAATCGGCGGCGGCGCATAAAGCGGCGAACCGGACGGAACAGGACCTGAATGCGAAGGCGGTGTTTGCGGGGCTGGGAGTGGTGCTTATCGCGATGATCGGGTTGTATTACTACTTCATCAGCGGAGCCGGGAATTTGAGCAGTTCGAAGGTTATGACCGGTGCAGTGGTGGCCGCGCTGGTGATGATTGTGCTGGGATTCTTTTTTGCGGCGGTTTCGGGAAACCTGGTGGGGATGATCGGGTCGTCGAACAATCCGGTTTCGGGATTGACGCTTTGTACCCTGGTGGTTGCTGCGCTGCTGATGGTTGCGCTGGGGGTTTCGGGAACGGGCGGCGTGGCGGCCGTGCTGGGAGTGGCGGCGGTGGTTTGTGTGTCGTCGGCGGTAGCGGGCGAGATGCTGCAGGATTTGAAAGTGGGACACATTCTGGGGGGAACCCCGGCGAAGATGCAGATCGGCGACATGCTGGGGATCGTGGTGGCATCGCTGGTGCTGTTCTTCCCGCTGGCGATTCTGGATAAGGCGTATCACTTTGGCAGCGCGGCGCTGCCGGCTCCGCAGGCGGGATTGATGGCGATGTTGGCGAAGGGGATTGTGGGCGGCGACATGGCGTGGCCGCTGGTGATTGTGGGAATTCTGATGGGATTTGCGCTGATCCTGATTGAAGTTCGAAGCCCGATGCTGTTTTCGGTGGGCATGTACCTGCCGCTGGGCACCACGTTTGCGATTTTTGTAGGCGGCATTATTCGCTGGGCGACGGACAAACTGCGCGACCGGCGCGGATTCAACGATGCCCAGAAAGCGCGTGTGGATAACGCCGGGGTGCTGACGGCTTCCGGTTTGATCGCAGGGGAAGCCTTATGCGGGTTGGTGATTGCAGGGCTGGTGGGCACCGGGCACGATGTGACGCTGGTGAAATGGGATGCGCCGTTCATTGCGGCGCTGATTGCGCTGGCAATACTGACGGCGGTCATGATCCGGGTGCCGCTGGCGAATGCGGGCAGTCCGGATGAACCGGCACCCCCGACGGCGATTATGTAAAAGTTTGCGCACTGTCAGCAAAATAATCAACGGATTCTTCGATCAGCAGGGCGTTCGGGCGAATTGGTTGATGATTCGCGCACTTCGGTTGATGTAAACTACATCGGCTCTCAAGCTTGCTGTAAACCCGCTTAGTCGCCAACCTTAAAAGGAGCAATTGAATGAAGCCATCCGTTGTGCTTTCTGTTGTCATCATTATGCTGTGCGGCGCGCTCTGCACGGTTTCCGCTCAAACTGCTTCAGTTACGCCAGATGGACGCCCGATCGTGATTCCGCCATCGAGCATTCCGCATCCGGGGCACATCCACACGAATTACTTCTTTGCCGATCCGGCGAGTTGGAACCCGGATGGGCCGCCGACCGGTTTTGAAACTCCAGGATCGCTGGCGTGTGTGTACAAGCTGGTGCCGCAGGTGGCGGGCTGCCCGATCGGTGTGGCGACAACGGTTCCCACGGGTGGGGTGGGTGCAATTGCCATCGTCGATGCCGGGGATTATCCGACGGCGCGCTTCGACCTGAAAACGTTTTCGGATTATTTCGGAATTCCGTATGACGACGCCAATTTCAAGGTTATATACGCCACGAAAGGCAACAAGAAACCGCAGAGTTGCGAAATAACCGGCTGGTGCGGGGAAGAAACGCTGGACATCGAATGGGCGCACGCTATGGCACCAGCGGCAAAGCTGTTTCTGGTGGAGTCGGAGCTGTGCACAACCGATCCGTGCAACACGGACCCGACGTGGAACGCGGTGCGGGTGGCGTCGCAACTGGTAGCGGAGAATGGTGGTGGCGTGATCAGTATGAGCTGGGGGGATGACGAGTGGGCGCAGGAAGTCAACTTCGACCACTGGATGACAACGCCTGGCGTAGTGTACTTTGCCGCTAGTGGCGACGGAGGGATTGGACAGGTGATCCATCCGGCGGTGTCGCCGAATGTGGTGGCGGTGGGTGGAACGTACTTTGAGCGCGAAAAAAACGGCGACTTCAAAGATGAAGTTTACTTTGGGGGCGGGGGCGGGATCAGCCAATTTGAACCGAGACCATCGTTCCAGGACAGCATTGAAAAGATTGTCGGCGACTGGCGGGCAACACCCGATGTGGCGTCGGACTTTTGCTGCGGGGTCGTGTACTCCATTATGTCCGGCGGTTGGGGCGCGGTGGGTGGAACGAGCTGGGCTTCACCGACCTTTGCCGGAATTTCCGATGCCGCGGGGTTGTTGAAGAAGTCGAGTTTCGATGAACATCGCGAGATTTACAGCGAGTACAACAACCCGAAGTTGTATCCGCGCGAGTTTTTCGACATTACGCAGGGGGACTCGGCTTGCGTGAAGGGATGGAATGTGTGCGGAGGAATTGGTTCGCCGCGCACGTATTTCGGGAAGTAGTTTACAGTTCCGAGTCTTGGGCGGATCCAGCGGGTGCTGGATCCGCTTTTTTGTTGGCGCCGATGCTCATCACCAGCGGGCTTGGAGGTCGATCACCTGGTAGTGGTCGACGCCTTCAGGAAGGTCGATGAGGGCGGCGCGATCTTCAGGATAGTATTTCGGACGTTCGGGGTCGCCGCCGGTGTATTGGGCGAGGGCTTCCATCGAATCCCAGAGGGAGACGAACATGAATTCGACGGCGTCAGAAACCGGGCGGCGGAGAAGTATCCATCCGCGGTTGCCGGGCACTTCGCCGTAGTCGGGGAATGCCATTTTTTTCAGGAAGAGCTCGTAGGAATCTGCATCGGCGATGCGGGTTTGACCGCGCCACACACGCATGATCATTGGTTCCCTCCGTTACTGCGGCGTTGAGTGTTCCCCGTCTTTAGATGCTTCTTGTGTCAGGTCTTGGCCTCTTTGGGCCTTCCTCGGGCGATCCGGTATTCTTGAGGCGTTGGCATGTCTATTGCCGAAAACATAGCGACGGTGCGGGAACGGATTGCGAGGGCTGCGAGACGCGCGGGGCGGAACGTGGATGAAGTTGCGCTGATGGCAGTCAGTAAGACGTTTCCTGCAGATCGCATCCGTGAAGCGTACTCGGCCGGGCAACGATTGTTCGGCGAAAACCGAGTGCAGGAGTTCGCAGGGAAGGCTGGAGAGTTGCGCGATCTGGCGGGCGCGCAGTGGCATATGATCGGACACTTGCAGAGCAATAAGGCGGCGGCAGCGGTTGAAATCTTTGATGCGATTGATTCGGTGGATTCGGTGCGCCTGGCGGAGAAATTGAACGGCGCGGCGGGTCAGGCGGGAAAGAAATTGGGGGTGCTGATTGAAGTAAATGTCGGCGGCGAAGCGGTGAAGAGCGGCGCGGCACCGGAGTCGGAGGAGTTGGAAGAGATTTTGGGAGCGGCCAGCCGGTTGGGGCATCTGGAAATTCGCGGGCTGATGACGATTCCGCCGTTTACGGAGGATGCGGAGGGGGCGCGGCCATATTTTCGGAGGTTGCGTGAGTTGCGTGATGCGATCGCGCGAAGAAATCTGGCGAGGATCAGCATGGGCGTGCTTTCGATGGGGATGTCGCATGATTTTGAGGTCGCGATTGAAGAGGGATCGACCTGCGTGCGGGTGGGGACGGCGATTTTTGGAGAGAGAGCCAAGCGACAGGATGAGCAAAATCATTAACCGCAAAGGACGCAAAGAAACGCGAAGGGTTGTGGTCCCTATTGCAAAAGCCGGTTTTGCCCTGTGACGCGCCGGCGCTGGATTGCGGATGAAGTTTCGGGAAATGTTGCGGCGTTGACGGGAGCCCATGCGGAGCATTTGGCGCGCGTGCTGCGGGCACGAGTGGGGCAGGAATTCGATATCGCGGCCGGCGGCGAGGTTCGGTTCGGCCGGGTGGTTCGGGTGGACAAGGATCGGGTTGAGTTTGAGTTGGGCGAGATTGTGACGCAGGCCACGGTTGCTGAAGTCGCGCTGTTGTTGGCGATCTTCAAGTTCGATCGTATGGAGTGGGCGATCGAAAAATGCACCGAGTTGGGCGTGGCATTGATTGTGCCGGTGGTCGCGCAGCGGACGGAAAAAAAATTGGCCTTGGCTGCGGAGAAGCGCGCGGAGCGATGGAGGCGCATCGCGCAACAGGCGGCGGAGCAGTCGAGACGATCGGCGCCGGCGGAGATTGCAGATCCGGTGAAGCCGAAAGATGTGCTGACGATTCAGGCCGGGGCGCGGATTGTTCTTTGGGAAAGCGAAAAGGCAGTCACGTTGAGCGATGCCCTGGCGGCAGCGCCTGATAGCGGCCGTGTCGCGCTGGCTATTGGTCCCGAAGGTGGATGGAGTGAAAGCGAGATCAGACTATTTGGCGAAGCCGGATGGGTTTCGGCATCGCTGGGTAAGAACATTCTTCGCGCGGAGACGGCGGCAATGGCGGCGACGGCAATCGCCATGGCTGCACTGGATAGTGGCCCAGTTTGAAAAAGGAAGCGAGCCAAACGCGCCCTTCGGTCGCTTTCGCTCACTCAGGGCAGGCTACTGAGGGCGGCTCGCCCGGGACGACAATCAAACTGGGCCACTACCCTGCACTTCTTGCACCGCAATAGCGGCAGCATTCTTTGGTATTCTCCTGTTTCAATGTCTCCCACCAAACCCAGTGCGACGGTCAGGCCGTTCGAGGCCGACGAACAACAGCGCAAGGCGATTGAGCATGTTTTCGGTCCGATGCTGGTGGTTGCCGGAGCGGGCACGGGCAAGACGACGGTGCTGACGCGGCGTATCGCCACCCTGATCGGCGAACATGGAGTGCCTTCGAGAGAGATTCTGGCGCTGACCTACACGGAAAATGCCGCCGATGAAATGGCAGGCCGGGTTCGCGAGCAATTGGGCGGGAACGTCGGCGGCCTGCGCGCATGCACATTCCACGCGTACTGCAACAATTTACTAATTGACTGCGGGAAGTCATTTGAAGTGCTCGACGATCAGGACCTGTGGATTTATTTGCGGCGTCGTATTCGCGAGTTGGACTTAAAACATTTTGTGGTTGCCGCGGATGTCGGCAGGTTTCTGAGAGACCTGCTGGAGTTTATGCGGAGGTGCCATGACGAACTGGTGGGGCCGCAGCGGTATGCAGACTATGTGGCGCGGCTGGAGCGGGGAGAGTTGCCAATTCAGCGAGTGGAGAAGTCAAAGAAAGCAGCGGAGTTGAGCGATGACGAAGCTCTGAGCCGTTGCCAGGAGATTGCGCGCGTTTTTGCGAGGGTGGAGGCGATGCTGAAAGCCGACGGTCTGGGAACCTTCGGCCATATGATCGCCAATGCGTACGGGGAATTGCGGAGCAATCCGGAACTGCTGGCGCGGGAGCAGGAACGGGCGCGATTCATTTTGGCGGATGAATTTCAGGATGCAAATTTCGCGCAGATCAAGATTCTGCAACTGCTGGCGGGAAGCGATCGGAATGTGTTCGCAGTGGGCGATCCGGATCAGGCGGTGTATCACTTTCGCGGAGCTTCGAGCGCGGCGTTCAAGCTGTTCCGAGAGGTTTTTGCCGACGCGAAACTGGTGGCACTCGAGAGCAACCGCCGGTCGACCACGCCGATTCTGGCGGCGGCGTATGCGGTGATTGAAAAAAATCCGGATGCGCTGGCGGACGCGGAAGGGTCGGCGCGATACCGGCGCACACCGCTGATTTCAGCCCGTGCCGAGCAAGCGGCTCGCGACGGCAAGCCACCATTAGGAGGGCCGGTTGAAATAGTGCCGCTGGCAGCCAGGGACATGGAAGCCGTGGAGGTGGTGAGCGAGATTCTGGAGAAAAGGCGCCGAACGAAATGCAAGTGGGCGGATTTTGCCGTGCTGTACCGGCTGCACGCTTATCGCGACGACCTGGCGGAAGAGTTGGCGCGGCGGCAGATTCCTTTCGCGATTGAAAGAATGGATGTGCTCGACACGCCGGAAGTACGGGACCTGCTGGCATGTGTGGGCGCGGTGGTTTCGACTGCGGATGATGCCAGCCTATTTCGGGTGGCGGCGTTGCCTCAGTTTGGGATTGATGGAGAGAAATTACGGGCGGGGATACGCGGGCTGCCGCGCGAGCAAAAAGTTGGCGGGTTGGCGACGGTGCTGGAGACGATCCAGGGCGGACGGAAAATTCTGGATCTTCTGCGCGAGGTGCGCGAGGAGATTGCGGTGGCGGGAGCCAAGGGGAAAGCCGCAGTCGAGATCGTGCTGCGACGATTCGAGTTGGATCGGAAGTCGCCGCCGGTGGTTACGGCTTTGGAGTTCGTGGGTAAGTGGGGAAAAAAGAAGCCGCCGATGGTCACGAGCGGGGAGATTGGCGAGTTGATGGAGTATTTGCAACTGTTCCGCGAAGCGGATGGAGCGATGGTAATGGCTCCTCCCGATGGTGATGCGGTGCGGCTGATGACGGTGCATGGAGCAAAGGGGCTGGAGTTCAAGAATGTAGTCGTTATGCGAGGAGCATCGCCGTCGTTTCCGTTGGGGTACAGGGAAACGCTGGTGGAGTTTCCGCGCGAACTGCGCGACGCGGAATCGCGCACGATCGAAGACGACAAGACCTTGCATTCCGAAGAGGAACGCCGGCTGTTTTACGTGGCGATGACGCGGGCAGAGGACTCGCTGACGATTTACGCGAAACAAGGTACGGGAAAGGACACGACGCCGGCAGGATATCCACGGCAAATGCTGAACGATCCGACGCTTCGCCGATACCTGATACAGCGGGTGCCGCGGGGATTTCAGACAGACTTGTTTGGCCAAGCTGGAGAGCCGGCTCGCACACGGACAGCCGAGTGGATCGCCTTGCCGCCGGGGCGAAATTTAAATGCGAGGCTGAGCGCGAGCTCGTTGCAGCTTTACGAGACGTGCCCGTTGCAGTTCAAGCTGGAGCGGGAGTGGCGGATTCCGCGCGAAGCTCCGGCAGCGATGCAGTATGGCGCGGTGATGCATGCGGTGTTGCGGACATATTACGACGGAGTGAGGTTCGACAAACCTTTCTCAGAAGAAGAATTGATCGATCAATTCCGGACGTTGCTGGCGGAGGCGAAGATTCAGGACCGGTATCAGCACGATCTGTACGAGACGCAAGGGATCGAACAGCTAAGGGAATTTCTGGCGGCCTGCGCTCGGGGCGAGTGCCCTGAGGTGCTGCACACCGAGGAATCGTTTGAGATAAAGATTGGCGAGACGACGGTTGCGGGGAGAATCGACCGCATCGATAGAATTTACGACGGCGATGTCGCGGGCGTTGACGTGGTGATCACGGATTACAAGACGGGCAAGCCGCAATCGCAGGAGGATGCGGACAAGAGCTTGCAACTTTCAATCTACGCGCTGGCTGCACAGATGAAGTGGGGATACCAGGTGAAGCGGCTCGCGCTGTACAACCTGGCGGAGAATTCGCGTGTGAGTACGAGCCGAGATCAGTTCGAATTGGATGAAGCCAAGAGTAAAGTCGAGACGGTGGCAGCGAAAATTGCCGAAGGAAGGTTTGAAGCCAAATCCGGCTTCCATTGCCGTTTTTGCGCGTATCAGACGCTGTGCCCAAAGACCGAAAAACATTTCTGCGAAAATGGCGATGCGGGAAGCGCTGCGGCGATCAAAGGGAAGGCTTGCTAAAAAACTTAGGGGACGCATTCGCGTCCCCTCATTTTCACCTTTTACTGAAGGCTCTTAGTGTTTCTTCTTTGCGGCCTTCTTTGCTTTCTTCTTGGTTGCCATTGATCTATTCTCCCTTCCATTTGTCATGGAGATTCGTGCAACGGTGTATTGTTGCAACTGATTGATTGTATAGAGTCAATGAAAAGTGATGTCAAGAAAAAAATGCGGTGAACAAGCGAAGGATACATGCACCAAAGTCACCCGAGTTGCCTGAAGAGAAAAATTTTCACGATGCGATCGAGAAATTTAGAGTGTGCGCAGCCGGAAAAATTTGTGGAGGGAACACTGTGACGAAAAATTCTTTGAGCACGACGATGAAAATATGCAGTTGACCGGGCGGGTGGATTGCAAGCTCTCGCTACAATCTCAATTTAGCTTTTTGCGCGCTGGCGCATCTATAATCTGTTGTTCGAAACGATCACAGGAGCAGATAAATGGCCGCTTTTGAGGATGTCGTCATCATCTCTGGATGCCGCACGGCAGTAGGAAGATTTCAAGGCAGTCTTTCGGATTTTTCCGCAACAAAGCTGGGCGCGATCGTGGTGAAAGAAGCAGTGAAGCGCGCGGGTGTCGATCCCAACAAAGTCGACGAGTGCATCATGGGCAATGTTGTGTCGGCTGGGCTCGGACAAAATCCGGCGCGACAGGCGGCAATCTTCGGAGGATTGTCTCCAGAGACAGGTGCCATGACTATAAACAAAGTTTGTGGATCAGGATTGAAAGCAGTGGCGCTTGCAGCGCAGGCGATACAGACGGGAAACAGTTCGATCGTGGTCGCGGGTGGAATGGAGTCGATGACGAATGCGCCATATCTTTTGCCGCAGGCGCGCAAAGGTTATCGGCTGGGAAATGGGACGGTGGTTGATTCGATGGTGCAGGACGGGCTGTGGGATGTGTACAACGACTATCACATGGGAATTACCGGCGAGAATGTGGCGGAGAAATATGGCGTCACGCGTGAGCAGCAGGATGAGTTTGCGTTGAACTCGCATCGCAAGGCGATTGCGGCGACGAAGGAAGGCCGGTTGAAATCTCAGATTGTGCCGGTTGAGTTGCCGCCAAAGAAAAAAGGCGGTGAGCCGGTTATTTTCGATAAAGACGAATCGCCGCGGGAAGATACGACGATTGAAATTCTGCGAGCGTTGAAGCCGGCGTTCAAGAAGGATGGAACGGTGACGGCGGGGAACGCGCCTGGAGTGAACGATGGCGCGGCTGCAGTGGTGGTGACCAGCGCGAGTCGGGCGAAAGACTTGGGCGCGAAGCCGATGGTGAAAATTGTGGCACAGGCGACCAGCGGTGTGGAACCGAAGTGGGTGATGATGGCGCCGGTGGGCGCGGTCAAAAAGATTTGGGAAAAGACGGGATGGAAAGCGAACGACGTCGATCTGTACGAACTGAACGAAGCGTTCTCGGTGCAGGCGCTGGGGGTGATTCGCGAGCTTGGCTTGGACATCAACCGGGTCAACGTAAACGGGGGCGCGGTGGCGATCGGGCATCCGATTGGGGCGAGCGGGGCGCGGGTTCTGGTTGCGCTGATCTATGAGATGATCCGGCGCGACGTGCATCGCGGGATTGCGGCGCTGTGCCTGGGCGGGGGCAACGCAGTGGCGATGGCGGTAGAGCGGTAAGCGGCTAGCGCATGTCGCCGAAAACCAGATCAAGAAGCGCGCGACGTGAGGCAGCACGAGAAGCTGCGCGGACGGAGCCGCGTCAAGAAATTCACGACGGCGTCATTGCGTGGGCCGCGCAGCGGAATTGGGTCATCTGCCTGCTGCTGGCAGTGGGAACATTCGCACTTTATAGCCCGGTCCTCGGGCATCCGTTCATTTTCAACTACGACGACGACGGGTATGTGCTCGAGAACCAGCACGTGCAGGCGGGTTTGACCTGGGCGACGATCAAATGGGCGATCACGTCGACTGAGTATTCCAACTGGCATCCGGTGACGTGGCTTTCGCATGCGCTCGATTGTCAACTTTATGGATTGAATCCGTGGGGGCATCATTTCACAAGCGTGCTCGTGCATGTGCTCAATGTTGTGCTGCTTTTTCTTTTGCTGCAGCGTGCCACGGGAGCGACCGGGCGAAGTTTTGTGGTGGCGGCGCTGTTTGCGGTGCACCCGCTGAATGTCGAGTCGGTGGCGTGGATTGCGGAGCACAAGAGTGTTTTGTGCACGCTGTTCTTTTTTTTGTCGATCGGCGCGTATGGATGGTATGCGCGTAAGCCTGGTGTTGGGCGCTATTTGCTGATTGTCGTGCTCTTTGCTCTGGCGCTGGCAGCGAAGCCGATGGCGATTACGCTGCCGTTTGCACTGCTGTTGCTGGACTACTGGCCGCTCGGGCGAATTCAGGGATGGGGCGAACCGAGCGAGGATGAGCAAGGGCCGCAGAGATCGTTCTTGTGGCTGATCGCGGAAAAGCTGCCGTTGCTCGTGTTGTGCGCCGGCAGCGCATGGGTCACGGTGTATGCCTCGCAGCAATATGGCTCGATGCGGCTGAAGCTGCCGCTGGGTGCGCGGATCGGGAATGCGATCTGCGCCTACGCGATGTATCTGTGGAAGGGCGTGTGGCCGGCGAAGCTGGCGGTTTTTTATCCGCATCCGGGGATGGGATTGGCGGGATGGAAAATCGGGCTGGCGGCGTTGTTTCTGATGGCCATAACCGCCATGGTTTGGATTCGGCGAAAAGCGCAGCCGTATCTGGCGACCGGATGGCTTTGGTATCTCGGGATCATGGTTCCGGCGGTTGGAATTGTGCAGGTGGGCGAGCAAGGAATGGCCGACCGCTACGCGTACATTCCACTGATCGGAATTTTTGTGATGTGCGTGTGGGGTTTCGCCGATTGGGCGGAGAGCGGCGAATTAACCCCGAAGTCCCGTGCGTGGGCGGCGGCGATCGTCATTTTATTTTTCACCGCGTTTACTGGCGACCAGATCCGTTACTGGAAGAGTGCGGCTGATTTGTGGCAGCACGCGGTGAACGTCACGAAAGATAATTTCACCGCGGATCAGAACCTGGGTGCGGCGATGATTATGTCCGACCGGGCAGCGGAGGCGATTCCCGCGCTGCAGGATGGAGTGCGGCTGCGGCCGCAGGATGCTAGCGCGCATTTGAATCTGGCGGGCGCGTATGCGCTGAGCGGGCACAGGCAAGAAGCGATTCAACAATATGAGACGGCGATTCCGCTGACGACGGACCGGCAGAGGTTGGCTGGCCCCTACGACACGCTGGGGCGGCTGTATGAGCAGACGGGGAATTATCAAAAGGCAATTGTCAGCTACGCGCAATCGTTGAGCATCGATCCGTCACGGGCCAGTGCTCGGGAACGGCTGGCCCATGCCGAGCTTTCGGCGGCGATTCGCGAGGTGGCGGAAAAACCTTCGGGATCGGCGTATCTGCGCCTTGGGTTGCTCATGCAGCGGCAAGGGCGTACGGATGACGCGCGGTCGGCGTATCAGCAGGCGCTGAAGCTCGATCCGGGATTGACGGGGGCAAAGCAGGCACTGGATAGTTTGAAGTAGTTACGATTGGCCTGACGCCGCCATGGTTCCTTCGCCTGCCGGCAGTGTTACCGTGAACACTGCGCCACCTGACGGCGAAGATGATGCTTCTACGTTCCCGTGGTGCTCGCGCAAGATGGCTTTGCAGATGCTCAATCCAAGGCCGGTGCCGCGTCCGGGACGCTTGGTCGTATAGAACGGATCGAAGATGTTGGGCAGAATTTCCGCGGGAATGCCGGGGCCATCGTCTTCGAACATGATGGCGACGGCGTTGGGTTTTTCTGCAAGGCGAATACGCAAGGTTCCATTCTCCCGTACCTCACGGATGGCATGTTCAGCGTTAATCATCAGGTTGAGAAAGACCTGCATGAGCTGGTGTGCATCGCCTGAGACCGCCGGCAGCGACGCCTGCGGATCGAATTCGACGGTGATATTGCTTTTGCGCAAAGAGTAAGCGTGCAGGTGAAGGGTGCGCTGCAAAAGTTCGTTGAGATCGATTTGCGACTGGCCGGGCGCGGGCGGGCGCGAGAAATACAAAAGATTTTGGACAATGTCGGCGGCGCGGCGTGCCTGCTGCTGAAGCGTGACTAACTGTTTGCGAGCTTCCTCGGGCATTTCGTTGTCTTGCAGCAGCTCTGACATGCCGAGGATGCCGGTCAGGGGATTGTTGAGTTCATGGGCGAAGCCGCCGATCATCTGGCCCATAGCGGCGAGGCGTTCGCTCTGAATAATCTGCTGCTCGAATTTCTTTTCCACGGTGATGTCGTGTAGCGAGACGATCACGCCGTTGGGACCGCTGTCGGCTTCGTACATGGGACTGGCTGTAGCCCGCATGGTGCGCCAGCCGCCGTCGCGATGCCGGGCGCGACACTCGCAAGTGCCAAAGCCTTTTCGGCCAGCGGCAACATCGCGGCAAAGGTCAACCAGTTCGGAAGAAACGTCCTGCGAACTGTCGAGCCGGTGGCTCAGCCATTCTTCTGGACGGTAGCCAAGAATGTCGCGAATGCGCGAACTGACAAAGCTCCAGGACCCGGTGGAGTCAACGACCAGAATCAGGTCAGGAAAGCTTTCGAGCAGTGAGCGCTGGAACGATTCCTGGCGGCGCAACGCTCTTTCCATGGCGCGGCGCTCGGTGATGTCGACGAGTGTGCCCTGGTAGCGAACGATTTTGCCGGAGGCATCCCAGACGGCGCGGGAGGTGTCGAGGAACGTGCCCAGGCTGCCGTCGCGGCGGCGAAGAACGATTTCGCGGGTGCGGACGCCACCTTGGTCGTCGGCGCTGCGGCCGAGTGCGGGAGCAGAGGCGCGATCGGCGTTCAGATCGGCAGGAGCGATAGCCAGCAATTCGTCTTTTTTCTGATAACCCAAAAGCTGAACCAGCGCGGCGTTGCCGTCGAGCAGCTTGCCTTCCGGCGTGCTGAAGTAAACACCTTCCTGCAAGGTTTCGAAGAGCTCGGTGAAGCGGCGCTCTTTTTCGATCTCCTCGGTGATGTCGCGGGCGAGAACGCTGACGCCGATGACTTCGTCGCCTTTGACGATCGCGTTGAGTGCGACGTCGAAGTAATAAGTCCGCTGGTCGGCTTTGGTGTGCACGCGGAGTTGGCCTGTCCATCGGCGCTTTTCGAGAAAGTGCTCGGTTGCGCAGTCGGCATCCTGGCGGGAAGGTTCGTCGATGAATTCGTCCAGCGTGCGGCCGACGACCTGGGTGTAGGGAATATTTAAGAGCTCAGCCATTCGGCGATTGACGGTCCGCAGCTTGCCTTGCATGTTCATGGCAAAAGCCACGTCGTCGATGGAATCGATGAGTTCCTTGAAGCTTTTCTGGGATTGTGCGATCAGCTGGCCAAGTTGGTTGAGTTGCTCTTCGGTGGGAACAGCGGTCCGGTCCTGAATCTCGTCGGAAAGAGTTTTTAACTCAGAGATGCGGGCGCGGCGGCCGTGGGCAAATCCAGCAAAGGCGATGGCGACGCACAGCACGGCAATCGAAATAACGCCGAGGTGGTAGGGGAGAGCCTGCATGCGCTCCCACATGTCGGCGGCTAATCCGGTCGCAAGCAGCACAAGAAAAAGGAGAGCGATGCGCCAAAGACCGGCTTCCTCCTTTTCAAGTTCAGTTTGCGGGTGGCGTGGGGAAGTAACTTCATTCGCCATGAAGCGGTCTTGTGGGTTACCTCCTTTTGCTCGCTCGTTCCCAAAACGGAACTAACAATCGCCATCGTAGTCGAGTCAACTGACGCAAACAATGGGAAATGCTATTAGAAAAGATGGTTCACAGGACAATTGGGACGAATGTTCGCAGGTCACAGATTTTGCGTGATGGAAGTCACGAGTCTTTGGCCGCGGAAGGCGTAGGTTGTGGGATAGGTGCGGTAAGGCGCCCGTGACCATAGCGGTCCGGAAGCGCGTGCATTTTTATGCTTTATAAGACGCTCAGCGCGGCAGTGTACGGAATCGACGCCAACATTATTGAGGTAGAGGTCGATGTGTCGGTGATCAAATCCGCCGAGGAGCACTTCCACACGGTTGGCCTGCCGGACGCTGCCGTGCGCGAGAGCCGCGACCGGGTGCGGTCGGCGCTGAGAAACTGCGGATTCGACATTCCTCCCTCGAACATCACGATCAATCTGGCGCCGGCTGACATTCGGAAAGAGGGCTCCGGATTCGATTTGCCCATGGCGCTCGGCATTCTGGGCGCTTATGGCGGATTGAACAACAAGGAGTTGCCGGATTGCCTGTTTGTGGGAGAACTGTCGCTGGATGGCGGAATTCGTGGCGTGCGGGGCGCGTTGCCAATCGCGATTGAGGCGCGGGGCAAGAAAATTCCCAAGCTGATTGTGCCGGAGCTGAACGCTAAAGAAGCGGCGATGGTTGGTGGGGTTGAGGTTTATCCGGTCAAATCGTTCCTGGACGTAATTCGCTTCGTAAACACAGGCAACGGTATTGTGCCACTCAAAGTCGACCGCGAGAGTCTGCTGAATGAAGCGGCACATTTCGTGGTGGACTTTAAAGAAGTGCGCGGCCAGCAAACCGCCAAGCGCGCGCTAGAGGTGGCCTGCGCGGGTGGACACAACATTCTGATGATCGGGCCTCCGGGATCGGGCAAGACGATGTTGGCCAAGCGCATGCCGACAGTTCTGCCGTCACTGACGTTCGAAGAAGCACTGGAGACGACGAAGATTCACAGCGTGGCGGGCGTGCTTGATCCGGGCGCGGGGTTGGTTGGAGTGAGGCCGTTCCGCTCGCCGCATCACACAATTTCCGACGCGGGTTTGATCGGCGGCGGGGCGATTCCGCGGCCGGGCGAGGTGTCGCTGGCGCACAACGGGGTTTTATTTCTGGACGAGCTCCCGGAATTTCCGCGGAATGTGCTCGAGGTTATGCGGCAGCCGCTGGAAGATGGAACGGTTTGCATCGCGCGCGCAGCCATGTCGTTGACGTTTCCGGCGCGTTTCATGCTGGCGGCGGCGATGAATCCGTGCCCGTGCGGATATTTCAACGATCGCAGCCGCGAATGCCACTGCACGCCGCCAATTATCCAGCGTTACATTGCCAAGATTTCCGGACCATTGCTTGACCGCATCGATATCCACATTGACGTGCCGGCGGTGAATTATAAAGAAATGCGCTCCGGGGCCGAGCCCGAGAGTTCGGCGGCGATTCGAGAACGCGTGATCAAAGCGAGGACAACCCAGTTGCAACGATTCTCGACTGCGGCGAAGGACAAAATCTATTCGAACGCGCAGATGGGCCCGAGGCATATTCGGGCTTTTTGCCAACTGTCGGCCGACTGTGAGCGATTGCTGGAGCGTGCCATGGTGCAGCAAGGCTTAACCGCGCGCGCGCATGACCGGATTCTGAAGGTCGCGCGGACGATCTGCGATTTGGAGGGTGAAGCGGCGATTCAACCCAAGCACATCGCCGAGGCCATTCAGTACCGCACGCTGGATAGGACGTTCTGGGCGTGAATCATTTTTTCGCGGTCGGCGGAAGCAAGCCGTTCAGTCGCAGATATTGAGCGGCGGCGCTGTAATGGTCGGCCCAGTCGTTGGTGAGCGCGATCCAAGCGAAAGCGCGCGGGCCCTGCCTTCCGCCGTAGAGATCGACTGTGTCTCCCAGCTTAGAGTCGTCCATTTTGGCGAGCGCTGTGTTGCAGAAATCAAACGAAGCTTTCAACGCCGCAAGCAATTTGTCTTTGCCATCGGTCTCGGCGAGATCTGGAACTTTGGGTGCAGCCACGTCTCCAGCTTTGGCGCAAAGATAATTGTTCGACTCAGTGATGTGCATGACGAGATGGGCGAACGTCATCTGTGGTGGCGTAGGCCGGAAGTTGAACTTGTCGGCCGGCATCTCGTCTACGGCAGCAATCAAGTTCTTGGATTGCCGCGGCAGTATTTCGCGGATGACATCGGTGACGACCGTGTTCTTGTTCGGCTTGCTCTGTTGCGCGAACGCGGGGAAGGTTATGGCGAAAAGCGCCGAAAACAAAATCAACTGTTTCATAGCAGGCCTCCGAACGGTCTAGCATACTCCCGAGCGAAGGATGGCGCCAAAATCCGGCTTCGTTTTGTCCCGCTCGCAGCCTACTGCCGGTAGGCGTCCACTCTGGCGTCGGAAGTCGCAGGAATCCCGATGAACTGCGACGGCGAGAGCAAATACAGGATCTCCGTTGTGGTGGTTCCCTGTGGTGTGGTCTGCGACAAGGTTGCGCGGCCATTCGAGGTTACCGAGAAGTTCACTGAGGAAGCCTGGTTCTGACTCAAGCCGCTGCCGTTGCTAATGTTCACGGTAAACATGAGCGTATTCGATCCCACGACCGCAACGCCCGACTGGTTGCTGATGACAGCTTGGACCGGAGCCAATGTTCCTCCGGCATAAGTGCCCGACAGCGACGCGTTCGAGAAAGCGGAGCCAGTCTGGCTCTGCACGGACCCGAAGCTCACGCCTGGATCAGTTCCGATCAAGAATCCCTGGTTGGATGCAACCAGGTACAAGACCGGTGCGTAGGTCGTGCCGTTACTCAGTGGGATGTCAAATGTTGTCCGACCGTTCCCGGCCACGGAATAGGTTCCCGCGTTGCCACCCGGCTGAGTTAGCGATCCGCCGCAGTTCTGGTCGGAGGTAAGTCCAACCGTTCCAGCTCCACCAGAGTTCAGAATGCCGGCTTGCACCTGCGAGTCGGTGGTGTTGCAGACTGCCGTGGTCTGTTCAATGCTGGTCTGAGATAGCGATCCGTTATTGAAGGTACCGGCTCCGGACTGCTGGAGGATTTGTCCGCCTACGATTGGATTGCCTGACCCGACCGAATCCGTTTCTATCATGAGCAGGCTGGCAGCGGAGACGATATAGAAGGTGTAGTTGGTAGTGCCGGAGGCGGTGGTCAGCGACGCGGTTCCGCGGCCGCTGGTAGATCCGGCCGGGACGGAATAGCTTCCTCCCGTGATGGTAGCAGTCGAAGGCCCAGAACTGGAATCGTCGGCGTCGAGCTGCCCACCGTTGCTAATGGCGCCCCCGCTCGCGGTGAACGCGCCGGCCAAGCCGTAACGCTTACCGCTTGAATCGGCTCCCACGAAGCCAAATGCATAATTTCCGCTGATCGATGCGGTAGAAAATGCCGATGAGTCCTGCTTCAACAGCACACCGGAATTCCGAGTTCCACCGCCGGTCGTGTCATCGAACTCGATAATTCTCGCGTTACCATCGGCAGACATTGAGAGCGCAAAGGCGCGTTCGCAGACGTTGCCGCTGGGATTGAAACACAGAAGTCCAAGATTATTCGATCCGATCGCGTAGGTTCCGCTCAGCGCAGTAGTATTCGTGGTCGGGCCAGTAGGATCGTTGGTGTCGATGAATAGATCTGAAATACCGCCGCTTCCATCAGCCACAAAGCTGCCGACAGCCTGGAAGATTCCAGAAGGATCGAAGCCAGTAACCTGAAATGCATAATTGCCATTCAGCTTGGCATTGTTGGATGTTTGGGGATCAACCGTAATACTAAGATTGACGCTCTGGCTTTGCGGCACTGGCTCGGTGGAGTCCGTGACCTGCGCGGTAAAGCTGGAAGCCCCACTGGCAGCGGGTGTGCCAGAAATAATACCAGCCGGATTCATGGACAATCCGACGGGCAGGGAACCTTGAGTAATTGTCCATTTATACGGTTGAATGCCGCCGTTAGCTTGCAGGCTCGCGTTGTATGGGGTGTTTACCGTCGCATCCGGCAAAGATTTAGTAACAATGGTAAGCGGCAACGGTTCACTGACTACAATTCCCAACTGCTGTGAAGACGTATCCGACGCACTGTCGGTCACTTCAATGGTGAAAATTGACGATCCCACTTTGGTCGGTGTACCGGAAATACTGACCGTGCTGGTGGTGCTGGGCTGCATTACGAGCCCATCCGGTAGCGCGCCGGACGTAATACTCCATGCAAATGCGCCGGCTGCCCCGCCGATAGCGCTGATCAGAACGTTGTAAGGGGTTCCCAGGGTCGCTGCGGGGAGACTGGTGGGCGTCACACCAAGAATTGCGGTATTGAGGGTTATGTCCAGGGTCGCAGTAACGCCGGTGTTGGCTACCGAAGTTGCCGTGACTGTAGCGGTGGTATTGGCTGTTGCGGCAGTGGGAGCAACGTAAGTA
>DASVWZ010000146.1:0-9964 GCA_036392935.1 Terriglobales bacterium | reverse complement strand
ACCCTGGGGTGTTTATGGGTAGCGTAGTTGTCGCCGATCAAGTGCAAGGCGAGATGCGCCGGCATAGTTTGGTCGAGCAGGCGCAAAAACTTGAGCCATTCCTGGTGGCGATGGCGCTCTTGGCAAAGGCCATAGACCTCGCCGTTGGCCGCATTCAGTGCGGCGAACAAGGTAGCAGTCCCGTTGCGTTTATAGTCGTGGGTCATGGTGGTGCCGCGTCCGCGTTTCAGCGGCAGACCGGGTTGGGTCCGATCCAAAGCTTGAATCTGGCTCTTCTCGTCCACGCACAGCACCAGCGCGTGTTCGGGCGGATTCAGGTACAGACCGACAATGTCTTCCAACTTCTCAGCGAACGCGGGATCGTTGCTGATCTTAAACGTTTGCACGCGATGCGGTTTCAAACCGTGGGCGCGCCAGATGCGGCGCACGCTGGCTTCGCTGATGCCGACCGCTGCCGCCATGGTGCGCGTGCTCCAGTGCGTGGCGTTGCTGGGCTGCTGGCGCGTGGTCATGGTCACGACCCGTTGCCTCAGGCGCGCACTGATCGTGGGTTTGCGTCCGGGCCGGGGCGCGTCTTGCAGCAACCCCCGCCACCCCCAGCGCCAGGAAACGCTTGCGCCAGCGCGAAACTTTTTTCGGCGTCATGGACAGGAGGACAGCAATGTCCTTGTCCTGTCGGCCTGCCGCCGCCAACAACACAATGCGAGCGCGTTCTACCACACGCAGTGGAAGCGACCGACTCCGGGATTGGGATTCCAACACCGTCCGCTGCTCCGGACTCAACCTAATGACTGGGGCTCTGCGCATCCGCAACCGTCTCCTTACATCATAAGACGCCGGCGGATTGATAACGGTTGTTAGTTGTGACGCACTAAACTAGAAGGGTTCGCACATTTGGCCTTATAGTGCTGGCCCACAGCAGGGCTTCAGATTCCGACCAGCCGCCCCGCGTCTCTCCAAGAATAAAAAGGCTGGTGTTATAGAAGGCTCCAGAATTAATAAAGGTGTCAGGCGAGTGGAAGACAACGACCGAATGGCCCATTTCTGTCAATGCGTTGAAACAAGAGCGCCTTACATTGGAGGCGGTATCGATCACTACGATCATTGCTTGGCTCCTGGCATCCGTCGCTGCAAGTCGTTTCGTAACTGATAGTAGCCATGTCAACAGGGTCTTTCCATTTTTCCGCGGCAGGGCTCTCTAGAGACGACTGCCACGTCATCGGCCAGGGCCGTAAACGGTAGTTGTACAGCCGTTAGGTTGTATCCATCAGCGGAGAGGTTGCTAATGACCTGGTTCCAACACGATCCATCGGTCCATGCTCTGTGTTACCAACAACACATTTTGCACTGAGGCGAGAACGCACTGTGACTTTTTGAACAGAGATGGAGCAAGCATCAAAATTATCCTTTCGTCGATATCACTTCTCTAGCTGAAAGCAGTCATGGGTGAGGGACTGTCGCGAGTTCCCGATTGCGTCGAAGAGGCAATCGAGAACTTGCGTCCAATTAACGCAACGCCACAAAAGCCAGAGCGATACCGATGGCATCTTCCAGCAAGGCGGCAGGTAGATCGCGTCCGAACAGTTTTGCAGCGAGGGCTCTGCCCTTGGCACCTGCAAATGTTCCGACCACGCTGCCGATAATTCCGGCAAAGACACCAACGACGAACTGTCCACCTGAGAGTCCGATGGCTGTTCCCGTGAGCGCGCCCATCACGACACGGCCGATGAACTGAGGCGGTACAAGGCGGCTGGGGGTCTTGGGTAATTTGTCATTGATGATTTCCCCGATGGATAGGAGGCTCGTGATATACGGCGTGAATCGAAAGCCTAGGAAGGAAAGCCAGGTTCCCTGAAGCTGGAGATGTTGGCCGCTGGCTGCCCAACTCGCCGCAGCAAGACCAAGAAGAGCTCGCAGACCGCATACAAAACCCAACACGAAAGCAGAGATCAGGACGGACATTTCATTCTCCTTTAGGATGGCGATCCTGTGAATCGCTCGGTAGTGGGGCAGAAGCCCATTTTGAAAGTTGTGACCTGCCATCAGTAGCTTGACAAGACCATATAACCTTGGAGTTTCCGTTGCCTAGGATTTTGGGAACCATCGGCGCAGACGGCAACCGATCGAGGTTGGGACAATCAGCTAAACGCAACTGGCGGAAATCCTTTACCTGTGCATCGGATCCCCGCGGCGCCTCCAACTCCGAAAGTCGATTCTGCATTTTGGCCGTCTCCGAGCGCATCTGGTCCAGTTGCCTCTGCAGTTCAGTGATAGTGATCTCTTCGTTGTGGCCTGCTTGAGCTAGTGCCGCCGGAGTGAGTATCAGCGTGACAATGCCAACTAAGATGAGCCGACTCATGATTGTCATCTGCAACTTCTCAATTCATCATCGACTACGGCTTCAACGCGCTCCTGGCTCCGCATCTTGAGATTCGGGTGCCGAACACTAGCTTGCATGCCGGATTCCAATCCCTGAATATCGGCCCGGCCCCATGTCGACGCTGTTTCTACGCATAGATTCACGCGTGTTTGCCCTTGCTGGATGCCATCCGACCAAGAAACACCCGATAGGGTGCCAGGATGTTGGACGCTGTCCGCCTATAGACCAATCAAAAAGGACAGCCGCAATTGTTGGTACGGATTACCGCGATAGTTGTTAATGTGCGAGTTTGACGTATCAGCCTACAAAAGGTTTGAGGGGCCAATTAAAGGCCCCTCTTCCTTATTTTCACGCCCCGACTCGTAAGGACACTCCATTCAATCCGCGTTACGCGCTGATCAGGGCTGCAATACGCTGCGAATCGCGTCACTGGATTGCTGAAGAGCGCTCTGGACTCCTGGCACGTCATGAATGGCGTTAAGTAGCATGAAGTCGTGAATCACACCGTTGTAGCGAACCGCTGTTACGGTAGCTCCCGCCTCCTTGAGTTTGCGCGCATAGGCTTCCCCCCATCGCGCAGGGGATCATTCTCTGCGGTGATAACTAACGCGGGCGCGGCGCCTCTCAGTTCTTCGCTGGTCGCCCGAAGGGGAGAGGCGTAAGGATAGTTGCGCGTCTGCTCGTCAGGCGCGTAGCGATCCCAGCCGTACTTCATGAAGGCCCGTGCCAGAAACCGTCCGGTTGCGAACTCATGATACGACGCCGTGTCGACGCTGGCGTCGGTGGCCGGATACAGCAGAACCTGTAACGAGAGCTTAGGGCCGTTACGGTCTTTGGTCATGAGCGATAGTGCTGCGCTCATGTTTCCACCGACAGAATTTCCCGCGACCGCAATGCGCGTGCCATCGGCGCCGAGCTCACTGGCGTGCGCGGCGATCCACTTCAGGGTGGCGTAGGATTCTTCCAACGCCACGGGAAATTTTCCTTCCGGTAGGTTCGTGATTTCAGGGAAGACCCCGATTTGCCCCGAGCCGACGACCAGGTCGCGCAGCAACCTCTGGTGGTTCTGGAAATTGCCGGCAATCCAGACTGCGCCGGGGATGAAGAGCAGCACGCCCGGGGTCTCTTCACTTCCTGCGGCTTCATGATGTAGAGCTTCACTGTGCGACCATCTGCGTGATCGTCTTTTCGACGGTGGTCACTCCGGACATGTCCACGGGATATTTGTTTTGCAGACCGGTCAAGACTTCCTGCGGTTTGGGCTGGGGCAGCTCCCAGAAAGGGCTGCTGTGCAAGTCCTCCGATTGCGGTGTGAAGGCGAGCCTCCGCTCAAATCATTGGGTTGGTGCTACATCGACGAGGTCTGCGATCGGGTGAGGGTGGCGGTGGGTTGATCAGTGCCAGTCGGTTGGACAGTTCACTCGGCCAAGCGAGTTCGAGTCACGGCAGTGCTGAACGCAAAGTGCTGTCGGCAGCGGTGTTTCGTTAGATTCGACCGAGGCCGGTTTGGAATCCTTCGTGCTCTGTAGCAAAAGCACAGTCAAATACAAAGGAGAAAATTGCATGAACACGTTCACCTCGAAAGACGGAACTTCTATCTTCTACAAGGATTGGGGAAAAGGTCCGGTTGTAACCTTTTCGCACGGATGGCCATTGAGTTCCGATGCTTGGGATCCCCAGATGCTGTTTCTCGGGCAAAACGGGTATCGCGTGATCGCTCATGACCGCCGCGGTCACGGTCGCTCTGGCCAAACCTGGCAGGGCAACCACATGGATCAGTATGCGGACGATCTCGCGGAGCTGCTCGAGCATCTCGATGTGAAAAACGCGACCATGGTCGGTCATTCTACCGGCGGAGGCGAAGTAGTCCGCTACATCGCACGCCACGGACAGAAGCGCGTAGAGAAGGTCGTTCTCATTTCATCTGTTCCGCCCCTCATGCTCAAAACCGAGAAGAACCCGGGTGGGTTGCCGCTATCGGTTTTCGATCAGATCCGAGCCGGCGTGGTCAAGGACCGTTCTCAGTTCTACAAAGACCTCAGTCTTCCTTTCTATGGTTACAACAAGCCGGGTGCGAAAGCTTCCGAAGGAGTTTGCGAAGAATTCTGGCGCCTGGGGATGCAATCCTCGATTGTCGGATCATACGACTGCATCAAGGCCTTTTCCGAAACGGATCAGACTGAAGATCTCAAGAAGATCGACGTACAGACGCTGGTCATACAGGGAGATGCCGATCAGATCGTACCGATTGATGACTCCGGCAGGCTGAGTGCAAAACTCGTCAAGAACGGCACGCTCAAGGTGATCCCCGGCGCGCCTCACGGGCTGTGTACCACCCACGCGGATGTCGTCAACCAAGAGCTTCTCGCATTCCTGCAAGGACGGTCACTCGCGCGGAGCGCCTGATCTGAAGCGCGATGTTGCGTGAGCAGGGAATCCGAAGTGTGCTTCGGCCGTTCGATCATCGCTGCAGGCGAAGTCGGCCCTGAGCCTCAGGGCCTCGCTTCCAAGCCGGATTCCTTGCTCACGGCAACACAGGTGTTTAGGTAGTTGGATTTTTTTCTGCATTCCGAGAGTGTGTTAGACAGTTCGCCGGCAATTTACTCACTCGAGTGGCGCAGTCTGCGAGCCCAGCTTAACTGAGGAGAAAAGCAATGGAACTGGTCAGACAAAGCGCAATCAGGCAAAGCAGCGAGGTTCTATCAGCGATCGTGAACTGGGTGTGCCCAGAATGCGGCAGGCGAATGGGTGGACCTAGCAAGGAGTTCAAGTGCCAGGGTCGATGTGGGACCGACTGGTGGCCGGTGTGGAATTTGATCTTCAATCACGCCTGCCAACGATGATCGAGACGCGGCAGGCAGCAGGCCGCCTCACGACTCACAGCCTTTCGTAGCTCTCATTCGCCTAGATTTGTGCGAAACAAGCATTCCGCCTGACTGATCACACCACCGAAGATGCAGGGAAGGATGTTGCGAAGGAAACAGAAGAGAGAACAAAGGTTGTCGCCTATTACACGGAGGATGCGGGGAAGAAGGTGGCGCACTTCTTCGAAGGTCAATGACGTTGGGTACTACTGTGCGTCCTGGCCTTGAAACAGTCGTTTCGGCAAGAAAGAGGGCCTGTGGGTGATGCCGTCAAAGTCTTATTCTTGATTCTCAGCGCACTCTACCCAACCGTTGATCCGCTCAGCGGCGGCCCCATTTTCCTTGCACTGACCAGAGAATACTCACCGCAAATGCGCAGGAGACTCTCTTGGCGCGTCGCGGTCGATAGCTTGTTGCTGTTGTTGGGGGCATACTTCGTCGGCTCCCACGTCCTTAAATTCTTTGCGGTGTCGCTGCCGGTCGTGCAGGTTGGCGGAGGCATGGTAGTCATTTCAATGGGGTGGAAGATGTTGATGGATGACAAAGAGGAAGGCGATAACCTGAGCAGCAATCACGTCGGACCTTCTGATATCTACGGTCGCGCATTCTATCCACTGACTCTTCCCCTGACCGTTGGACCGGGTTCAATTTCTATTGCGATTACACTGGGCGCTAACTCTACTCACCGCTACGGAGTCCACGTTTCAATAGTTCTGGCGGCGATCACCGCCATGGCCCTCCTGGCCGCCAGTATTTTCCTTTGTTACGGGTTCGCTGACCAGTTGGCCCGAATGCTGGGCAAGGCGATGCCGGTCGTCGTCAGGCTTTCGTCTTTTCTACTGCTCTGCATCGGCGTGCAGATCATCTGGAACGGAATTGACGCCCTGCTCTCTGCTGTTCAGTTTCGCGTTGTGTAAAGATTGACGACCTCTCCCATTACGATAGCTCGACGCAAAATTCAGTTCCAGCGTCACCGTCGGCTCTGCACTGGGCGCTACACTGTTTGCGCGGCCGATCAATCCTCTGGTTTGGCCAGCGAAGTGCAGTTCCTCACTTAGGAAATGGCCGCAAGTCGCTCGTTAAGGGTTATTCATTGACGATGGTGAAATTCATATGGTGGTGTCTCTTCTGCTGCCACCACCGCCACACCAGCCGGGTATTCACGATTGGGGGTTCTACCTATCAGGTCTGCGTTGAATGTGGTACCAAGTTCGAATACTCGCTTGAGACGATGCGTCGCAGTGCGGCGATTTGAGAATCCAAAGGCGGCCGGCACCTGGCGAGAACTCGGCACGCGCCTAACGGGGTCTTCCGAAATATTGGTGAGATGGTTCGAAACGAGATGTAAGAGAGGAATTTATGAAAATCACACAGGTATTCAAGTCGCTTACGGATCAGCGCGTAATAAGCGTAATGGAAATTGGAGGGGCGGATTCGGCAACGCCGTTGCCTGTTGCCGGAGACGATGTTCAGTGGGTTGCCGAGAATAAGTCGTATGCGGGCCGCGTCAAAGGCAGGCTCATCTCGTATAGCGCCCCTGACAGAATTGGCCTGGAGAGAGCCGACGATATCGATATCACTGCGGTGCTGATAATTCAACTGGAGAGCTGAGTCGTCACAGACCTTTTCGGGTCCCTGGCCGATGCATCAATACCGGTTTGAGGGATTCAAAGCAACAGCGCAGCTCGAAGCCACAGTCAGGGTGCCATCGATCGATTTCACCTTCAAGACGAACCCGCTCGAAACTTCGAAAGCCGATTTTGCAGTGATGGGCAATGAAGTGAACGGCAAATACTACGAAGAAAAAGCCTGAGATGCTGGACCCAAGTTTGCCGGCAACCCCGGTGGTTTCTCAATTTGGGATGATGCTTAGAAACGCGGCTCTATGGCTCCGAGGATCGAATCGATGGAGATGACCACGCCCAACCCTGCAGTTCCGCTCCGAGTTGTATCGCAGGCGGTCGCTGCGCCTCTGACTCGCGCGGCAATGATTCTCGTCCTGAAGATGAACTCAGGGCCTGAGCCTCTCGCCAGCATTCGCTCGTTCTGCGGCGATCTCAGCTCGCTGTTTCGTGCAGTGGAATTCCGCGATCTCGAAGGGGGGCTCTCCTGCATTCTCGCCTTCGGGTCAGACGCGTGGAATCAACTGTTCGAGTCTCCTCGCCCGGCCGAACTTCATTCCTTCCGCGAGATTCGTGCCAGCGACAGGCATGCTGTCTCCACACCCGGAGATCTGCTCTTTCATATTCGCGCCAAGCGCATGGATTTGTGCTCCGAACTGGCCACGCAAATCATGGCACGAATCGGTCACGCTGTTTTTGCGGTCGATGAAGTGCAAGGCTTTCGCTATTTCGATGATCGGGATCTTCTTGGCTTCGTCGATGGCACGGAGAATCCGAGGGGGGATGAAGCGATCAACGCGGTCCTCATCGGCGACGAAGACCCGGCGTTCGTCGGTGGTAGCTACGTCATCGTGCAGAAGTATGTCCACAATCTCGAGGCATGGAATGAACTGCCTACGGAAGCGCAAGAGCGCATCATCGGACGCAAGAAGTTATCGGATATCGAACTCGACGATTCAGTAAAACCCACTTCGGCACACTGTGCACTGACCACAATTGTCGAGAACGGAGAAGAAAAGAAGATTCTCCGCGACAATATGCCTTTTGGACGTCCGGGACACGGAGAGTTTGGCACTTATTTCATCGGCTATAGCCGCTCGCCGCGCACGATCGAACAGATGTTGGAGAACATGTTCATTGGCCGGCCTCCGGGCAACTACGATCGCCTGCTCGATTTCAGTCGTGCCCTTACGGGAAACCTCTTTTTTGTTCCCTCCGTGACGTTGCTCGACGGCCTTGCTGAGAGCGCCGTGGATGCTGCTACGTCTAGGCCACCAGCAGTGACATCAGAATCTAAGAAGTCGAATACTTCAAGAGACGATGGTTCTTTGAGCATCGGCTCACTCAAAGGAGATCTGCGGCATGAATAACCTGCATCGTGAGCTAGCCCCTATTTCTGATACCGCGTGGAACCAAATCGAAGGTGAAGTAGCTCGCACCTTCAAGCGATACATTGCCGGACAACGAGCAATCGATGTGAAGGGACCGACTGACGTAGGTCTTTCCGCGGTCGGTACGGGTCACTTGCGATCGATCCGTGGGCCGCGAGAAGGCGTTGAGGTCAGACAACGCGACGTGAATGCCCTGATCGAGTTGCGCGTTCCGTTCGAACTGAGCCGTGAGGCCATTGACGACGTGGAACGCGGTGCAAATGATTCCGATTGGCAGCCCGCAAAAGACGCCGCCCGCCAGATCGCCTTTGCAGAAGATGGCGAGGTGTTTGAGGGGTGTCCGGATGCGAACATCGTGGGAATCCGCCAAGGGACGAGCAATCCCAAAATGCCTTTTCCCTCCGATGTCCTTCAATATCCCGACGCCATCGCCCAGGGTCTGAGCCAGTTACGAATGGTTGGCGTTAATGGCCCGTATGCGGTTCTGCTGGGTGCAGAGGCCTATACCGCTCTTTCAGAGACGAGCGATCATGGATATCCCGTGTTGGAGCACGTCAAGAGGCTGGTGAAAGACAAGATCATTTGGTCTCCCGCGATTGAGGGAGCTTTTGTGCTGACAACACGAGGCGGCGACTTCGAGTTGCATCTCGGCCAGGATCTTTCCATTGGTTATCTTTCCCACACCGACGCCTCGGTTCGCCTTTACCTGCAGGAGACCCTTACCTTTTGCTGCAGACGGCTGAAGCGTCAGTGGTGCTGCAGAAATAGTTTTGGGCAAGAAAAAAGCAACGGTTGTGGTTGCCGCCACAAGACAGACCGATCGCTCCTATCAACTCGGTCAGAATTGAAGTTTAAATGCGGCTGGATCGAGCGTGGGCCGCACACTCTTGTAAGAATCGCCTTTCGAGAGGATACGTAACTTCATTGGGTTCTTCTTCCTAATCGATTCCTCTTCCGTTATGCACGGGAAGGCCAAATGAAATCGTGCGATTTGCAGTCCAGGCGGCCACGGACTGCATCTCGAAATCCTCTTTGTCTGAAATCAATTAGCCAACTGATCTCTCCCGAGATCGTTAGCGCAAGCAGCGCTCCAACGCTCTCGTTTTCATGCTGAACGTGTCAGCAATTTCTGTAGTTCCGGCACAGCAGCCCCGCGCAAACACTCGAAATTGCACGAAATCTGATGGAGATTCTGGAGTTTGAAAGTGGCGCAAGTCTTGCAATAGCAAGTGTGGCAGGAGCCGGCAGGGTCTCGGAGCCGACGAGCCTTGTGGCCGGTTAACCAAGGCGCGCGCAGCACGTTGAGGAACCAAATGAATGACCTATTGCCTTTTGCCGTCGCCGCAAAAACCCGCAGAAGCACTGGCCACTTCTGCGTACGGCGGAGCCAAGGAGCGGAATTTAAACAGAGTGCGAACGGCGCGTATGTTGCGATAGATGGACCGGGCAAGAATGACAGAAGTCAAATATGACTCTAAAGATCGAAACGATTCTTGACGGGAAGCACATCGCTTTTCGGCTCATTGGCCGTCTCTGCTCTGAGCATCTTCCGGAGCTAAAGTCGCTGATTGAAGAAAGCGGTGCAGCAGTCGTGCTTGACCTGGACGAGATCACGATGGTGGACGTAGACGCGGTTAATTTCCTGAGAAAGTGCCAGGCGGAGGGAATCGAACTCCGGCATTGCTCGCCTTATATATGCGAGTGGAT
>DASVWZ010000145.1:0-2247 GCA_036392935.1 Terriglobales bacterium | reverse complement strand
CCCGTGGCCGATCCCGAGATTTGCCAGGTCCATGCCTTGCAGGACGCAGTGAAGAACAGCCAGCGAAGTCCCGGCTATTTCGAGGTGCCGAATTGGGATCAGGTAAGCCAGAAGAAGGTGCGGGATGCGCTGTTGGTGCTCGCCTCGACGATTTCTGATTTCGGAGGGGCGTTCGGTCCCAAAGGTCAGGTCGACCCGGTCCGACACCAGATCGGCACCGCAGCCGCATGGGGCGGTAATCCGGAGAAGGACGCGACATATCTTAATGTGACCCCGGCCAAGAACTATGGCACGACCATCTACAAGCTCACCGTGAAGGACGTGCCAGTCGATGGCTTCTGGTCCATCAGCCTCTACAATCCGGAGGGGTATTTCCAGAAGAACGAATTCAACGCTCATTTGGTAAACAACATCACCGCAAAGAAGGATGCAGACGGCTCAATCGCCGTCCAATTCGGCGGCTGCGATGGCAAGATTGCTAAGGCACTGTCAGGAAATAAAGTAGTCAGTCATCATCGTTTGGAGTTTTGGCGACTTGGAGCGATAGTGTAGTTCCACTCTCCGTGGAAGTCATGAGGAAAGATATTGACAGCGGCGAGTTGATCGTCGGAGACGCGTAGGCCTTTGGGGTATCTGTTTTCATCAAGCTCCGCGCGCACCTTTAGTCCCGTCTCGGTCGTGGTGGCGGCGATGAGCTGAACGATCGCGCGATAGCTGCGCAAAGGTTTGCCGCGCCAATTGATCGTGATGAACGAAAAGAGCCGATGCTCGATTTTATTCCACTTGCTGGTGCCCGGCGGCAAATGGCAGACCGTGATCGGAAATTTGAGCTCGTTGGCCAATTTCTGCAATTCAGTTTTCCACAACCTTACGCGATAGCCGTTGGAGCCGCCGCCATCAGCCGTCAGCATGAGGCCTTTGGGGCTCGCATAACGCTTTTTCCCCATCGTGCGCCACCATCTGCGAATGGCGTTGACCGCAAAAGCGGCCGTGTCGTGATCCGTTCCCACGCTGACCCAGCCGGTGTTGTTGCGAATATCGTAAACGCCGTAAGGCACTGCGCGTTTCAATCTGGGATCGATGAAGTCATGAATATTGACGTCTTCGGGGCTGTCCTGGGGCCGCCATTCACGACCCGCATTCTTGAAATTGCCCACCAATTCCTTCTTTTTGGTGTCCACCGAAACAACTGGCTGGCCGTCTTTCAGGAAGAATGCGGCGCGCTTGTTGATGTACTGAAACTGCGCGTCTCTATCCATATGCTGGTTGCCTTCGCGGGTCTTGCGGTTCGCTTGCAAGCTGTAGCCCGCCTTTTGCAGAAACTCGCCCACCACCGTGTGGCTGACCTCATGTCCTTTGTTCGCCAGCTCTTTGCTCAACTTACGCAAACTGCGCGAAGTCCATAACAAGGACTTCATCGGATCGCCGCGCGTTGCGGGCTCAACGAGAGCTTTGAGGTCCCTCAGAAGCGTCGGGTCGTGAACGATCTTCGGCTTGCGGCCTCCGCCGCGCTTGCGGATGCGCCCCAGACCGGTCTTGTGGCGGCGGCGAATATCATCCAGTCCGCGGTAAACAGTCCGTCGCGCAAGGCCGGTGACGCGAACCAAACAACTGACTCCGCCACGCCCCAGAGCCTTCGCTTCCGTGGCCGCCCACCGACGCCGGCTCTGCTCATTCAGAACCGGCTCCATCTCTTTCCATCGCTTGCGAAGATGTTGAACTTGCGCGGCTGCAATCATGCCGCGATTCTATCGCAGCCGATTCGCCCTTGGGAATCCCAGCCCCAATTTCTTTGCTCACTGTGCTATTATTGACTCACTTACTTCCTTACGGCGCCTTAGGGCGGCGATGCGCTGCGCAATCAACGTCCTCCCGCTCCAGGGACAAGTCTGCGACTACTGCTTCGAGGCGCTTTGGGCCAACGTGAACCGCAAGGCCAGCGCCAAGCGCCAAAGGCCGAGCTAGGGGAAAAATCTCGAGTTGATAATTATCTGACGCTCCTCTTCATCCGCCTCGCGCAGGCGGTGCTTGATATCGAGCGACTTCGTTGTGCTCATTTTTTTGTTTCCTTAATCAGGAGGAGACGGCGCGGCTGCCGGCAACCTCGGCGAAGGTCGCGCCGGTTTCGGCATGGATGGCGTCGGCCTTGGTGAGCGCCTGGAAGCGTCCCACGCTCACATCCACGCAGCCCGGTTCGATCTCAATCAGGCGGGCGCGGCGGCCCGTGCGCTCCGCCGCCATCAAGGT
>DASVWZ010000144.1:0-2550 GCA_036392935.1 Terriglobales bacterium | reverse complement strand
CCGTTCACCGAGACCAAGGAAATCGTAGGCGGCTTTGCGATTCTTGAGTTTAAGTCGAGAGAAGAGGCGATTCAAAGCGCAATAAGCTTCATGGGACTCCACAAGACTCACTGGCCTGGCTGGGAGGGCGAGACGGAAGTCCGCCAAATCTTCGGCCCTGAAGATTTCGCTTCCAGGCCCTAGCACCTAGCAGCCGCGCCGTGCCGTCCTTCTCCAGCTGTAGGGTGCGGCACTGGTGCACGCGATATTGGAGTGCCGTGGCTAGCGGGAGTTTACAAGTTATTTGCGCCAACAGGGACAAGTATCGGCAATAGAGTGAGTTGATGACCAGTGGCTGTATGTCCTAATTCGACTGGGTGAGCACGCCTTTCGCGTAGCGCTTTAGGTCCAACAGGGAAAAGAGCCGCCGCTGCAGTGGACTCATGCGGGTCAAGCAATTGGCGGTGCTGGGGCGGTGCTGACCTTTGCGGCGCGGATAGATAACCAGCGTTTCTCGAATCTGGCCCAGTTCCTCGAGCAGACGGGACAGGCTCAGTTTTTCCCCCTTCTGCCAGACTTCCCGATGCAGCACTGAACTCAGCAGCAATGCCAGCACGCAGTAGAAGGCGTGGACGCGGATCTTCTGATCCGTCCAGTGATGGCTGGGACTCCAACGCAGGAAATGCGGGTCCTTCATCTGCTTGAAGGCCTCCTCGATGTGATATTGGGAGCGGTAAGCCAGCACGATTTCCTCGTCGGTCCAATCGACGTTGTCGGTAAACAAGATGGTCTTGCCCAGTTGCACGCGGCAGAGCCGGTCCAGCGCCGCTTGATCGGTCGAGAAGGTGAGCTCCAGGCCGCGGCGCACTTCTTGAATCTCGGTTTTTAGGAGGGACTTCAGATGCTGGGCCGAGCAGACCGCGCGGACTTGGTTTTGCACCCCCGCCAATGTGGGCTTCTTGCCTTTGAGTTTCCCGTCGCGCCAGCGGCGGAGCTGCTGCTGCAGTGCCCGGAGTTTGCCGCGTGCCTTATTCAGATTGGCGGTCAGCCCTTGTATCTGGCCCTCGAAGAGATGTTGATTGAAGCTGACCACGATCCTATGCGTCCGCCCGAACACCTTCTTCTCGGTACGGAAGACCGCCACACCTTCCAGCCGCGGGTCGGTTAAGTCGCGGAAGCGACGCCGGGGCACGGCCAGTAGATCCTTGTGTTGGCTGGGGACCAACGAACCGACAAAGTGAAACGGGCTGGGAACCAAAGCCAAGGTGTCGAAGGCCTTCTCGCTGTTGTTGCCTTTGTCGAAGATCAGCGTGATGTGCTGGCAGGTCTGGGCCAGTTCCTGGTAATGGGCCACGAGTTCCTCGGTCACGGAGCGGAACTGGACGCTGTCGGCGACATTGCCGGCATAAACCCAGTGCAAGAGGGGAACGTGGAAATCCGTGCTGACCAGCAGGCCCAGGCTCACTTGTCGCAGGTCGCCGCGCTTTTGCTTGTTGTGGCCGCGTTGGGGGAGTTCGGCTGGGGTGCGGGTGTTGATGTAGGTGAAGAAATTTGTGCCGTCGTAGACCAAGGCCCGCAGGTCGAGCTTCAAGCGCTGGATCAGCTGCTGGCTCATCTGCTTCTCAAAGGCAGCAATGTGGTCGGCCGTGATCCGGTTCATATGGTTCCAGAAGTTTTGCGAGGAAAGCCGGGCCGGGTCGGCAGGCAGCAGGCGGGTGAGCGCCGTCTGGCGATACCAGTCGGCGAACTGCAACTTGCTGGTGGGAGCCACGACGCGGTTGATGGCGGCCAACACCATGTACTGGCTGCAGGAGAGACCTTGCTGGCGACGCTTGGCCGGGAGGGTGGAGTCGAGCAAAGGGAGCAGCTCCAAGTGCCCGGCGATATGCCAGAGAGCCGCCACATCGCCGAAGGTGGCGACCACGGTCTCTTGGGGTCGGGGCGGTTGGCGGGCGCCTATGGCGGCGGCGATCAGGTCTTCGATCTTGCCGAGATAGACGGTGCGGGTGACTTTGGGTTTGCCGTCGACGCGCTGGCAGTAGCGGGCGTAGTAATAGGTGTGGCCGTCGATGATCTTGGGGGTGAGGCTTGGCATATCTAGGTCATACGATAGGCCTGCCCCGCGCGTCAAGCCCAAAAGCAACAGGCCCCCAAGATATTGTGTATGTGGATCAGACTCGCACAATAATGGGAAAACATGGAGGTTCGCGGTGGGTCAGGGAAGGTGTCTGGGAGTGGTCTAACTCGGAGATATCTAGGTCATACAAACAGGTCTCGGGGCAAGGAATACAGACCAGTGGCCAACTTCCTTCTCAGCAAGAGGATAGATTTGGATAGACGGACCAAAAGCGAGGGCTATGTTTCAAAGTCGCCTATATCTTGTAAACTCCCGCTAGGTGAGCGGCGAGTGACCTTCGCCGCCACGTGGCATCGACTTTCCGTTGTATGCATTTGAAAAGCGAACTCGGACTAGCCAGAAAATCAGCAAAATCAGCGGAAGGATGGTGAGAATTAAATACAAGTTTGTGCTGAATAAAGCCGGGGATAGATGCTGCCCCAGCCCTACTGCCG
>DASVWZ010000143.1:0-3054 GCA_036392935.1 Terriglobales bacterium | reverse complement strand
ATGGAAGTCGCCTCGCGGAGAATCATCAAGACCACTGGATACAATGGGTCGGCGCCCGGCCCGGTCTTGCGCTTGCGCGAGGGCCAACCCGTTACAGTGGAAGTTGTCCCTCGCCAAAATTAGGAGCGCATGTGAAATCAATAACATACAAAGACGCTGTGTAACATGTTACATGGATGAGGATCGCCTCGTGCGGTGTTTTGGCGAAGAACAGGTCCCAAGCGATTGCTCATGCCGAGGACGCCTTAAGGGTATACGAGCAGATCGAAAGCCCGCACGCTACGAAGGTGCGCAACAACCTCGCCGCGTGGGCGAGCGAAGGTCGGATCGCCGGAATGGTGCAAGCGACGGCCGCGTGGATTTTGGACCGAATGAAATAGGAGAGCACAATGAATGACGAAGCGAAAGCTGCGAGGCAAAGCGGGGTGCACGCCAAGAAAATGACGGGTCATGCAGCCCTGCGTTCTGATCTGCGCTCCCAGAAGTCTTGAAAACGACCACTGAGTTTTGAGCAGCGGAGAGCAATGATGGCGTTGGAGCCTTGCTTGGTCCAGTGCATACCGGCACGTTTGAGGCGTGTGCCAATGACCACCTTGCAGCCGGCCTCGACGACACCGGAGGATGTGCACAAGCCCTGGGTGTGGAACTCCGGATAGCGCATACGCTCGCGGTTGGTCTTGAAATAATGGAGACAGCGACGAGCCAGATCGGAGCGCGGGACCTGCCGGCGGATGGCGTTGAGCAGAGCTGGGAATTTTCCGGTATCGAGTTCTTCCTTGCGGCGAGCTGCCCATGGTGCAGCCCGTGGGGCGGTGGGACCGTAAAGAGCTTTTCCGAGATCACTCAAATACGCTTTGGCGTGATAGCGGTCGACAATCTGGGTGGCACCGGGAAACTGATCGTCGGCGATGTTCCAAATCCACAGGGCCCCATCCCCGAGCACGACTCTACGGGGCGCTTGGCAGAAGCGCCGGCGCGTAGCTTCTCTCCAGACGCGCTGGGCAAAGGGAGAACGTGACGCAGCGGTATCCAGCGCGCAGGCACTCTCCAGGGCCGCTGAATAGGTGACCGATCCTTCATCGCGGACAGGGGTGCCTCGTTCATCGCGCGATTCCGCACTCCAAATGGTGCAGAGTTTCACCTCGCCGGTCTTGGCGGACCCGTCTGGTTGCTTGCCCGAGCGGCCCACGAGTTCCTCTGCGCGTAAAGGAATCCCGGTTCCATCCATGCCGAGATACAGAGTCTGCGGCAGAGAAAGAGAATCCAGAGGTTCGCTGTGCAAGCGTTCGTCTTCGGCGATTTCTTTTCCCAACGTTTCTGCGGTTCTTTCCACCTGCTTGGCATCGACAGGCACGCCGGCCAGCTCCTGCAACAACGCACTGCCTTCTTCGAAACTGACCATCGCACCCACGGTGCCCACCATGCGCGTGAGGGCCGGGGAGAGCGACGTGTTTTCTATGCCCAGATGCTCATCGCGAGGACAGAAACCGTGTCCACACTTGGAGCAATGATAGTAGGCGCGCTCGATTTGTAGAGGACCGAGGACGCTCTGCACCCGCTTGCTCCGGCGACCAACCAAGCGCGCTTCCTGACCGCAAGCACAACGAGTTCGCGAGCCTCGCTCATCGCTGGTATCAGCGTTGAGACGTTGCTCGACCGCGGCTCCAGCCAACTGCAAGACCTGTTTCCGCACGGCGAGTTCCAGCGCTTCCAGATCCAGGTCTTCCACCGCCTGGCGACCGAGGAGCGTCTCAATCTCCTGAACGACGTCGGTAGCCAGTAGACCGGCGAAGAGGTTTTTTTTTAGCCTCGCTCGCAGGGAGCGCTTCCGCTTCCCGCACTTGGGCGGAGCAGATTTGCTCACTCACGAGGATTAGTTCCCTCACCAGTTTCCGGAAACGGTGGTATTCCGCGATCTGTGTTTTGGTGCGTTCGACGGCGGGGCCTTGGGGAATGACCTGGGTGATCGTCTTTCCTGTAAGGCGATGAGTCAACGAATAGGACGGGCCGTGTCCCGGGGAATCCTTCTGAGCGCAGTGACAGTTGCGCTTGCCGCATTTACGAAATCGTGCGGTGAGAAAACCGGGGCGCAAGTCATCGACGCGGGCCAGACTCCCGGCGAGTTGATCACGTTTATCTCGGAGTGCCTGCAAGGAAATGTTCATAGGAACCTCCTGTCTGACAGGCATTATAAACTGTCAGATCAGGAAAGAAAACCCCAAGCAAACCCTAGCAGACTTCCAGTGAATTTTCACGACGTGCGCCCACGCACTTCCCCCTCCTTGACCACGAAAGAATGCGCCGATAAGCTTAGAGTTTCTCCTTCCGGGTGAGCTAATCATGGAGCAAGTGCAAGTCACATTGCCGGATGGCAAGGTTCAAGAAGTGCCTAAGGGCACGACTCCGGCGGATATCGCTCGGAAGATTTCTCCACGGCTGGCGGATGCGGCGCTGGTGGCGCGCGTTACCGCAACGAATGGCACCCCTTTGCCCAACGCACCGGACCTGGGAGAGTTAGTCGATTTGCGGCGCCCACTCGAAGAAAACGTCAAACTCCAGATCCTTACGGAGAAAGATCCCGACGCGCTTTTCGTCTTCCGCCATTCCGCGGCGCATCTGCTGGCTGCCGCCGTGATGGAGCTCTATCCCGACGTCAAGCTCGGCATCGGTCCGCCCGTTGAGAATGGATTCTTCTACGAATTCCTGCGCGAACAGCCTTTCACGCCCGAGGACCTCGCAAAAATTGAAAAAAAAATGCACGAGCTCGCGGCGCAAGACTTGCCGAACGAGCGCAAACTGATTCCGAAGCCCGAAGCGATCGAGCTCTATAAGAAGAGCAACCAGATTTTCAAGTGTGAGCTCGTCGAAGAAAAAGCCAACGAGCTAATGGTCTCTTTTTATACCACCGGGAAATTTATCGATTTCTGCCGCGGGCCACACATTCCTTCCACCAAACGCATTACCGCGTTCAAGCTCATGAACGTCGCCGGGGCATATTGGAAGGGCCAGGAAGGTAATCCGCAGCTGCAGCGCATTTACGCGGCGTGCTTTTTC
>DASVWZ010000142.1:0-13198 GCA_036392935.1 Terriglobales bacterium | reverse complement strand
AGCCATCGCAAGTGGGAATCGGCAAAGTCGGAGCGTTCGGGCTTGATATGCTTGACATTCCGGCAGGCAATCCTTATGGCATCAAGAATGAGGCGCGCCTTTTTGGGGTCGATCTGATCGGCCAGCAGCATGTCGATGACCTGCATGAGCGCGCCCTGGATGGAGGTCTCGTCTTCGAGCAGGAGCAGGCGCGGCAGGGCCGAGTTGAGCTTGGCCTGGGTGGCGCGGCGCATGCGGGCGTGGAAATAACAGAGTTTGCGACCTGCCAGCGCGGACGACCGGCATTGATTTCCGTTCAATTTGACGTGACTGCATTCCTGGCTAGGCAAAGCTGTGCCTCCGTTTGTACTGCAATATTTTGTTTTTTTAGGATTTGGTACAGAGGGAAAAGCGATTTTCTTTACCCTATACTTATAGAATATCAAGTTTGAGGGGGTAAACATGACACGATTGCCAACTTTATATTTCCAGTGGAATGAAGAAGTTATGGCAATTTCGCGGTTTTTGGGGGCTTGACAAGATTTTTGGCGGGCGAGAACGGGGGCGGGCGGGAATTTTCGAAAAATCTGTGTAAGTGACTGATTCTAATGAGTTGGGCGAAACGGGTGGTCGGCAAGTGATTGATAAATATGATAGTTAGATATCAAAATATAGATAATAAAGGGGTTAGGTCAGTTATTAGTCCTCAGTCCTCAGTCCTCAGTCGTTAGTCGCGGTCGCGTGGCAAGGGCAGGTTCCTCGCGCATTCCTCCGCCTGCGGCTGCGGACGGGTCAGAATGACAATGGTATAGAGGAGGGGTGCGGCGGGGCTGGGATCCGTGCCCTCTCGATGCGACATGTGGCACAGGCGCGGGAGGGTCGATGGTTCTTTGGGGCCTGCGACGAAACACAAGGTCCCTCGACTCGCTCGCTGGCGCTACGCTTCGCTCGGGATGACACTGGTTAGGGGATGGGTACGGCAGGGTGAGATCGTGTGCTCGCGGGTGCCGGGTAACCAGCAGTCGTTAATCGTTGGTCATTGGTAATGGGTCATAGGCAAAACCAGCGCTAAGCTCCCACTCATTCGCAGAAGACGCGAATGAGTAGGGCGCCCGAAGATCGTTTCCCACTAGAAGGGACGCGGGGGGTCGACGCCGACGGTCATGAGGAAATCGCTGACAGGATCGGCGACGGGGGAAGCCGGAGATTCCAGCAGCTTGCAGGCGCCATTCTTCGTCGACACGTCGACTATGGCGATGCCACCGAGATTGGTGTAACTCCATTCGCCGGCCAAGAGCGGTGAGCCGAGGTTTTTCAACGTGCTGGTGGTGACGCTTCCCATGGCTTGCCAGGTGGTGTTGAAATTCTTGAGAACGGGCGAGGTGCAGGCCGCATTGGCGTTGATGACGCCGGTTGTGGCATTGAAGGGGACGGCGGTGACCTGGCCGGAGTTGTTGTTGGCGATGTAAACGAGGGTTTCATCGGGGCTGAGCCAGGCAGTTGCGCCGTTGGAGCCGGAGCCGATAGGAGTGTAGCCGACGGTGGCGCCGATAGTGCCATTGGCATTGATGGGAGCGACTTCGACTTCGGCTCCGCTGAAAATAGTGTCAACGCCGAAGACGGCCCATTTGCCATCGGCGCTGATGTCGACACCGGCGGCGAGGCCGTTATCGCCAACCAGGGAGCGGCCGATCAGGGTGAGCGCTCCGGTTTTGGAGTTGATGGAGTACGAGCCGATGGATGAGTCGTTGTAGGTGACGACGAGATATTTGCCGTTGGGCGTGACCTTCATGCCGTCGACGGAGCCGACGTTCAAGCCGATGGCGACGACTTCACTTTTGTAGGTAAGCACGCAATCTTCGCCCTGGGCGTAGGTGGCGATGGTGCCGGACTGGGAATATCCGGCGAAGAGGAAGGTGCCGGCGGGATTTTCGGCGAGGCCGATGCCCCAAAGAGCGCCGCTATCGAAAGCGTTGGCGGGGTAGGTGCCGACGAGTTTGAGCGAGTTCATGTCGATGGAGGCAACATCGCCGGGGCGCTTGTCGTTGGGGCCGAGGGCGTCGCCGATGTAAGCGCAGTTTTGAGTTTTGCTGCGAAGGACGTTGACGCGGCTGATGGGGTAGTATCCGCCACCCTGGCCGTATCCGCCGGTTTGAATGGTGGTGACGAGGTTGAGGGTGTAATTGGGGCCGATGGAATAGATGGAGGCGGAGTTGATGTTGGGATATTCGTTGTCGTCATTGGTGATGACGTATTTGGTGGCTGCTTGAGTGAGAGCAGCGGAGATGACTACGAGGCCGAGGGCAAAGCTGAGCGTCTTCATTGGAGTCTTCCTGGGGTTTTGAATAGGGTGCTGGTACCCGGTGAAAATGCTACGACGGTTGGGGGCGATGGCAAAGAGAAATCGGATGCGACGAGAATGTTTCGCAGAATGTGCAAGAGAGTGCAGTTAGTCATCAGTCGTCAGTCATCAGTCGTTAGTCGTTGGTCGTTTGCCGGTATTGACATGGTTATGGGATGGGTACGGCATGGATGAAGCCGGGTGGTAGGACGTTGAGCAGCCCAACGTTCCCACTCATTCGCAAAAACCGCGAATGAGTGGGGCACCCGCAACCGAGATTATCGAGAGCGTTGGTCTATTTGGCGATGGATTGGCTGCCGGAGGTGACGGCCTTGGCCTTGGTGGTCGCGACCCACTCGTGGACGCGATCGCTCAAGACGTCCATGGGCAGTGCGCCACCGGTGAGGACCTGGTCGTGGAAGGCACGGATGTCGAAGCGCTCTCCGAGCTGGTCTTTGGCGTAGGCGCGCAGCTTGAGGATTTCAAGCTGGCCGATTTTGTAGCCGAGCGCCTGGCCGGGCCAGACCATGTAACGGTCGGTTTCTTCCTGAACTTCTGGCTCGTCGATGAGGGAGTGGTCGTGGAAGTAGTCGACGACCTGCTGGCGAGTCCAGCGCTTGTAGTGGAAGCCGGTGTCGACGACAAGGCGTATGGCACGAAGCATGTCATCCTGCAAGTGGCCGAAGTAGCTGTAGGGGTCCTGGTAGAAGCCGACTTCCTTCCCAAGCTGCTCGGAGTAGAGCGCCCATCCCTCGGTGTAGGCGGTGTAGAACTCGTGCTGCCGGAACTTGGGAAGCTCGGGGAGTTCCTGGGCGAGGGCGATTTGCAGGTGATGGCCGGGGACGCCTTCGTGGTAAGCGGTGGTTTCAATGTCGAGAGTGGTGCGGTGGGCGAAGTCACCGGTGTTGACCATGACGTGGGCTTTGCGCGTGCCATCGGGGCTGCCGGGAAGGTAGTGAGTGGAGGCTTCTTTTTCGCGGAATTCTTCGATGGGCATGACGTCGAGATGGCCCTTGGGCAGTTCGCCAAAAAGGCTGGGCAGCTTGGTGTACATCTGGTCGATGTATTTGGTGTAGAGATCGAGAATTTCCTGGCGCGATTTGGGATGGACGTTGGGATTGCTTTTGATGGCGGCGCCGAAGCTCTTAAGGTCTTTATAGCCGAGCTGGTTGGCGACGGCGAGCATCTGGCCTTGGATTTCCTTGACCTGGGCGAGGCCGATCTGGTGGATTTCTTCGGGCGTGAGGTTGGTGGTGGTGGTTTGCTTTACGTCATAGGCATAAAGCGCGTCGCCGTCGGGCAGCGCCCAGACGCCGGGTTCGGTGCGCCCTTTGGGGACATATTCGTCGCGGACGAAGGCGGTGAATTTTACGTACGCGGGGTTGACGGAGTCGCGGACGGCGGCGACGGCGGCGTCATGGAGACGCTTGCGATCGGCTTCGGAGATGGAAGCGGGAAATTTGTTGAAGGGTTCGAGGAAAGGCGATTTTTCGGGCGCCATGGAGCCGATGGATTCCGACTGGGTGACGACTTTTTCGAGCAGGATGCGGGGCGGCATGAGGCCGTCGGCCATGCCTTTGCGCATCTGGATGGTGGTCTGATCGAAGAGGACGGGCATTTTGTTGAGGCGCGCGATGTAGTCTTCGTAGTCCTTGACGGTGTCGAAGGGGACGATGTTTACGATCTGGGGCATAGCGACCTGGATCCCGCTCATCTGATTTACCGGAGTTTCCCAGGGTTTGAAGCGGGCGCCTTCGATATCCATGCGCATATCGCGGATCATCAGGGTCTTATTCAGAACTTCCTGCTCGGGGAAGCCGGTGGTGTCGATGGCCTCGAAGCGGGTAAGGATCTGGCGTTCCACTTCGAGATCCTGATCGATGAACTGCTGGGAGAAATCGTCGATCTGGTCGTTGTAGCGCTTGTCGCCGAGCGAAGAGGCGTAGATGGGGTTGGTACGCATGGTGTATTCCCAGCGCTCGTTGAGGAGATCGTTGAGGGCCTGGCGGCGAGAGGCGAGGTCCTGAGCGGAATCGGCGGCGAAAAGGGATGCGGACAGGCAAATGACGAGCGTGAACAGGCGCAGTGAATTATGCATGAGTGCCTCGACAACGATGGATTTTGTTACCCCGGATGAAGTCAGTAATTCCCTCACTTGGACGCGCCGATCGACTTCAAAGGATGCCATGATCATACGCCCGCCCGGTCAGATAAAGACGTGCGAGAGAGCGATTGGTGAGCGTGCACGGGAATGCATATTCATGGATGGCAGCGTGCGCTACACTGACGGTGAATGCGGGTATTGGGGATCGATTGCGGGACGGAGTGCACGGGCTACGGGGTGGTGGAGCTCGATGGGGAGGGTGCGTTGCACTGCCGGACGTTTGGCGCGATACGGTTGCGGGTGAAGCAGGCGATGGCGGGGCGGCTGGCGACGATCTCAAGCGATCTGGGTGCGGTGATTGTCGAATACCGGCCGGACATGGTGGCGATTGAGGATGTTTTTTACGCGGTGAATGCGAAGTCGGCGATCAAGCTGGGGCAGGTGCGGGGAGTGGCGATGCTGGCGGCGTCGTCGGCGGGGCTGGAAGTGGCGGAGTATGCGCCGCTGGCGATCAAGTCGGCGGTGGTGGGGTATGGACGGGCGGAAAAAAGCCAGGTGCAGCAGATGGTGATGCGGCTGCTGGGGCTGGATGCGCCTCCGGAGCCGGCGGATGCGGCGGATGCCCTAGCCATTGCCATATGCCATCTGCATACGGCGGCGACGCGGGAGCGACAGAGAGCATAGGACGGTAGAACCGCGGCGCAAAGAGTGCCATAATCTCCCGGGATGATAATCAGAAAGTTTTGTGTTGGGGTGGGAGTGTGGGCTGCGTTGGGGTGCGCGATGGCGGCTGCCCAGCACGGACAGGCGGCAGCTTCCGCGCCGGTGATTCGGTTTACGCTGGATTTTCCAGCGTCGGATCCGACGCACTATGAGATTTCGATGGCCGCGGATGGGCGCGGTTCGTACAGTTCGCGATACCGGACAGAGGACGCGGGAGCGGGGACGGCTTCGGGGAGTGACGGCGCCGGTCACGGTGCCACGGAAGTGTACGAGAGTGAGTTTGCCGCGCCGGCGGCGAGCGCGGGACGCATCTTCGATCTGGCGAAGCAAGCGCATTATTTCAGTGGGAAGGTGGATACAGGAGACAAGCATCTGGCGTTCACCGGGACGAAGACGCTTGCCTACGAGGCACAGGGGCAAAGCACGCGCGCTTCCTACAATTATTCGCCGGTTGCGGCGGTCGACGAGTTGACGGACATTTTTCAGGACATGTCGGCGTGCCTGGAGTTCGGGCGGCGGCTGGAATACGATTTTCGCTTTCAGAAGCTGGCGATGGAAGAAGTCCTGAAGCAGATGGAAGACGAGGTCAATGAAGGGCGTTTGAAACAGCAGGCTGTGATTGCGCCAATGCTGCAGAAGATTGTGGATGACCAGGCGGCGATGAAAGTTTCGCGGGCGCGGGCGCAGCGGATTTTGGCCAAGGCGGGGAAGTGATCTTGGTTTGGGGTGTGGCGCGAGTTTTCCAAGATGAGATGTGCCACGCTATTGGTTGAAAAAATCTTGAACCGCAAAGGGCGCGAAGAAGCGCGAAGGAACAATCCGTCTTTTATCCTGCAGTGATGGAGGCGGCGCGGGTTGCAGGTTTTTGAGGTTTCAAGAACGGACGCAGTTGCTCCAGTGCGGCGTCAGCGGTGATCCCATATTTTTCGCGCAGCTTTTCGGGGTTGCCGTGCTCGATGAATTGATCGGGCCATCCGATGCGGACGACGGGAGTCTGCAAGCCGAGAGCGTTTAATTCTTCGAGGACTGCCGATCCGAAGCCGGCTTTGAGGACGTGATCTTCGAGGGTCAGGATGACGTCGACGGTGCGGGCGTAGAAGTCGAGCATTTCGCGATCGAGAGGCTTGACGAAGCGGGCGTTGAGCAAGGACGCGGGAATGCCTTCGCCTTCGAGCTTGCGGGCGATGACCTGACCCATGGGAACGAGCGCGCCGAGGGCGAAGATGGCGACGCGGCTGTTTTCGCTGTGCTGAAGGACTTCGGCCTTACCGATGGGGATGGCGCGAGGAACGTCTTTGACGGGCGCGCCGGGGCCGGTTCCACGAGGATAGCGGACGGCGACGGGACCATTATGGTGCAAAGCGGTAAAGAGCATGTCGGCGAGTTCGTCTTCGTCTTTGGGGACCATGTGGACGATGTTGGGGATGCCGCGCAGGTAGCTGATATCGAAGAGGCCGTGATGGGTGGGGCCGTCGTCGCCGGAGAGACTGCCGCGATCCATGCAGAAGACGACGGGGAGATTCTGCAAGCAGACGTCGTGGACGATCTGATCGAAAGCGCGTTGGAGAAAAGTTGAATAGATCGCACAGAAGGGTTTGAGGCCCCTGGTGGACATTCCGGCGGCGAAGAGGACGGCGTGCTCTTCGGCGATGCCGACGTCGAAATACTTTGTGGGGTGCTTTTCGCGGAAACGGTCGAGGCCGGTGCCGTTGGGCATGGCGGCGGTGATGGCGACGAGCTTGTCGTCCATGCCGGCGAGCTTGATGAGCGTGTCGGCGAAAACTTCCGAATAAGTGCGCTGGCCGGAGGGCTTGGTTTCGCCGGTTTCAGGGTTGTAAGGGCCGAGGCCGTGGAATTTTTTCTGCTTCTCCATGGCTGGGGCGAAGCCTTTGCCCTTTTGCGTGAGCACGTGAAGGATGACGGGGCGTTCCTGGGTTTTGAGGAATTCAAAAGTGTTGATGAGGGTGGGAATGTCGTGGCCGTCGATGGGTCCGTAATAGCGCAAGCCGAGTTCTTCAAAGGGGACGCTGGGCCAGAGCATGTTCTTGGCGGCTTCTTCAGCTTTTTGGGCCATGCGGCGGGCGCGGCGTCCGGCGACTTTTTCGACGAAGTAGGCGGCGCGCTCGTGGAGAAAATCGTACTTGGGGTGAGTGACGATTTTGTGCAGATAGTTGGCGACAGCGCCGACGTTTTTGTCGATGGACCACTCGTTGTCATTGAGGATGACGATGAGGCGGCGAGTGTGATGAGCGATGTTGTTGAGGGCTTCGTAGGTGACTCCGCAAGTGAAGGCGGCGTCACCGGCGAGGGCGATGACGTGCTCTTTGCCGCCGGTTTTGTCACGAGCAACGGCCATGCCGAGCGCGGCGGAGAGCGCGGTCCCGGCGTGACCGGCGCCGTAGGAGTCGTGAGGGCTTTCGGTGCGCAGCATGAAGCCGTTGAGACCGCCGGGGGTGCGGATGGTGTGGAACCGATCGCGACGGCCGGTGAGGACTTTGTGCACGTAAGCCTGATGGCTGACGTCGAAGACTAAGCGATCTTCGGGCGTGTTGAAAACATAGTGCAGAGCGATGGTGAGTTCGACGACACCGAGATTGGGGCCGAGGTGGCCTCCATTTTTTGACAAAACGGAGATAAGTTCTTCGCGAATTTCGGCCGCGAGCTGCGTCAATTCGGCAGCAGAAAGACGTTTGAGATCCCAGGGGGATTTGATGTGGTTCAGAATTTGGTCCATAGCGCTATGTAAGTTAGATGCTAGCGGTTGAGGATTTGCTTTAGAAGATTACTGTTGTGCGAGGGAGGAGACGGACAAAAGTCTTTAACCGCAAACAACGCGAAGGAACGCAAAGGAGAATCGTAACCACGAGGGGAACGTTGGTTCACGAAGGAAAATTTACGGAATGGTTACATTCCGATTACGACGTCAAGAGGGAGACGGATTTTAAATCACTCCATCGCCGAGGAAGAGATGTTTTGCGGCGAAACAAGGAGTGAAAGATGAATAACGTTTCGATGATCGTAGCGATGGCAGCGCTGCTGACTGCAGGCGCGTTACCAGTGATGAAAACAGTTTCCGCAAACAATTCGAGAGGAACGGTTGCAAGCCGGCATGGGGATGGTGCCAATCGGGATGGATTGTATCTGGGCAGGCTGGATGCGCAGGCGGGACGAGAAGCCCGCGCGGCATTGGGGCGCTGGGGGCGTGAAGCTGATCGTGAGATGTTTCGGTCGGGATACGAGGAAGGATTTAGTCAGGCAACCACTGCGGTTCGGTAGCTTGACGTCAGCGAATGACGATTCCGGCGTAGCCGACGACCAGGTCGCGGTCGCCGGAGACGTCGCCGGAAGTGGCGTAGCGGATTAGCTCCGCCGATGTCGCACCGAGTTTGACGGCCGCGGTGAGCATGGCGACGGCCGGACCGAAGCCGCACATGCTGATGTCCTCGCGTGTGACCACATCGAAAAGCCCGCGGGGGTCAAGGGCGAGGATGCGGTCGATGGCCTTGTGGTCCTTGATGCGGGTGATGGAATCGCTTTCGTAGTGGTTCATGTCGCTGGAGGCGACGATCAGAATCTTGTCCGGTTGGGAAGCAAGGACGTCGGCAATGGCTTCGCCGAGGGCGCGCTGGGTCTCGTAATGATTGATGCCGATAGCAATAGGGACGAAGGTCAGGCCGGGATGGCGAGTTTCGAGAAATGGCAACTGGACTTCGATCGCGTGTTCGCTGCGATGAGCGGCTGAATCCTGGGCGAGTATGGGGAAGCGCGTCCGCAGTGCGAGAGCAAGCGGAGTGTCGATTCGCGCCGCCCCCAGCGGCGTTTCCCAGAGACCGTGCTCCATGATAGAAAGCGGCACACCCTGTCCGGTGTGATTGGGGCAAAGCACGATGCAGCGCGCGGGGACGTCGATCGCGGAGTAAACCGCGCCGGCCACGGCGCCTGAGTAAACGTAGCCAGCGTGGGGTGCGATGCATCCGATGGCGGGGGTGGGCGCGACGGCAGGATTCAGAAATGTTTTCAGCTCGGAGGTGAGCGCAGCTGGCTCGCGAGGATAGAATTTTCCGGCGACGGCGGCTGGTCGGATGGCAGTGCGGATCATGTTTCTCGTCTCTTCTGACCTGTGAACATGCTACGCCGTTAGGTAGGGATTTGCCGGCAGACGGCTTGCGATGGGAAGCAGTTTTCTGCGAGGCTTAGGCATGCGCTCCATACGATTGCTCCCAGTGTTGTTGCTCGCGTTGCCGGTCTTGTTGTTTGCGTTGGCGGGGCCGGCGATTCCGGCCGGTACGGTGATTCCGATCAAGCTTGATACGGGTTTGAATGCGAAGAAAGACCAGGCAGGAAAAAAGATTGAAGGCAGCGTGATGCAGGACGTGGATTTGCCGGGCGGCGGGAAGATCAGCGCCAGATCGAAGATTGTTGGCGAGGTGGTGAGCGTTGGGAAGCCGAGCGATCTGGATGCGACCCTGGTGTTGAAGTTCGATTCGATTCAAGAACACGATCACACGATCCCGATTAAGGTCGCGGTGCTGGCGATTGCTTCACTGGGGGACGTTGCGGCGGCGCAAGAGCCGGTGGACGGCGTGGCGGATGCGGAAGCTTCGACGCAGTGGGTGACGAAGCAGGTGGGCGGGGACATTGTGCATCGCGGGCGGAACAAGGTTGCGTCGGATGAGGGAGTGATCGGCACGTGGGTGGAGGGGAGTTCGGTGGTGATGAAACTGACGGAGGACGCGACGTTGGGATGCCCGACGGGGCCGGGGTACGATCGAGAGCAGGCGCTCTGGGTGTTTTCGAGCCGGGCGTGCGGGACGTACGATCTGGGCGATACGAGGATTGAAAAGGCCGGACGAGAGGCGCCGGTTGGAGAGATTGAGTTGAAGTCGCCGAACAAACTTGAGATGCGTGGGGGCAGTGGGTGGCTGCTGATCACGGCGGAGGGAAGTCAGAAGTAGGAAGTAAGAATGCAGAAGTGCGAGCGCAGGGCTAGACCTCTTAGTGGTTCTTCTGCTGTTTATCCCTTCAGGGCGCGAAACAGGGCGGCGGTTTTTTCCAAAGACAATTCTTCGGCGCGGGCGGTGGGCTTGATGCCTGCCTTTTGCAGCGCCGCTTTCAACGCGTCGGGGTCGTGGGCGGTTTTCAAATTATTCCAGATGGTCTTGCGTTTTTGTGCGAAAGATTGTTTGAGGAAGGCGATGAAGTCGTCCTCTGGGACATTTAGTTTTTCGAGACGGGGATCGATGGTCAGGCGCACCACGGCGGAGTGAACTTTTGGCGGCGGAGAAAAAGCTCCGGGCGGCAGAGTGAAAAGCTTTTCGACTTTGCTGTAAAGCTGGGCAGTCGCGGAGAGCAGGCCGTATTCGCTCGATCCGGGGCGGGCGGCGAGACGATCGGCGACCTCGCGCTGGACCATGATGAGGATGGTGTGAAAGTAGCGGCGATAACGAAAGAGCCGAAGAAGAATGTCGGAGGTGATGTAGTAAGGGATGTTGCCGACGACGCGGACATCTTCTGGAAGAGTGTTGAGGCCGGGGCGGGTGGTGCCAGGTTTGGGGCCGAAGAGAGAATCGAAGTCGACGGCGAGGATGTCACCTTCGATGATTTCGACGTTGGGGGTGAGGGCGAAGTGCATACGGAGTTGCGCGGCCAGCAGGCGATCGAACTCGACGGCGATCAGGCGGCGGGTGCGTTCGGCGAGCAGGGAAGTGAGGACTCCGCGGCCGGGACCGATTTCAAGCACGGTGGCAGCGGAGATATCGCCGAGCGCTTCGACGATACGCGTGGCGGCGGAGGGGTCGGCGAGGAAATGCTGACCTAATTTTGGCTTACTGCGACGGGGGCGCGCAGCTACAGTCTTTGCCACATTGACCCTCTTTCTTTTTGGCGGTTACACTCTTCCCTTGGCACGCAGCAATCGGGTGCGGCCAAAACGATTTCTATCATAATGCCGCGCGGCGGTGCAGCGCGGTGGAGGAAACGGGTTCATGCGCATTACTTTTGCCGCGTCAGAATGCGTGCCGTTCTCGAAGACGGGGGGGCTGGCGGATGTGGCGGGCACGTTGCCGCGCATGATGGCGGCGGCGGGGCACGAGGTCAGCGTCTTTGTTCCGCTTTACCGGCAGACCCAGCTTTCCGATGCGCAGCCGGTGGTGCGCAGCATTACGATTCCGTTTGACGATCATTATCGATTTTGCTCGGTGGTGAGCGGACAGCGGGGATCGAAGGTGCGGTATTACTTTGTGGATTATCCGCCGTTTTTCAACCGGGCAGGCGGATTGTATGGAACGTCGGCGGGGGATTATCCGGATAATGCGGAGCGGTACGCGCTGTTTTGCCGGGCGGTGCTGGAGGCGTCAAAGGTGCTGGGCGTGCCGGAGATTTTTCATTGTCATGACTGGCAGTCGGCGCTGATTCCGATTTTGTTGCGCACGCAGTATGCGGAAGATCCCGCATTTCGCGAGGTAGGGACGGTGTTCACGATCCACAATGTGGGATATCAGGGTGTGTTTACGCCGGATACGCTGCCGCTGCTGACACTGCCGTGGGACCTGTTCACGATTTCGAAGATGGAATTTTTTGGAAACGTGAATTTTCTGAAAGGCGCGCTGGTGTATGCCGATTTCATTACCACAGTGAGCCACAAGTATGCGCACGAAATTCAGACGACGGAATTCGGGTTTGGATTGGAAGGGGTGTTGAAAGATCGCGCGGCGAACGTGGTGGGAATCCTGAACGGGGTGGATTACAACGAGTGGAACCCGGCCACGGACAAGCTGATTGAAGCGAATTACACGGCGGAAGATTTGAGCGGGAAGGCGAAGTGCAAGGAAGATTTGCTGAAGACGTTCGGGCTTCAGCTGGCGAATCCGGACCTGCCGGTGATAGGAATGGTGTCGCGGTTCGCGTCGCAGAAGGGGTTCGATCTGATTTTGCAGATCATGGACAGGCTGGCGCGCGAGGAGATGATTCTGGTGGCGCTGGGTTCGGGGGATACATCGTACGAAGAGATGTTCTTGCGGCTGCAGAGACATTTTCCGAATAAGGTGGCCGTGAGGATTGCCTACGACGATGTGCTGGCGCACAAGATTGAAGCGGGAAGCGACATGTTTCTGATGCCGTCTAAGTATGAACCGGCGGGATTGAACCAGATTTACAGCCTGAAATACGGAACGGTGCCGATTGTGCGGGCGACGGGCGGACTGGACGAGACAATTGAGTCGTGGGATGGGCGGACCGGGCGGGGAACGGGCTTCAAGTTTACGGAGTATAACGGCGAGGCGCTGCTGGGGAAGATCAAAGAGGCGCTGGGGGTTTTTCACGACAAGGACGCGTGGCGCAAGCTGATGCGCAATGGCATGGCGAAGGATTTTTCGTGGGAAGCGTCAGCGAAGGAGTACATCAGAGTGTATGAGAAAGTGCGGCAGATGAAGGCCGCGCCCAGCCTGGCAAGAGTATAGTTGGATTCGCATTACAGACAGGTTTCGCTGCTTTGGTTGCGGAGGCGTGACTTATGCAACGATTCGTGGCCGCTCTTCTGGTTTTGGTTTCCACACTTTTTTGTTCTTATGGCTGCGCCCAGGATCAGCCGGCGCCCAGACATTCGGTTATTGTTTTGCGGGCTGCGCGCATGCTCGATGTGAAGTCGGGCGGCTATTTTCGCGATGCAGTTGTAATCGTCGAGGGAGAAAAAGTTAAGGCGGCGGGCCCAAAGCTTGCGATTCCAGCGGGCGCGCAAGTCATTGATTTGGGCGAGGCCACGCTGCTGCCGGGCTTGATCGATTGCCACACCCACATCATGGCGCGGATTCCCGATGATCCGAATGGATACGGGGTTACCCTGCTGACGAAATCGGATGCCTTCCGCGCGCTGGAGGGCGCGGCCGATGCGCGGGCCACACTGCTTGCGGGATTCACCGCGGTACGGGACGTAGAAAATGAAGGGTCAGGTTACGCCGACGTCGATTTGCGAAATGCGATCAACCAGGGGTTGGTCGAAGGCCCGCGCATGCAGGTGGCGACGCGCGGGATTGCAATGGTAGGGGCGTATCACC
>DASVWZ010000141.1:0-60058 GCA_036392935.1 Terriglobales bacterium | reverse complement strand
TGCCAATATCATGCAGGAACGCTCCCCGCGCGATAATGCGAATCTGATCGGCGCTGAGCCCAATGGAACGCGCGAGCGCAATGGTGTAAGCCGTCACGCGCTTGGAATGGCCTTCGGTTTCGGCGTCTTTCAAATCGAGCGCATCGCCTAAGGCTTCGAGCGTGACGTCGTAAGAGCGCTCAAGATTGGTCATCGCGTTGCGAAGTTGCTGAGTGCGCGCGTCCACCAGGGCTTCCAGTCGATTCTGGTATTCGCGGTTCTCCATTTTCAGGCGGCGATTTTCAAGCGCGCGGCGCACCGTCGCCAGCAATTGCTCCCGTTCAAAGGGTTTCAGCAGGTAATCGTAAGCCCCGTTTCGAATGGCTGACAGTGCGACGGAAATGTCGTGGACCGCGGTGACCATGACCACGGGCATATCGGGAAACCGCTCTTTGGTGCGTTCTAGTAGGCCAATGCCGTCGAGGTTGGCCATCATCAGGTCGGAGAGCATGAGCTCGAACTCGTGCCCGTTCCCCAGAACCTCAAGCGCAGTTACCCCCGAAGATGCTTTCTCGCACTTATAGCCTGCCGCGGAGAGCATGGAGCTGACAATTTCGCGGATCGGCTCTTCATCATCAACGACAAGGATACGTTCAGCCGCCATGATTGCCTAAGTGTACAGCATGAACACGGGAAAAAAGGGTTCCAAAAGTAATGTGTGACCCTCAAAAGTCCGTGGGGAGTTCCTTTCTGGCGTGGTATCAACGAAACAGCACTTAAACCTTCATGAACAGTAGTATTGTGTCCGTTTTGCCTCTGGCCGAACTGGCAGTACCGCACTGGATGGCGGTGGAGTCGGCGACTCTCGTCATTATGGCGGCCAGTCTGCTCGTTTTCCGCACCTTCCGCGAACGTTATCTGCTCACCTGGGTGCTCGGGTGGGTGGCGTATTTTGTCGCTGGCTGGACTATGCACGAAGGCGTGGCCGGGGCCAATGCCAGATATCTGATTGCGACCTCCCACGCTCAGTTTGTACTGGCAGTTTCGCTGTTTGCGGCTGCGATTTTCGTCTATTCCAACGCCCGCAAAATGCTGCTTCCGTTACTGACCTTTTGCATCGCCCTGATGGTGTATGCGGCGTTGCAGGCGATCATCTGGCCGGATTCTTTTGCCATGCGCGCCGGGCTGGAAGTGGCGTACCGCCTGATCACGTTGAGCGCGGCGATTTCACTGATCCGCTACCGGCGGGCACGGCGTCAGGCAGGCCATTGGTTGCTGGGTTTGAGCGTTCTGTTGCTGCATCTGGACTGGGCGCCGCTGACGGCAAAACTGCCGGCAGATTTCAATCTCGGCGTCGAACTGGTCTTCGGATTCAGCATGGTGCTGGTGGTATTTGACGATTCCCGCACCCGTATTCTGCGCTTGGGTGTTCTGAATGCTCTGACCAACACCATCATGCGGGCACAGCAATACGGGCCAATGATGGAGACCGCGCTTGGCGAGCTGAAGACGCTGATGGACGCCAAAGCCGCTTGGTTCCGCCTGCTGGATGGCGACAACCTGGTGCTGGTGCAGCAGATTGGACTATCGCAGGAGTTCGTCGAGGAGCGCTACTCCGTTCCGATGGATGACATCTGGAAGGGAATCCTCGCAGACAACAAGCCAAAGCCTGTGGCTTCAGCAGAAGTTGTCGATGTGGTACAGCCGCTGTTGAAGCGGGAAAAGATCGCACACATTATTACGCTGCCTGTTCTAGGGAAGAAATCGGTGATCGGTACGCTGTCGCTCGGCAACCGGCGGAGGTTCTCGCTAACGGCCGGCGACATGGAGTTTCTAGCGACAACGGCGCAGCAGCTGGGTCTGGCGGTTGAAAATCTGAAGCTCGTGGAGCAGGTACTGCGTTCGCACCGTCAATGGGCGAACACCTTCGATTCCTTGCAGGATCTGGTTCTTCTGCATGATTCCGAATTCCGCATCATGAAAGCCAACCACGCGCTGTTGCAACGTCTGGGCCAGGCGCAGGCTGACGTGGCCGGGCAACATTGCGAAGACATGCTTCCTAAGGTCACGGACTGGAAAAATTGTCCCTATTGCAAACCCAAAGCATCGAGCTTTGAAGAGGGCGTGGATCCATGCTTTGGCGGCTACGCCATGGTCTCGACCTCGACTTATTCAGAGCAGGGAAGCAACCTCAAAGGCACCATCCACGTTGTCCGTGACAGCACGGAGCGGCGCCTGGCACAGGAGAAATACCGGCTGCTGTTTGAGCAGGCTCAAGAGGGCGTATTCGTCGCCGCGGACTGCGGCATGATCGTGGATTGCAACGACGCGTTCGTTAAGATGCTGGGTTACGACAACCGCGACGATCTGATGTCGCTGGATCTAGAAGCCAAGGTTTTTGTTTCCGATGAGCAGCGCCACATCTTCCGCGACCAACTGGAAAAAGACAGTCACGTACAGAATTTCGAAGTCGCGCTGCGACGAAAAGACGGATCGGTCATCACCGCTTTGCTGAGCAGCTTTGCCAATCGGGATGGCGCCGGCATCATTGAAAAATATCAGGGTTTTCTGCTGGATATCACCGAGAAGAAGCGTGCGGAAGACGAGCTTCGGCGCCGGAACCGGGAGTTGAATGCGCTGAACTCAATGGCGGTAATCGCAGCGCAGTCGTTCGACTTGGATGAGATCTTGAACCTGACGCTGCGCCAGGTGATTTCGCTTTTCCAAGCGGACAGTGGAGTCGTGTACCTGGCGGATGCGGGGAAGTCAATTTTCCGTAAACGCGCCACCTGGGGGACGCGGAACAACAAATTGGCGCCTGAGATTGACTTGACCGAAGGCTTTGGCGATCTGGTAACGCGGTCGCGGACCGAAGTGCTGACCAACGAATATCTGCCACATCTGCCGGCGCCGCTGAAGGCGTTCCTGCAGGCCGAGGCTCCGCCGTCGTGGATTTGGGTGCTGCTCTGGGGTGTCGACAAGCCCATCGGCATGATGCGGCTCAACAGCCGGGAAAAGCGCGAATACACCAGCACGGACGAGAATTTTCTCGTCGCCGTGGGTCGGCAGTTGGCGACCACTATCGAGAAGGCGCGGCTCTACGACGAGACATCGCATGCGTACGAGGATCTGCAGAAGACCCAAGAGCAACTGCTGCAGAGCGAGAAGATGTCGGCAGTCGGTCAGCTTATTTCCGGCGTGGCGCACGAGTTGAATAATCCGCTCACGGCAATTCTCGGCTATGCCCAGCTTCTCGAAAGTGAAGGTCTGAGCGAAAAGGCGACAGAATTCGTCAAGAAGCTGTTCAAGCAGGCGCAGCGGACTCACCGCGTAGTTCAGAACCTTCTGTCATTTGCGCGGCAGAGAAAGCCGCAACGCCAACCGGTAGACTTTTCGAAGGCCTTGGAAGAAACGCTGGCGCTGCGTGATTACGATTTGCGCGTCAACAATATTCGAGTGGAGCGGGGGATCGAACCTGGTTTACCCGCGATCCTGGCTGATCCGCACCAGTTGGAACAGGTGATGCTGAACATCATCAATAATGCCGTGGACGCGATGCTTGAGCAGGGCAATGGCGGACAGTTGAACGTGCGCCTGACCGCCAAGGATGGCAATGTGTTCGCGGCATTCCAGGACACCGGTCCGGGGATCAAGGAAGTGAACCGGATCTTCGAACCGTTCTATACCACCAAGGGAGTTGGCAAAGGAACGGGATTGGGCCTCAGCATCTGCTACGGCATTGTTCAAGAGCACGGCGGTACGATCAAGGCACACAACGCGAAAGAAGGTGGCGCGGTGATTGAGATTTCGATCCCCGCCGCGAACCAGGCCCCGGCGGAAGCCGCGCCGGCCAAGCGAAACGACGGAGTCTTGGGCGGTCGAATCCTTCTAATGGAATCGGAAGAAGCGGTATGCGAATTCGAACGCGACGTCCTGACCGGTGCCGGGGCCGAAGTGATCACAGCGGCGGACGAAGAGAACATGAAAAAACTGCTCAAGGAGCAGACCTTCGACGCCATGATTATGGAGGGCAAGATCCGCGAGGGGTGGACGCCGATCGAGGCCTGCCGCTGGATTGGCGAGAACTCTCCAGCAATGGAAAAACACCTGATCGTCACCTTTGCCACTCCAGCAGATGCGGATGTGCGGGATTTTCTTCAGGAAAGAAACATTCCGATGCTTGTAAAGCCGTTTGAAGTTTCAGACTTGATCGCCCAGGTTCGCAAAATCAGCCAGAAGGCAGAAGCGGCGGCAGCAAGTTAGCTCTTAGTCGTCAGCCAAGTACCTTCGAGCCTATTTCTTCAGAATCGGATTGTAGCCGTCCGTCACCAACCTGATGCGCATGGCTTCCGCGTCTTTTATGTCTCCGTAAGGCCCCAACTGCACATGAAACAGTTTGTCGCTCGAACCCCCGCTGATCATGGCAGGATACTGCTTGCGCTTGAGCGCATCCACCAGCGCGTCGGCGTCTTCCTGCTTGCTGACCGCGGCGACTTGCACGAAATAAGTGCCTCCGGGTGTTGCGGCAGGCTGAGCCGGAGTGTTGCCCTCCGCCGGCCTTTCGGTTTCTGGGCTGTCACCCGAAGGTTCCTTCGAAGCAACCTGTGTTTTTTCTGGTTTGGATTTCGTTGCTGAACCAGAGTCCGACTCATTGTCGTGGATTTTTCCAGCAGATGGGCGCTGGACGTTCGAGGCCGCCACCGGCGTTGAATCCACTGCATTCGCCTTGGCAGATTTCGCGCCCCATGCGTAGCCCAGGCCGAAAAAAACTCCGCACAGCGCTACCAGGCCGAAAAACAGCGCCAGCAACTTGAAAACGTCGAGCGTGATTTCGGTGTCTTTATCCTGCGCCTTGGTCGCCATGTCCTCCTCTGAATCGATCACCAAGCGTGCTAACCTGCTTTGGCAACTGGTTCTGGCGTAGGTGCGCCGGCCAGCAACTTCTGAATCCCTGAATAGAAATCGACCGGGACCGGGAAAATTACCGTGGTATTTTTCTCCACACCGATTTCGGTCAAGGTTTGCAAATAGCGCAGCTGCACGCTGACCGGCTCGGTGGCCAGCAGCCGTGCGGCGTCGACAAGCCGTTGCGCGGCAGAGAACTCGCCTTCGGCATGAATGATCTTCGACCGCTTTTCGCGCTCCGCTTCAGCCTGCTTGGCCATGGCTCGGAGCATGGATTCCGGCAGATCCACCTGCTTGACCTCGACGTTGGTGACCTTCACGCCCCACGGGGATGTATGAGTGTCGAGAATGCTCTGCAGGCGCAGGTTGATTTTGTCGCGATGGGCCAGCAATTCGTCGAGTTCCTGTTCGCCGAGCACTGAGCGCAGCGTGGTTTGGGCGAATTGCGACGTCTGATAAACGTAATTCGAAACTTCGACGACCGCTTTGCGCGGTTCGATGACCCGCAGAAAAATCACTGCATTGACTTTAAGCGTGACGTTGTCGCGGGTGATGATGTCCTGCGGCGGAACCTCAAGCGCCTCCTGTCGCAGCGAGACGCGGACCATGCGGTCAATTGGTGCGAACACCAGGATCACGCCGGGACCCTTGGCGTCCGGAAGCAGGCGCCCCAGGCGAAAGATAACTCCACGCTCGTATTCCGCAAGGATTTTAATCGAACTCAGAATATAGAGCGCGAGAACGATAATGACAATGGTCGTGAAACCGATCCCCAATTCCATTGGGGGCCTCCAGTCTGTTTGCAGTGCCTCTGTGGCGGATTGTATCGCAGTTGGAGCGGCGGAGTGGTGATCGGGGAGATACGGTCTGATCGAAGCCTTTGGGGATCCGTATTGTCGACCCGCCGTAGAAAGACTTGACCGGGCATGATATTATGCGACCCATCCCTTGGGGGGGGCCATATGCATTGCCAAAGGCATCGAACGGTAGCACTCTTTGCGCGCGGGTTTCTTTACCTCATACCTTTCATTGCACTCGGTGCGCCGAGTGCCACAGCACAAGTCTACTTATATGGCCGTGCCGATTTTTCAGCAGGTACCACCGGCGATGTGATTGTGGCCGACTTTAACGGGGATGGACTGCCTGATCTGGCGGTTTCGGACCCCCAGAATAGCGCCGTCGACATCCTTCTTGGAGCCACCGGCGGAGGCTTTGTGCTCAGCGGAACCTATCCGACCGGGTCGGGATCACTGGCCCAGCCGTCCGGGTCCCTGGCACTGGTGGCTGCGGACTTCAACCACGACAACAAGCTCGACCTGGCGGTCGTAAACGAAAGCGACGGAACGATCTCGATCCTGCTGGGAAACGGAGACGGCACCTTCCAAAGTCAGGCCCAGTACCCGGTCGGGGAACAGCCGGCAGGAATTGTTGCCGCCGACTTCAATCATGATGGAAAGGTAGATCTCGCCACCATTTCGGAGCCTGACAACTCAGTCGCCATCCTTTGGGGCAATGGGCGTGGCGGCTTTGAGACACAGGCGTTGATACCATTGGCTTCCCCGAGCCTCATCGCTGGCGGAGACACAACTGGCGATGGCAGAACGGATCTGATTACCTACAACGGTCAGTTGACCGTGCTCGTCAACCAGGGCAAGGGCAATTTTACGCAGGTTCAATCGCCAGCCCCTTTTAGTACTCCCTCGCAAATGTTTGTTGGTGATTTTAACGGTGACGGGAAACTTGATGTTTTCTGGTTCTCAAGCTACGGCCTCTACCTTTCGCTGGGTAATGGCGACGGCAGCTTTCAAAGTCCGGTCTCTATTCCCAACGGCCCCAGCAACTTTAACGGCAACTTTACCCCGACCGCCACAGTCGGTGACTTCAACCACGATGGCAAACTTGACATAGCCCTTTCCGGAGTCTATGTGATGTTAGGCAACGGCGATGGTACATTCCAGAATCCCGTGCTCTCACCCGCCCTGACGAACCCGGTCGCCGTCGCCAATCTCAACAGTCATTTGGAGTCTGATCTGATTTGTTACCAGCAGGGGGTTATCACAGCCTTGCTGGGCCAAGGCAACGGCACCTTCATGGACCTCCAGAGCCCGGCTCTGAACTCGACATCGAACCCGCCGGGATATGGCGTCGCAGCGGATTTCAACGGAGATGGCAAGCTCGATCTGGCAGTGATCATGCAGAACTACCCGAGCAGCGAGATTTCCGTAGAGCTTGGTAAAGGCAACGGTAAATTCGGCCAGCCCATCGTCTCATCCTTGCTTTCCGACGGCGGATACTCTTTTGCGTTAACCGCCGACTTCAACGGCGATCACAAAGCCGACTTTCTTGCCCTTGACAGCAATAACTGGGGTTTCCAGGTCGCGCTGGGCAACGGTGACGGAACCTTCGCAACCCCTGTTGACACTCCACTGACTAATCCGATTTATGCCATTGCGGCAGGAGATTTCAACGGCGACGGCAAGGCGGATCTAGTGGCCACGACTTCCGGTTATGACGGTTCATACCTGACCATTTACCTCGGCAACGGCGATGGCTCCTTCACACAGGGCCAGCAGTATGTCATATACAGCAACTCTTACGTTACTGTGGCTGATGTGAACAGTGATGGCAAGCTTGACTTGGTTGTGATGGCGACGGGTGAAAGCCCGGACACGTTACTAGTTTTTCTTGGCAACGGAAACGGGACCTTCAGCAGCCCGATCTTTGGCCCGAGCCTCGTCTTCACCTCTCAGGCAGTTGTTGCGGATTTCAACGGTGATGGCAAAGTCGACGTCGTGACGGCTGGCGGCCAATATTACCCCGGCGGTATCATTTTTCTCCCGGGGAACGGAAATGGAACCTTCGGAAATCCAATCTACTCCGACGCTGGTCTTGCGAATGGCTCCCTATTTACCGCCGCTGACGTCAACGGTGATGGCAAACTCGACCTCGTTCAGAGTGCCTTTGGATGTTGTAACTTTACGTCAGCCTTTGTGAATATTGGCAATGGGGACGGTACGTTCGGTCCACCGCAGGAGTACGACACCGTATCGAGCGGATTCGGTGCCATCGGTGCCGTTGTCGGCGACTTTAATGGTGACGGTGTGGCCGATGTCGGCTTGCCCGGCTACCCCTCTTCTACGCCGGTTGTTTTCCTGTATCTCAGTAGTCCCGCGCCTAACTTATCCCCCTCTTCTGTGGACTTTGGCCACGTTCCCGTCGGTAATACCAGCAAGCCTAGGAAGGTGCTCTTAACCAACAGCGGAAACGCCAAGATGAAGATCTCCGGCGTCACCGTTAGCGGAGACTTCACCGTGCAGAATGATTGCAGGACTTATGTTCCCGTGGGAAAGAGTTGCGCAATCCACGTGCAATTCAAGCCATCAGCCACGGGAGTGCGGAATGGCATACTTAGCGTCGCCGACAACGCTCCCGGTAGTCCGCACAAGGTCAGTCTGACCGGGACCGGGGAATAAAGGCAAATCCCTAGAGGTGAAGGCTTAGCGCAATCTGCCTATGGGCTCGACACGAAGTTCGAGCCCATCGACCCGGCGCACCACTATCGTCGCACCGGCGTCGACGTTGGAAGATGCCGTCGCGTTCCAGAGTTCGCCATGTACAAAGACTTTGCCTTGCGGCGCGAGCGCGGTCTGCGCCGTGCCGGTCTCGCCGATCAACCCTTGAACGCCGGTCACGACTTTGTTGGCGCGCGCCCGCCAGGCGATCCGCATGAGAAACGCAGTGATCAGGCCGAGCGGAACGCTAACAGCGAATGCGGTAAGAAGATGCACGCGCATCTCTGGAATGGGCGCATCGACCAGCATTAGGCCGCCGAGCGTCAGCATCGCGATGCCGCCGATCGTCAACACGCCGTGGGTCATGAACTTGGCTTCCAGCGCGAATAAAACGAAAGCGGCAAAGATCATCACGACCGCGGCAAACCGCGTAGGCAGCAAATTCAAAGCAAAGACCGCCAGCAGGACGAAGACTATCCCCACCGTGCCGGGGATGACCGCGCCAGGATGGTTGAATTCCGCATAGAGCGCGAGCGCGCCGATGGCGAGCAGAATGAACGCGACGTTAGGATCCATCAGATATGCGAGGATCTCTTCCCGCAATGTCAGCCGGAACGGGCGAATCGGTTGCCCCACGAGGTTCAGCGTGACCGTCTGCCCGTCGAATCGCTTGATCGGTTTGTCCTTCATCTGCTGAAAAAGATCTTGCTCGCTGTTGGCAACATAGTCGATGAGCTTCTGTGACAGCGCTTCCTGCTCGGTGAAAGATTTCGACTCACGCACCGCGCTTTCGGCGACATCGACGTTGCGCCCGCGCTTGGCCACCTGGGAGCGCATGAGGGCGGCCGAGTCGTTCTCGATCTTGGTCTTCATGATGTCATCCATCTTGCCGCCGCCGAGCGACACGGGATGCGCCGCGCCAGTGTTGGTTCCCGGCGCCATGGCAGCCACGTCGGCGCTTTCAAGAATGAAGAATCCAGCCGATGCAGCCCGGCTGCCCGAAGGCGTGACATAGATGATGACAGGCACGAGCGAGGCGTCGATCTTTTCGATGATGTCGCGAGTGGAGTCGAGCAAGCCACCGGGCGTGCTGATTTCGATGAGCAACGCCTCGTCTTTGTTGCGCTGGGCCTCGGCGATGGCGCGGCCAATGTATTCGTCGGTGATGGGATGAATAGCGCCATCGACGCTGATCTTGAGGACTTCAGCGGAGGCGCTGGTGGCTGCGAGTATGATCAGCAGGCCGAGAGCAATGCGAAATCGTGTCATGGCCGGGGCAGCGGCTGCGCTTCCTGCGCGAGCTTGGCTGCGATGGTGCGCTTGAGCTCCAGTGCGGCACCGTTGGTGGGTTCGAGCTTAAGCGCTCGATCAACCTCTTCCGACGCCGCGTCTCTCTTATTGTCTCGCAAATCAAGGCGCGCCAGTACAAGAAGTGGCTCAGCGAACTGCCGCAGGCGTAGTGCCTGTTCAGCCTCCAGTCGGGCACCGGCCACGTCTCCGTTGGCCTCGAGAATATCCCCCAACCCTGCATGAGCGTCGGCATTCGAAGCATTCAGCGAAATCGCTTCGCGGAACTCACGCTCGGCCTCGACGGTGAATCCCTGCTGCAGGAGCTGACGGCCGCGGTCTGCGTGAAACTGCGCGTGCGTGCGCAGGTCGGCCTTCGAAAGCCGCTGTTCGGCAGCATTTTCGATGCTGAGGTCCAACTGACGAAATGAGCTTTCGTCGTAGGTAGTGTGCAGCCGTTGCGCGGGAATCTTCGCGGTGGCCGAAGCAGATTGCACAGCTGGCGGGCCCTGTGCCGAAACGCTTTCAAGCAGCGACCTGGCCTCTGTGTCCTGTGGCCACAGACTTAGGCACTCGCGCAACTGCCGGGTTGCGTTTGCAGCGTCATTCTGCTGATACAGCTCGATGCCGAGATTAAAGTGGTAGTCAGGATTTGTCGGATCTTCGTTAACCGCCTTGCGGAAATATTCGAGCGCAGTTTTTTTGTCGCGATGTGAAATAACCACTCCGAGATTGTTATAGACCTCGGCGAGTGGCAATCGGGCGGCGACGAAGCTGAAAGCGGTTTCGGCGCGAGCGTAATCGCCATGCCCGTAGGCGGCGAGTCCTAGATAGAAGTTAGCTTCACGCGCCAGCGGGGAAGATGAAGGCACCCGCGCCAGCGCTGTGACCGCCTGCTCGTACTGATGATCGCCGTAGTAGACCTTGCCGAGTCGCAGCGAAGCTTCCGGATAGCTCGGACTGAGGCGTAACGCTTCGTGGAATTGCTGAATCTGATCGGCGGCGGAGGCAGCGACAATGCCGCGAATGTAGTGTTGGAACGCATCCAGCCGGATGGGCGGCGCGAGACTGACAAAAGCCTCGCGGGCAATAGCATTGTCCGGCCGCAAAGCATGAAGCACGTCCCAGGCTAGCGCAGTTTCAACCTTAATGAGATCGGTCAGCGCGCCCGATTCGGTCGTCGCCGGCAAAAGATGCTGGCGGCGCATATCGAGCAGTTGTCCGGTGGTTTGGAATTCGCGGCCGTCAAAGGTGTAGCTGCCGAGCAGAACATAATCCACATCGAGCTGCTCCGCTACCCGATAAATCGTCGCACGCGAAGGATGCAGCTCCATAGGAATGCCAACGCGGTCGTAGGCCCGGATGCGGTCCTCCCGCGAAAGCACGTAAAGGGACGGCGAATCCAAACGCTCCTGCAGAAGCTCAGGGAACGAATCGCCCACCCACTCGATGCCCGGCGCCTTGGACACATTATCGAATGGGATGATCAGAATGGTGCGGCCAGGAGTCGTTGCTGTCTGCGCCGCAGCCAGGCTCGTCAGCAACAAGACGAAGATGAAACGAAGATAGCGCAAAGAAGATTATAGCGTCAGCGAGCTATGCACTTACGCGCTGATCGGGAGGTTTCTCATGTTTATGTTCGGCTTCCCAACTGGGGAGCGTGTCGTCTCCGGTGATCAGGCGAGCGCCGCGCTGATAAGTGATATATGACCAAGCCCATTGGATAAGAACAATGAGCCGGTTCCGAAATCCGATCAAGAACATAATGTGGATGAATAGCCAGGCCAGCCACGCCACCAGCCCCGATAAATGCACGCCGCCAATTTCAGCGACCGCCGAGTTCCGCCCGATGGTGGCCAGCGTTCCCTTATCAAAATAATGAAAGTCTTTTCGTGGCTCACCTCGCAGATCGCGAAGGATCGTCTTGCCGGCGAATTCGCCTTCCTGCATGGCAACTGGAGCAAGTCCCGGCAGCCATTTTCCATTCTTATCCTTCAGCGCCGCCAGATCGCCGACCACAAAGACTTCAGGATGGCCCGGAACGCTCAAGTCGGCATTCACCAGCACCCGGCCGGCGCGGTCAGTTGGCGCGCCAAGTTTTTTCCCCAGAGGCGAGGCCGCCACTCCCGCAGCCCAGAGCGTGACTACGGCCGGAATGCGCGTACCCCCGGTCCAGACGGCGTCGGCCTCCACTCGCGTGACTTGCGAGGAAGTGCGAACATCAACGCCCAGATGTCGCAACTGCTTCTCCGCGCTGTTCGAAAGGTCATCGGGATAAGCCGGCAGCACCCGTGGCCCTCCTTCGAGCAGAATGATGTGCGCGCGGCGCGGATCAATGTGCAGGAACTCATGGCGGAGGACGTGGTGGAAGATTTCGGCGAGGGTTCCGGCAAGTTCAACGCCGGTCGGCCCAGCTCCAACCACCACAAAATTCAACTCCACTGGCGCTCCACCCATCAGGGCTTGGCGCTCGGCGAGCTCGAATGCCAGAAAAACTCGGCGGCGGATCTCCAGCGCGTCTTCAATCGTCTTCAGGCCGGGCGCGAATGGCTCCCACTCATCATGGCCGAAATACGCGTGGCTGGCGCCCGCCGCCACAATCAGGTAATCGTACGGAACATCGAGGTCCGGTGTGGTGACCATCTTTCGATTAAGGTCAAAACTCTGCACATCGCCCAGAAGGACTTCTATGTTTCTCGACCGGCGCAATATCCAGCGGATGGGCGCGGCGATCTCAGCCGGCGAAATTCCGGCGGTTGCAACCTGGTAAAGCAGCGGTTGAAACGTATGGTGGTTGGTGCGGTCAATCACGGTCACACGCACCGGCTCGCGCGCCAGCGCGGTCGCGGCCTTCAGACCGCCGAATCCGGAGCCGACAATGACCACCCGCGCATTTGCCTTGTCCACCATGGTTTGACCCTATGAAATTCTACGCCAGTCAAGAAATAAACCCGCGTAGCGGCATCTCACTTGCTATAGATTCGGTTCAAGGATGTGCGGTTGAATACTTTTGCAGCGGGGCCCCAGGGTAACGCAACCAGCTTCGGCGCATCACGGGCTGCACGCGTGGTTGCGGCGAACCCCTCGACGTACGCGGTGTGGTTTGAAGTCGCGCCGGTGTTTTCCGCGATCATGGCCGCTGTTTGGACGCCTGTCGGCCTCGCAAACACCGCCGCAAATCTCGTCGCCATCCTATCCATCTGTTGGTTCACCCTTCGCGGATCATTTACGGCGCGTCAAATCGGATTGACCTTCCCGCTTGCCGGCACTTTGATTCCGATTGCAGTTGGTATTGGGTTTGCGGCGCTGATTGCGGCGACCGGCTACTTTCTCTGCCGCACTTTTGGCCCGCCACATTCCGTACCTTGGCCTCGGGCGTGGCAATACGTCGTTTGGTCGGTAGTGCAGGAGTTTATCCTGCAGGCATTCTTTTATTTGAGGCTCCGGTCGGTTCTTGGCTCACGGCGCGCCGTGTGGTGGGCAGCGATTTTGTTTGCAGTCGTCCATCTGCCGAGTCCGCTGCTGACAGTGCTCGCGTTTTTCGGCGGCGTGATTTTCTGCGAGCTGTTCAACCGGTATCGGGCGTTGATTCCCATCGGGCTGGCTCATGGCCTGCTCGGCCTGACCATTGCTGCGACCATGCCAGACAGCATTCTGCACCACATGCGCGTTGGGATTGGCTATTTGACGTACCATCCGTGATCGGGCTCCCCGAACCTCGGAGTTCACTCGCGCTGCCTTTCTGCATCAGCTACGATGAGCGGGAAAGCCCGAGTTGGCCTTGCCTTCTCAACCACCGAGCAAAGAATCGAAGACCGAAGCTCCGGCTGCGGGAGGACCGCTTCGCCTTGGAAATTTCCTGTGCTTTCTCATGCCCTCGGTGGCTGACTTGCTTTTTGCGGTGCTGCTGTTTGGTTTGAGTGCAGGCGCTCTTGGCCGACTGTTACTGCGCGACGCCGATACCGGCTGGCACATTCGCAACGGCCAGCGGATCCTGCTGACTCATGCGATCCCTCGCGTCGATTCATTTTCTGCAACCATGAGCGGCAAGCCCTGGTACGCATGGGAGTGGCTTTGGGACTTGGGGATGGCCGTCATCCATCAGGTGATGGGGCTGAACGGAGTCGTTTTTTATTCGGCGGCGATCATTGCGGCGACATTCGCGTTGGCCCTGTACCTGGCGACCGACCGCGGCGCGAATCTGCTGGTGACATTGTTCCTGCTCGTCTTGGCCCTAGGAGCTTCGGCTGTGCACTTTCTCGCGCGCCCGCATGTCGTTAGCTGGCTGCTAACGGTGATTTGGTTTCAGCTCCTCGATTCCAGCTTGATGGCCAGAGACTGCATCGATCGCAAGAGGTTGTATTGGCTGCCACTGATCATGCTTCTGTGGGCAAACCTGCATGGCGGATTTTTGATTGGCTTTGCACTGCTCGGCGCCTACGCATCCGGATTTTTTATCGAATATTTTTCCAGGCCCGAACAGCAAACTCGAGCCGCGCAGATTCTCAGGCAGATCGGGCTTCCGACGCTGCTTTGCATTCTGGCCAGCCTCGTGAACCCCTATGGGTACAGACTGCATGTGCACGTCTGGAAATATCTGTCCGACCGTTTTCTAATGAACTCCATCAGCGAATTCCACTCTCCAAATTTCCACGGTGCCGCCCAGGAATGTTTCGCGTTGCTAATACTCATCACAATTGTGGCAGTCGCTAGCGCGCACAAGAAAGCTCATCCAGCGCACGTCTTAGTTTTACTCTTTGCCATTTACAGCGGCCTGTTTGCGACGCGAAATCTGCCCGTGTCCTCATTGCTGATAGTGTTGATCCTGGCGCCCCTGTTGAGCGAAACAATTTCCGGGGTGGTGGAAGGCAAGTCAGCAGAATGGATGAAATCGACTTGCGCTCGACTCAATGGCTTCGGCTCCCGCATGCAAAGCATCGATCTTCGGCTCAGCGGCCATCTCTGGCTGGTCGCAGCATTTGTCGTGGGATTATGGGCCTGCGCACACAGCGGCCGCGTCGGGTCGGAGCAGGTGATCAACGCCTACTTCGATCCGAAGAAGTTCCCGGTGGAGGCCGTGGATGCGTTGGCACAACGCCAGCGCACCGAGAACAAGATCTTCGAGCCGATCTATAGCCTCGATTCCTGGGGAGGCTATCTAATTTACCGGCAGTATCCTGCGCAAAAAGTCTTTATCGACGACCGCCACGATTTCTACGGCGACGCCTACATCAAGGACTACATCAAGGTCACACTCGCTCAGCCCGGATGGGACGAAGTGCTCAACGATCTTCATGCAAACTTGGTCTTGATCCCGGCTGGCTCATCGCTGGCCAGCGTGATGCGCCTATCGCCCGACTGGAAGACCACCCACGAAGATCAAGCCGCCATCTTGTTTCAGCGGATTGATTAATGCCCGAACACCCCGAAAGCGTTCCGCTGCTGATAGCTGGTAGCCCAACCTTCCCCAATGTCGTTCGACCACGGTCCCTCATGCCCGTCGGCATCCCCGTTCCACACATCGTATGTCTTCTCGGTCTTTGAGTTGGTGCTAAGCACCACCCAATAGAACTTGCCTTTCTGCACAGGAATTCCCTGCGTCAGTTTGACCGTCTGCAGAACGCAGCAGGTCCCGAACTCGGGCAGGTTGCTGAGTTGCCAGGTGTGCAGCGCCTTTCCCGGCGTGTCATGGTTGTTCTCATTTAAACTCAAGGTGACTGCGTTGGGGCCTTGAACGTAGGTCACTCCAACCTTTATCTCAGTGACGGTATAGTCAGCAGCCGGGCTGAAGCGGTTGCCAATCCATTCCATGTACAGTTGACCGGCATCGGGCCCGACTATGCCGTTGCCCTCGTTGCCGTTGTACACGTTGTTGCCGCTTCCCAGATTGCTGTAGATCGTAATAAGGCCCGCATCGCCCGGAGTGTCTGCCGCGGGCAGTTGGGTGGCAGACTTCATATAAACGCTCGTCTTCCCGCCGTTGATGGTTATGACATTGTCGCGCCTATCTTGTCCGATTGCCGAAACAGCGAACAGGGAGGTAAGAACAACCGAAATGGCAAGCCCAGCACAGGTTTTACGCATACACGCCCCTTGGAAGAAATCTTCCGCAATTCTAACAGGATGGGAATACTACCGTGTATCGATCGCAAACCCTAATATCGCATCCACATCAATCGCCTGATCGCCGCGAAAAACTGGCCTGAATTTCCAGTTCGGCAAAGACGCCAGAACCTTCGCACTCAACCCGGATTCACTGCCTTCCAGCACGCGCGCATCTTTAATTACCCCCGAGCGATCGAGCACGCACGCGATCAGCAGCCGCGACGGCTTAAGATTCGCCGGCAGATCGGCGCGCATCGGTTGCGGCGCGATCAGGTCTTCACCATAAGGATGAGCCGTCGAGGTGGGATCGGCATACTCCAGAATCGCCGTGCCCAGCGTCGTGTCGATGTAGATCGTGTAAACCTTGTCGCCTTTCAGTTTGCCGTACAGATTCAGCGCGCCTCCCGACCGCGGACTGCCAACGATCGTGATTGCTGGGCCTTCGTTTTTCTTCGGCGCCATGCTTCGCCCGCTACCGGTAGCCGACGGCGCGGAACCGTCAGCACCAAAGCTGGGTAGGGTGATGATGTTGCTGCTCCCGCCATGCACCGAGATGCCCGGGACCGGCGCTTTGCTGATTGATCCATTGCCCGCGCCGCCGGGGCCTGGGTATGGCGATATGCCGCTATTGGCTGCCACGTCTGAACCATGTCCAGTCCCGGTTTTCGTTGCTCCCGGGCCTGCGCCGCTTAGCCCGCTGCCAGAGCCCGTGCCTTTGCCGAGCCCAGTACCTCCGCCCGCGCCACCTAGACCCGGCTTATCTCCACCCGTAGGCGACATCGCTATTGACCCAGCGCCGCCGCCGTTGGGAATGCCAACCTTCGATCCGGGTTGGTTCGACACAACCAACCCGTGACCCGACGCGCTACCGCCAGTTGTCGATGGCGGAGCGCTCACTGAACCTGCGTCGAGCGGTCCGCCAAGCCCAGCGCCGCGATTCCCTCGACCTAAACCAGAAAGCGAAGAATCTCCTGTAAGCGATGGAGCAGGAGCAACTACGCCGTCACTTCCGCTGGCGGCTAATCCCGCCATTTGCCTGCCTTGCAAAGAACCTTGGCCTGAGCCGCTGCCCATCGATGGTGCCGGTGGAACCACAGTTCCGGCACCGGTCGGGCCCCCGATCTTACGCCCACTTTTCGAATTCCCGCTTGCAGCGGAATCTCCAATCTGAACCGGCGGAGGCACGATCTTGTCCGAAACGCCTGAGCCAGCAATCGCCCGTGTTGCCGTCGCCGATCCTTTTAGTTGCACTGGCGGTGGCACGACCGAATCGGATGCGTTGCCATATCCTGCCGACCGCGGGTTCGATGAAGTGCCACTGATCTGCACGGGTGGCGGCACAACTTGTCTCTGCAGATCGCCAGACCCATAACCGGGGCCAGCAGCCTTGAGATCGCGCACAACTTCCGCTGTTGGCGGAGGTGCCACAACTGTCACCGGCAACGTCAGCGTGGGATGCAGATTCGTGATCTGCTCCGGCGCCGAAACCGGGGGCGCGACCACTTGCACCGCTTGCGAACCGGGTAGCCGCGCTGAGAAAGGATCGCGTTGCGGCGCGCTCGGGCTGGGTGGCACCACCGTCGGGCTCACCGCCGGCTGCTGCCGCGTGTTACCGCGCTGAATATCTGGCGGTGGTGGAACCACGCTGGCGCTTAACGCAGGAACCGATCGAAGATTATTCGGGTGCACCTCCGGCGCAGGCGCCACAACCCCTTGGCCCGCTGAAGGCAGGCGCAGCGTGGGTTTCAAGCCTTCCGCCGGTGCCGGGCCGGGATCGTGTGTGAACGCCAGCAAATTTGCCACAGCAGAATCCGAATGCGGCAGATTCAGCTTCGGCGCTTCCACAATTTTTTCTTTCAGCGATTCCCCACGCGCCACCCGAATGGTCTGCGTGCGCGTGCGGGCCTCGTGCCCGCCTGAGCGTCCACTTTTTCCCGCGCGTGCGCCCCCCACATCTTCGGTTTGCGGCAACTCTTCGCCGGAGTAATAGATCACATCCCACTTGGGCGTCGCCGTGGGCATGTATGGCTTGATGGACGCCAGCTTCATCGGTACAAAGATCAGCAGAAACAGCAGTGCTGCTTCCCCAAGCCACGTCGCAATCATTCCCCGATAGGGGAACATTCCCACCGGTGCCTCGCCCCCAAGCGGGTCGGCTGACTTGCTCATCGCCGGCCGTATCGACGACCAGAATTCATCCCACGCCGAAGGCCACTCAATCAATAGCTTGGGCGCGTCGTGCAGCGACTGCTCCTCCACTTCCACCGCGTCGCCATTGAGGACTTCAGTCATGCCTTCGCTTTTGAACCCTCAGGCCATGAGATTTCAATCGTATCGCCGACTTCGGTCCCAGTGGATGAAAGCGTAGTAGCCGGCAATTCCAGTACTGACGAGGCTTTTCGGCTCACCCGTGCAATCCGCCACGGCTTCAAACTATGTTCGAGATGAACGACTTTTTTGTCTGAGGAGAGATATGCCACATCGATGGGAAAGTTCATCGCAAAGGTGTGCACGCCGTGGCAGGGCACGATCCATAAGCCGCTACCTGAAGCAAACCCTTCCGGAGATGTACACATCAACCCGCGAAGGCGAGACCAATGCGTGGCGGCAAGCAAAAGCTGTGTAGCCAACGTCGCTTGTCGGGTGCGGTTGTACGCGAGTCCGGTGTGGTTCGGAGACGGCTTCAAGATCGACAACTTCTCCTTAGCTTACTCGAGAACGCTAATGGCCGGACAGCGTCCTGAACAGGGCAATTACCGCCGGTCCCAGCGTAACAAAGATGATCGAGGGGAGGACGAATAACACGAGGGGAACAACCATTTTAATCGTGGTCTTGGCTGCCGCCTCTTCAGCCCGTTGCCGGCGCTCTGTGCGCAGTGAATCTGAGTGTACGCGCAGCGCCTGGGCAATACTTGTACCGAAGCGGTCAGTTTGAATCAATGTGCCGACCAGCGCTCGAATGTCATCGACGCCGGTGCGCTCCACCAGGTTCCGCAGCGCCTCCGCGCGGGGCTTTCCGGCGCGCATTTCCAGGTTGACCAGATACAGTTCGTCACTGAGCTCGGGATGCGCGTGGCGAAGATCCTGGCCGACGCGCATCAAAGCCTGATCAAGCGCCAGGCCGGCTTCCACGCAAATGACGGTGAGATCGAGCGCGTCGGGCAATCCGAGCTTGATGCTTTGCTGCCGCTGGCGGATGGCGCGCTTTAAGGCAAAGCGCGGAAGAAAAAAGCCAAGCCCGGTCAGCCCGACCAGCATCACGGAACTATTAAAGCCGCTGATCGCAACCGCAACCGCGAATCCCAGTGCAGCGCATACCAGCCGGCTGCTGACGTAAATCGTAAGATGTCGCGGCTCGCGATAGCCGGCTTGAATGAGCCATTTGCGCGTACGCGACACGTCACCCGGCGAGAGCGGAATGGCTTTGCTGAGCGGATTCAGCGCCTGCTCGATGCGCTCTTTGATCGCGTCCTTTGGCTCGATCTTGTTACGCTCACCTCCCAACGCTCGCAATCGCGCGCCCAACACCGAAGACGGCGCATACGCCGCGGCCCCGAAGGAAAAGATCACCAGGCCAACCGTCAGAAACACGAGAATGATTAGCGCGATTTCCATTTCAAACCTGAATACGAATGATTTTGCGAATTACGAAATATCCGATCGTCTGTAAAACAATTCCACCCACGATCAGAATGTGTCCGATGGGGTCAGCGAACAGGGGATGAATGTAACCCGGACTGATGCTGATCATGGTCACCACAATGATCGGCGGCAGGCCCATTAACAGCATCATCGTCAGCCGTCCCTGCGCGGTATACACGCGCACCTGGCGCAAAATCTTGAATCGCTCCCGGATCACGTAGGAAAGGTTATCCAGGATTTCCGCCAGGTTGCCGCCCGTTTCGCGCTGCAGCATGACCGCGGTCACAAAAAACTTGACGTCGACCAAAGGCACACGAGTAGTCAAATTCAGCAGCGCGTCGCGCACCGGCAGGCCGAATTTCTGCTCTTCGAAAAGCTTGCGGAATTCCGAAGCGACCGGCTCAGCGACTTCAGCTGCGATCAGTTCAAGCGCCGTGGTAAAGGCATGTCCGGCGCGGACCGCGCGTGCCAGCGTATCAATAGCTTCGGGGAAAAGTTCCTCAAACTTCTGAAAGCGCTTATTGCGTTTGTGCGCGGCGTAAGAGTAGGGAAGCACTCCGCCCAAAACCACGCCCAGCAGCACAAAAAGAATCACCTGATTCACGGGCATCGAAGGGCTGGAAATCACATATCCGACGAAGCCGAGCGCGACCGCGCTAAGGCCGCACAGCAATAAAATATTTCCCGCTCGGATTTTAAGATTGGCCTGCTCCAGCAGGTCTTGCAGGTTCGAAACGCGCTCGGAACGCCGCAGCAGATTATCGAATGCGGGAATCTGGCTGAGCGTTTCATCACGCACAATCGCCATATCCTCGGCGGATTGTCCCGCGATCCCCTGTTTGTTCCCCAGGCGGTCGCGCAACAACCTCGCCTGGGCGTTGCGCTGGTCAATGAACGAAAAGACCAGAAATATGCCCACCGCCACGATTATGAATGCGAGGATGGCGACAACAATTTCCATGGCGCGGGCGGGCTAGACCTCCAACTTCGATTCGTAGATGGCTGGCCGCAATTTGCACCCGGCGGTCGCCAGTCGGTCCGCAAACTTGGGCCGGATGCCCGTGGCGCGGAACACTCCTTTGACTCTCCCGTCCGGATCGATCCCTCGCCGCTCGAAAACAAAAATCTCCTGCATGGCGATGACCTCGCCTTCCATGCCCGTGACTTCCGAAACCGACATGACTTTGCGGCTGCCGTCGGTCAGACGGGCGATCTGAATTACAGCATGAATCGCCGACGCTATCTGCTGCCGCATCGCGCGTTCGGGTAGATTGAGGCTCGCCATCGAGAACATATTTTCCAGTCGGGACAGCGCATCGCGTGGAGTATTGGCGTGGACCGTCGTCAGCGAACCTTCGTGACCCGTGTTCATGGCCTGCAACATGTCGAAGGCCTCTTCGCCACGCACCTCGCCGACGATGATGCGGTCGGGGCGCATACGCAAACTGTTGATCACCAATTGCCTTTGTCGCACCGCGCCCTTGCCTTCGATGTTCGGCGGACGAGTTTCCAGCCGCACCACGTGTTCCTGATGAAGCTGCAATTCCGCGGCATCTTCAATGCTGACGATGCGGTCGGAATTCGGAATATAACCCGAAAGCACGTTCAGCAGCGTCGTCTTTCCCGCGCCCGTACCTCCGGAGATCAGAAGATTGAGTTTCCCTTTCACCATCGCCGACATGAGTTCGAGCATCGGCTCGATGAGGGTCTTATTCTCAATCATGTTGCGCGAGGTGACCGGGTCGCGTCCAAAGCGGCGGATCGATAGACAAGGTCCGTCGATGGCGAGCGGCGGAATGATCGCATTCACACGGGAACCGTCGGTAAGCCGCGCATCGACCATCGGTGATGATTCATCTACACGCCGCCCCACACGCGAAACAATGCGGTCGATGATCTGCATCAGGTGCGCATCATCTTTAAAACTCAAGCCCGTCGGTTCGATCTTGCCCTCGCGCTCCACGTAAACCTTGTCGAAGCGGTTCACCAAAATATCCGATACCGTCGGATCCTTCAGCAACGGCTCGAGCGGCCCCAGTCCAAAAATCTCATCGAGAATTTCCCGCGCCAGCCGCTCGCGCTCCACGAAGCTGAGGGGGACCGCCTCGCTGTTGACGGTGTTGCGAATAAGTATCAGTACTTCGTCGCGCGCAGCGTCGCCCGGAGTGCGTCCCAGTTTTTCCAGATCGAGTCGGTCGAGAATCTTGCGATGCAGATCAGCTTTTACCTGCTGATATTCGGTCCGCTCGAAAGTTTGTAAATTCGCCATAATCGCTGACTACGTCCTACGCCCGCTCCACTGACTTAAACAACGACCACGCCGCGCGTTTCACCTCGGGATCATCCTCGGTCAGTTTGTGCGCCAACCCGCTGAAGGCGCGCGCCAACTCGCCGTGACTTTGTCCCACTACCGGCACGCCACGGTCGATCGCAGTCGACACCACGAAATACTGGTTCGGAATCTTCCATAGAATCTTCAGCCCTGACGCAGCCTCCACGTCGTTTTCGCGGAAGCTCGGATTCTTTCGAAAACGGTTCAGGATCAGCTGAAATTTATCTTTGCTGCCCGCATCGCCTAAATGCTCCTGAATGCGCGGAGCGCTCCATATCCCTGCCAGATCGGCGGTCGCAACCATCAGCACCGTTCGCGACAAATTGCTGACCAGTCGAGCCGTCGCATCCAGCCGCGACGACGCATCCACCACCACATAGCGATAAGCCCCGCCCAGCAGGTCGAATAACCGCGCAAACTCCGCCGTCGAAGGCTCAACCGGATTTGGCGAAAGATTTCCGGCCAGCAACTGCAGCCCGCCGCTGTGCCGCGTCATAAAACTTTCGAGCAGCGAGCGGTCCAGCCGATGCAGATTTCGCACCGCATCAGCAATGGTGAACGCTGGCTTCAAATTCAGGTGCAGCGCCGCATGGCCAAGCTGCGCAATATCCACCAGCGCCACGTTTCCGTGCGCTGCTTCAAGCGCCAGAGCCAAATTGACCGCAACCGTGGTCGCGCCGCTGCCGCCTTTCGCGTTCAACACCGTGAAAATCGTCGCACGCGTTTCATCCCGCCGTGCTGATCTCTGGTTCGCAGAAAGTCGGACAAAAGCTTCCAGTAGATCGGCCGTGGTCGTCGGACGCTCCAAAAATTCACGCGCTCCCGCGCGCATGGAATTCACAATGACCTGCGGCTGTGACAGTGTGCCCACCACAATGATCGCCGTATCCGGCATTCCCTGATGGATCAGTTCCACTCCCCGCAAAGCTTGCATCGGGTTGTCCTGTGGAATGTCGAGCAGCACAATATCTGGATTCGCGCTCTGCACCCGCCGAATCACCGCGTCTGACGCGCCCATTGGAAAACTCCCGCACGAATGCACCACCTTGGCCACGCTCGTGCCATCGACCATGGCCTGCAACACCGCGCGCTGTTCGTTATCCGGTGCGACTACTACAACTGAGAGCCCTGCCATAAGAATCTCTATGCCACTTTTTCCTGCGGCCAGACGCTTGCTATTTCCCGTCGCCCCCCGATTTTCCCGTGTCGAATTTCTGGTTGTTGAGAAACGGATTCGGCTGTTTGGGCAGCGTCGGCGGTTGATCCGAAGGGCTGATGCGATGCACCGTGCACAACACCATCAACTCGGAGTTCGACTTGGTGTCGTTCTTGCTTTTGAATAGGGCGCCGATGATCGGAATATCCCCGAGGCCAGGAATCTTGTTGCCCAGGTTCGTCACGCGGTTATCCATCAGTCCGGCAATCACAAAGCTTTGCCCGTCGCGCAGTTCAAACTCCGTTTCCGCCTTGCGCGTCGAAAGCGCCGGAACCGTGAAGCCGGAAATCGTCAGGGCGTCGGCAAAATCAAGCGTGCTCACCTCCGGCGCAACTTTCAGGTGAATATTGCCATTGGGCATAATTACTGGAGTAAACTGCAGTTTTACGCCGAACTCCTTGAACTGAATGCTTACTGCCGTGAATCCTGCGCCCGGTTGCACCACCGGAAAAGGGAATTGCCCTCCAGCCAGGAAGCTCGCTTCCTTCCCATTCACCGCAATCAGATTCGGCTCGGCCAGAATTTGCAAAACACTTTTTTGCTGCAACGCCTGAATCACCGCTCCCAGATGAATATCCGGGTTAAACAGAAAAAGGTTCAATAGATTGCTGACCGTCGCATTGGTGCTGGTTGCGGGCTTCGGGCTGGTGGTCGGAAAGCTGTCGGTGATAGCACCAAGCCCACTTACTCCACCGAATTGCCCCGTGGTGGTTGCTCCAATCGTATTTCCCGCGCCCGTCGAGAAAATGTTGATACCCGCCTGGATCGCCGCCGTGCGGTCCACTTCCGCAAACTTCACCTCCAGCAGCACCTCTTGCGCTCCCACCGGACCGAACGTCAGCACATTCACTACATTCTTCGCGTACGCCTCCGCGATCATTCCGGCGCGCTTCGCCACATCTTCGGTCGAGACGTGCCCCGACAAAACAATCGCCGAGCGCGAAGGCGTCACCTCAATCTGTTCATCCGGAAACACCCGATGCTCTTCCTCTGCCGCCGCAGTCACGTCAACATCAACCCGCAGATCAAAACTGCGCGACCGCTCCAGCTCATCCCATATCAGCAGGGAAACCTCGCCCGCCGCGCGCCCATGCACCAGAATCTGCGTCGGAGTCACCACAATCGCATCGGCCACATTCGGGTCGGTCACCGAAACTCGCTTCAGCCGCTCAGTCGTATTAATCAGCAGCGACTTGCCCACCATCACCCGCAAAGGCGCTGCGCCCGTCGCCTCAGGCTCACTAGGACCTTGCGCCGCCGCCGATGGCCCGCTTGCCGCTGTCGCCGACTGGTCTGCCGCCGGTGCGCCAGGCGCAGCCTGTTCCGTCTGAGTGGAAGGCTGAGCACCATTCTGATCGGCCGTCTGCGCCAGTGCGGCCAAGCCAATCAGGATCGAGAGCACCACCAGCGCCGCCCCCAGGCGGCCGCCCTTCGTCGCTCTCTTTTTCATCCGAGACGTTGCCATGATCTCTGTGCCCTCAACTTGCCGAAGCCAAATTGCCTAAAACGCTAGAACCCCTAGAATTTCGTCTCTTCTTTCTTGTCGCCCTTATACACCTCAACCGTAAACGTGTTCGGAAGCGTCGGAACCGGCGCCGGAGCGGAGTGCTTCACCTTCGGTTTCGCGGCCTCAACCGGCTCCGCAGGTGCCGCTACCCCATACAACGCCCGTGACTTCACCGCACCCACATCGGCCTGCTTCGTGTCCGTCGGATTTCGCAATGCCAGTTGAATGTGCCCCTGCGTACTGGCCAGCGCCAGCCTCTCCGCGTCCTCCGGAGAAACCAGCAGCGTGATCACCGGCGCCAGTTGCGGTTCGCCATTCGCATTCCGCTCCAGCTTCGACCCATTCGCAATCACTGCAACATTTTCCAACACGGTCGTGGTCTGCGGCTCGTTCGATCCCTCGGGATTTCCCGTCAGCAAAACATCCACGCGCGTTCCCGGCAGCACAAATCCCGCCACCGAACTGGTATCGTTCACGCGCACCGAAATCGCCCGCATCCCCGGAGGTATCAGCGCCGGCAGTCCCGCGCCCGCATTTTCCCCCGCAACTTTACTCGTCAGGATGAACTCGCCCTTCGCAATCGGCAGCACCACCCCGCGCCCAATCAGCTTGCTCTTCATGTGGAAGCGCCCGGAGGGCAAATCCGCGGCAGGGAAGTGCACAACCTTCAAATCTTTATCTTCAATCTTTTCGCCCACCTGCAGATCTTCCGCCGCCACGATCACGTCTTCGCCCGGCACCGACGCGCCCGCGGCTTTCGCCCTCAGGTTCTTGTACACAACCATGCTGGTCAGCGCGCCGACTGCCAGCGCCATCAGCCCAATCAGCAGGAGCCTGTTACGATTCATCGAATACCCTTAGCCCGAAATCGGTAAAACCGCACCGCACTGCCGACACAAAATCCCTCAATCGCTTGCCGCCCAAACGCCCTTCCAGGCGTTTCACTGCTGGATCGAACTCGCGACCGCCGAAAACGCATTGTTGGCATTGCTTCCAATCAGCCGGATCGTGCCGATCACAATCACCAGGATCACCGCCAGCATCACCGCGTACTCGGCGATGTCCTGCCCATCCTCCCCTACCCATAACCGCTTCAAAACACGAATCATGTGTGTCCTCTCCTGCTTTCACAGTGCGGAACAACACTCCGTCGTTCTTCTCACCGACCCACCCCTGGGCAGACCGCAGCCCGGTCAGAAGGTATTGGGCGCAGCCAGACACTTCTAGTCTGCCCGCAAGCCCATGATACCTCTGCATCTATCAATTCTGCCCAAATTGTTGGCTTCTAATAATAGGGGATGTGGCCTAGTTGGTAACTATAGTTTCTCAGATTCCCCCTCCCACCCGCGACAAAAATCACCTAGTGGCCCAGGTTCGCGCCGTTCTTCGGCGCTAACCTGGGGGTGCTTTGTCTCCATTTTTGGGAAGATGCCATCCCGACCGTCCGTGCTTTCTGGTAGACCCCCGGCTTTCAGCCGGGGGCGGCGAAGCCGCGAACCGAGGGATCTGGCGCGCAGTATCAGCAAGCTTCGAGGAGTAGCGACGTGCGGCCAGAGCCTGCCCTGAGCGCATCCGAAGGGTTGGCGCCGTTCTATGGCGCTAACCTAGGACCACATAGCGCAGCCGCAACCATCGCCCACCCCTCACCATTGTCCTTGCGAGTCATTTGGAACCGCGCGCGAGCGGCGAAAAGGTCGGGCACCACTATAACCAGCCGCGGGTGCGGGCGATGCGGGCGGCCTCTACGCGATTGTTGGCACCGAGTTTGCTGATCGCTTCGGAAAGATAATTCCGGACCGTCCCCTCCGACAGGCTCAGCTCCAACGCAATATCCGCGCTGGCCCGGCCTTCGCCCGCCAGGCGTAAAACCTGTCGCTCGCGGTCGGTCAGGGGATCGGGTTCAGCCCAGGCCTCGGTCGCCAGCTCGGGATGAATCACCCGCAGCCCCTGATGGACCCGCCGCACCGCCTCGGCCAGTTCTTCAGCGCGCATGTCTTTCAATAGATATCCCGAGGCTCCGGCCTCAAGCGCTCGGCGAAGATATCCGGCGCGGGCGAAAGTCGTCAGAATGATGACTCGCGTGCCCGTGCGGCGGCGTTTGAGTTCCGCGGCAAGATCGAGCCCAGTCATGTTTGGCATTTCGATGTCGGTAATAAGCACATCGGGCTTGGCGGTGAGAATAGCTTTCAATGCCTCGGAGCCATCACGGCACTGCGTGACCACCGAAATATCGCCTTCGATTTCGAGCAAAGCAGCCAGCGCGCCCAGCACCATGCCCTGATCCTCCGCAATCACCACGCGGATGGTTCTGCGATTTTCTTTCCCCGCCGGATTCATGATGTGCCGTTGCAACCCTGCGCGAGAGGGAATTGGATCTTCAGGCTGGTGCCGCTGCCGCTTTTGAATTGCAAAGTCCCGCCCAGCGCCTCAACCCGTTCCCGCATTCCGCGCAACCCGTTGCCTTCGCTGCGCACCGCACCACGTCCATCGTCCTGCACTTCCAGCAGGCAGGATCCATTCGTGCTCGCCAAATGAACCCGGCAGTTTTTGGCAGCGGCATGACGAACAACGTTGGTCACGGCTTCGCGAACCACCAGCGCGACCACGCTTTCCTGCGCCGGCGTCAGCGGAACTTCAGCAGTCTCCGCCTTCACTGCGACGCCCGCCAGTTGCAGGGTGGACTCGGCCTGCTTCAACTCCGCCGCCAGGCTGTTCAGGCGATAGCCACGGATGGTGTTTCGCACCTCAGCCAATGCCTCGCGCGAAGTGCGCTCCACGTCGCCGATCTCAGCTTTCGCCCGCGCCGGGTCGCGGTCGATCAGCTTGCCCGCCAGTTCGGACTTAAGAATGATCACCGAAAGTGTATGACCAAGAACATCGTGCAGATCGCGCGCGATGCGCTCGCGCTCGGCAACCTTGGCCAGATGCTCGATCTCGGCGTTTGCCAGGCGCAGCTTCTCGTACATGCGATCGCGTCCTGCGAAATAAATGTTGCCCCCACCAACCACTAGGGGAAGAACGCCCATGTAAATCAGCACCCACGGATTTGTCTCCCAGAAATACCAGCGCGCGAGCGCGATCACCGGAAAAATCGCCAGACCCAGCACGGCATATTTTTCCTTGGGAACCGCAAACGGCATGAAGGCCGCAGCGAAGGTGAAAAAGCAGGTCGCGCCACCGTTGTAACCGCTGTAGGCAATACCAAGCAGAATCAGCGCCGCGATATCAACGCGCTGCCACTTATCCGGCAGCCAAAAAAATCCGAAATAAAGAATGAGAAATGCGAGCGTTCCAATCGCCGTCCACGTCCAGACTTTCCAGCCCGCATGACTGACGATCGGATCGATGAAAAAAAAGCCAAAGTAGGCCAGCCACGTGTAAGGCGCCCAACCCATTTGCGACTTCGGCAGCAATCTCATATCGATAGGCTCGTGACGATACGCGGCATCCGTTTACCCGTACATTTTACCTTCGTCCCGCTGGAAGCCGATACGCGCAATGCCCAGACAAACCAGCGAGAAACCGATCAGATACTCCCAGTGAATCAGGTTCGATTCGTGAGCTCCCGCGCCGACGGTGCTCAGAGCAAGCTGCGCCAGGTGGTATGGCGGAAGCGCATGAGCCGCAGTCTGCAGCACCTTGGGCAAGAACATCAGCGGCACCCAAAGTCCAGAGAGAAAAGATATCGGCAAATAAATCAGATTGATGACGCCGGTCGCCGAGTTTGGGCCGGTGAAATAGCCGATCGCCAGACCCATCGCGCAGAAGGGAAGTGAACCGGCAATCAAGGTCGACATGAGCTTCAAGGTTTCGATGAGCGTAAGCCGAACGCCTCCAAATGCCACGCCCAGCGCGAGAAGCGCTAGCACCACGGTCGCACTGAAGATTACCGCCATCATGACTTTGGCGAAGAAGTAAGCCACTGGCGGCATCGGGCTGGCACGTTTCACCTGCAGCCATCCCAGCCCGCGCTCGGCGGCCAGACCAGCAGCCGTGCCGAATAATGACGCCCCCATGACTCCAAATGTGCCGTAGGTCGCGATCAGATAAGTCGTTGCGTGGGCGCCGCTGATCGTATCTCCGCGATACAGCACCAAGCCGAAGAGGACATAAAACATGACAGGGAACAGCACGACCGAAAGCGAGTAAGCCCGCAACCGAAGGTTCTTGAGGAACTCGTATCTGCCTTCTTTCAGGCAAACCTTGAGGGTTTTGTAGAGACGGTCTTGCTGGGGTTGCGCTGGAAGTACCATTGCAGTTGCCATACTTGATCTCCTTTATGAGCCGGCTGATTTCGCCGGCGGGCTTATCGATGCACCTTAACTCCCGGACCAAAGACGAAGATGAAAATTGCCGCAAATACGACCGCCGTCGCGATCCAGGCATAACTTCGCGAAACCGCGGTCTGATCGTGCTCTGCCGAGGCATTCCTCGGAATGTAATGTTTAAGCCATAACAATCCAGACTGAGCGCCTGCCGTTGCCGGCAAAGCGGACAGGAAGACCAGCTTGACGCCAACTGGATTCAGCCACCCGGCCGCAAACGACAATCCGACGGCCGTCAAGTAAGGCACCAGCGTGACGTCACGCATTCTGTCGGTTGCCCGCGGCGCAACGCCCACGTAACGCACAATACCGGTCGCCACGGCGCGCATCGCTCCCCAATAAGCAGCCAAGCCAAACACGACCAGCGCGATTCGCCACAGCCAGTGCGGTCGCATGGGAGCAATCACCACCGCCCAATCGCCAAAGTTGGTGACGCCCGAAAAGCAGAAATATCCAGTTCCCGTAAAAAGATTGAATGCGAAACAGATCAAGAGAAAAAGCCGCAGCTGCGGCGTTGCGTTCTTTGCCGATCGCAGCCCAAACCAAAGAACCAGCGCCGCCGCCAGGTTCGCCAGTGTGCCCCCGGCTGCGACCAGCCGCGAATCAACGTCACTCGACCACGCGACCGTCGAAATCACGCCGGATTGCACACCTGTCAGCAACGCCAGCGATCCGTGGCCGATGCCTTCATGCAGCAGGTCGGCTGCAACCCAGGCCAGAATGCTGACGGCGGCGATGGTGAGCCAGTCGTCATTTTTCTGAACCTCATCATCGGCGGCATTGATGGTTCTGGTCAAAAGAGTTTCAGTAGTCATGATCGGCTCGGTTACTTATTGTTAGTTTCGTTGCTGGTAAGCGACAGAAAAGCTTCTTCCAAGCCCGCGGTTGTCACTTCGATCCCGCTGACGGCCGGGTCCCGAAGCAGCAACTCGCGGAGTACGGATTCCGCCGCCGTGGTGCGGATTTCAAACCACGGCCCAGTCTTCGTGACCTCGGTTACGGCAGGGAAGTCACGTAGAACGTCGATAGTCAACTCGCTGCGGCAGCGGATCCTCTGCCCAGAAGTGCGGTTCTTGATCTCCGCCGGAGTCCCTTCGGCGATGATCCGGCCGCGATTGATCACGACAATGCGATCGGCGAGCGCGTCAGCTTCCTCAAGATAATGCGTGGTCAAAAGAACAGTCTTGCCGCGAGCGATCAGCTTGCGAATCTGCTGCCACAGCGTGCGCCGCGCTTCAACATCCATGCCGACAGTTGGTTCATCCAGAAAAATCAGGTCAGGGTCACCGCAGAGCGCCAGCGCAAATAGCACACGCTGCTTCTGACCGCCGGATAGTTCCCCGAATTCGCGGTCGCGGATTTCCTCGAGGCCGCCGACCGCCAGAGTTTCCGCAAGCGGCAAAGGCGCAGGATAGTAAGACGAAAACAGCTCGATATGCTCGCGCACTCGCAAAGTCTCCGGAACCTTGGCAACCTGCAGCATCGCACCGGTTCGCGCCCGAACTTCGGCATTCACCGGATTGCCACCAAAAACGCTCACCGCGCCGGCAGTCGGATGCGCCAGCCCGAGCAGCAGCTTCACCGCGGTGGTTTTGCCGGCTCCATTGGGACCCAGCAGAGCGACCAGTTCACCGGCATGAATATCGAAATCAATGTCGTCGAGCGCGGTGAGGCTCTCGAACTTCTTGCTGACTCGGCTCAACGAAGCAACGATTGGCCCCTCGACCTCCTGCGCCATCATCTGGTCCACTTCCGCTTGCATAGTTGCGATCATCTTCATCTCCTGGCTGGCCGGGTTTTACGCCCGACGATCTGTATCTTCGGTCAGCCGCTATGTCGCCGCCAGTGGAGATCATCATCACGGCACAGTGACAAATGTCATCTAAGTTTCGGCATAGCGCAGTCCACCGCTGCTGGTGAATGACAAAACTCAGAAGTCCGGTATAATCCCTTACCGAATGCAAGGAGCCACCATTATCGAGCGCGCCAGCCTGAGCGACGTGGGTTGCCAGCGCGGCAATAATGAAGACAGCTGCGGGTACTGGGAACCGCAAAATCCCGAGGCCCTGGCCAGCAAAGGACGACTCGCGATCATCGCCGATGGCATGGGCGGACACGAAGGCGGCCAGGAGGCCAGCCGTATCGCGGTCGAGACCATCGAACAGACCTACGCCGCCAATGCCGACCGGGACCCGCGCTCGGCGTTGCTCGAAGGTTTCCGCAATGCCCATCAGCGCATTCAGGAATATGGGCGCGTGCATCCGGGGCTGCACGGCATGGGTACAACGGCAACTGCCGTCGCTCTGTTTCCCACGCAGCTTTTGTACGCCCACATCGGCGACAGCCGCTTATATCTGATCCACGCCAACAACATTACGCAGTTGACGCGCGATCACTCCTACGTCAGCCATCTCGTACAGAGCGGCGTCATTACTGAAGATGAAGCCGAGATTCACCCTGGCCGTCACATTCTGACGGCGGCCCTCGGGGCAGGACTCGAAGCCGAACCTGAAATTGCGATGTCCCCCATCCCGGTGGCGTCCGGAGACCGGTTAGTCCTTTGCACCGACGGTTTATGGAGCCTGATGGAGGATGAAGAAATTCTCGATACGGTGCTAGCGCACGATCCCGTCGCAGCCTGCAACGCGCTTGTCGAAATGGCAAAGCAGCGGGGCGGCCCAGACAACATTACGGTGCAGGTTCTCTACATTCCGTAACGCGAACCACCGCATCCCCATTCAGGGCTTTTTCAAACCTTTCCCCGACGGATGTGCACCCGCCTGCATCCGTATTTAGGTTAATTCTGATGGTTCTCTATCCAACCTATTGTCGCACAATGAGTTAGCGCGTATGGCGTATGGCATTAAACCTGCATATATGATAAACTCTATGGAGCTCGTAGATTTTCACTCGATCGAATTTAAGACGATCGAACCTCATCAGCAGGAATACGAAACGATGAAGATCTCGCAAAAGGGTCTTTACGCGCTGCAGGCCATGATGATGCTGGCGCGTCACGCCGACCAGGGCGCAATCCGCATTCGCGACATCGCATACGAAGAGGGTTTGCCCGAGAAATTTCTCGAACTCATTCTGCTGGAACTGAAGAACGCCCGCATCGTCGAGAGCGTTCGCGGTGCCAAGGGCGGTTATCAGCTCCGCCGCGCCCCCTCAGACATTCAGTTGAGTGAGATCATCCGGCTGGTTGATGGGCCGCTGGCTCCCTTTGGCGATGCCGACCAACTGCGCGACCTCATCGACCGCGATGCCGGGCATCGCGCGCTGTATCGCGTCTTCTTGGATGTTCGCGATGCCGCCGCGAAAATTCTCGAGAACACCACGCTGGCAGACATCACAAAAAACAGCTCGCCGTTGCCGAAAAAAGCCCGTAAAAAGAAAACCACCAGCGTACTGCCCATGGTCGTTCATGCCAGTCAAAGCAAGAACTGATTGTCCGGCGGTTCATCCCCGCCGAATAGCAGGGTCGGGCGGCAGAATTTCCGGTTCCGGTGGGTTCGACCACACATCCGGCGCCTGTTTCGGGTCAGATTTTCCCATCTCCTCCATGCGTTGTCGGCTCACAAACCACACAGCGGCTGTCCAGCTGGGGAATAGATCGAGTCCAGGAATGAGTTCGGCGGCAAAAGTCGGTAGAAACGCCCAGTGCCATCCCAACAGGCGAACCAGCGAAAACCCGACCAGGAGATCGAGCACGGTATCGGCAGGTGACAGCGCGCCTTCGCTAAAAAGCGGCAATAGTGCCAACTGGGTTGTGTCGGCGACGATAGCGATGACCCACGCCAGCCTTACCCGGGCAGAAGACATCGATTTGAAGGTATCCAAAAACCGCATGCTGATTGGATGCTTAAGCCATTCTAACGATGAACCAAGCTATGCGCACGATTTTGAACATGTCCAGTGTTTTCATGGAAATGAACGCAATATGATCTCCAGTTTTTTGGATATCTTCGTCAAATCCGATGTGGTAAAATCGAGGCGGTTTCGGTGCTTGAAATTCCCCTTGCCGAAGCTTACAGTTGCCGTTAACCTTTACGTAAGCTTGGGCGTATTTGCTTTTTACTTTCAGCGGTTTACATACTCAGCGATTTATATAATCTAAGATGACTTCTCAGCCATGGTTGGTAACCGGTGCGGCTGGCTTTCTCGGGTCGCACGTTGTCGAGCAGCTTTTAGCCCGGAAAATCCCCGTAGTCGGCGTCGATGACCTTTCCACCGGCAAGTGGCAGTTCCTCGCACCCTTCGCCGATAATGCCAATTTCCGCTTTGTTTGCAAAGACATACGGGACGAAGCAGCCATGACGGCTGTCTGCAAGAAAGAAAGTCCGATCGCCGCGGTTCACCTGGCTGCCCTGCATTTCATTCCCGCCGCCATGCGCGACCCGGCGTTGACCGTCAGCCTCAATGTGTATGGCACGCAATGCGTGCTGAGCGCCTGCCGCGCGGCCAATGTCGCTCGATTTTGGTTTGCCAGCACCGCCGACGTCTATAAACCCGACACCAAGGCCCATCAGGAAAACGGGGAAGTGGCGCCATTCAACATTTACGGCCTGACGAAATGGATGGGTGAAAAACTGGTCCATCTCGAGTCCGCGGGCGATCCCAAACGGCATTTTGTCATCGGGCGGCTGTTTAACTTGTATGGACCGCACGAGACCAATCCCCACATTTTGCCGGAGATCATCAACCAGATTCGCGGCGGGACCACCGTGCTGCGTCTGGGCAACATGACTCCGAAGCGCGATCTGGTTCCGGTTGCCGATGCAGCCCGGGCGGTCATCGAAATGGTCGAGAAATCGCAACCGGGAGTAACCACCTCCAACTTGGGAACCGGCCTGTCGGTGACGATGCAGGAAGTAGTGGAAAGAATCGCAGAACTGAGCGGCAGACCGCTCAAGATCGAAACCGATCCCGCCAAGCTCCGCGCCTCCGAGCGTCCGCATCTGCAGGCAGACGTAACCCGTCTGCGGGCCATGATCGGCTGGTCGCCGCACACCGATCTGGGCCGGGGCTTGCGCGAACTTCTGTCTTATGAAAGGGTGATTGAAGGGGTGACTGCTTGAGCCAAGCGCCGCCGCATGTCGGCTTGATTGCACTGGACCGCTGGAGAGGCGGAGTCATCTACACGCACAACCTGGTGCGCGCGCTGTCGCGTTTGCCCGCCGATGAACGTCCCCGCATCACCCTGTTTTGCCGCAACAACGACGAACTGTTTAAAGAGGTCTCCGCTCTCGCGGATAAGACCGTGGTTTATAACTCGCTGCTCGACCGCATGTTCTACGGGACGCGCTACGAAGTAGACGCGCAGCGAATCAATGCCGGCTTTGGCTCGGCTTTCCTGGGCGAAGCAGCCCCGGAACTGGCTCGTGTTGCGAAGCGGGAAAAAGTCGATGCCGTCTTTCCCGTCACGGTAAATTACACCCGCCAGTTGCCGAGTGCCATCGCCTGGATTCCCGACTTGCAGCACTGCTTCCTGCCGGAATTTTTCTCGCGGCTGGCCCGCGCCGCCCGCGATAAGGCATTTCCCGCCCTCTTGCGTGACCCCAACCGGCACGTGGTATTCAGCAGCCGCAGCGCCGTCGATGACGCGCTCCGCGCCTACGGTCCGCCGTTGGCCAAGACGCACGTTCTCCATTTCACCACCATCCCGTTGCCGGAATGGTTCCAGGATCCGGCCCCAATTGTGGCGAAGTATGATTTGCCTCCGTCATACATCATCCTGTGCAACCAGTTCTGGATCCACAAAGACCACCTGACCGCCTTCAAGGCCGCAGCGAAGCTCAAGAGCCAGGGCATGCGCGTCGACTTGGTCTGCACCGGCCCCACACAGGACAACCGTCATCCCGAATTCTTCCCCAGACTGAAAGCTCAAATCAAAGAACTTGGCATCGAGCGCCAAGTTCACATTCTTGGAATGATCCCGCGCGTTGACCAGATTTGCCTGATCCGCGCCGCCAAGGCCGTTCTACAGCCCTCGCAATTTGAAGGCTGGAGCACAGTCATCGAAGACGCCAGATCAGTCGGACGGCCAGTCATCGCCTCCGATTTCCCCGTTCACCTCGAGCAAAACTCGCCGGGATCGACCTTCTTCCACATGGGCGACGCCGACGATTGCGCCCGCGCCATGGCCAGTTTTCTGGCGCAGGAGCAGGAAGTGTCCTACTCCACCACCATGCATGAAGCCCGCATTCTCGATTTCGCCCGCGATTTCATGGGTATTGTGAATGCGGCTCTCAAACGGCCATCCGCAGGCGTCCGCGATGAACACAGACAAGCAAGTCCTTCCCCCAAATAGCCGCTGAGAGTACCCAAGATGACCTTTGCCTTCGACCGTTTGCTCCACAGAATATTCCCAGCGATCGTGCTGGTTCTTCTCTCCGCTTGCGCCTTGGCCGAAGAACCTTACCGGCTCGAACCGGTCGATCTTGCGCCCAACGCGCTCCCTTCGGGACTGCAGGATAAGATTTCGCCGAAGGGTCTGCGCCTGGTCACCGACTCCAACGGCCTGCGCATGGAGATCTGCGAAGTATTCTGGACCAAAGAAGCCGCCGGGCAAACGCGCCCCGCCAAGTCGAAGCTCATCTACACCGATCTTGCTCCCGGCGCGTTGGTGGGAGTGCTCCATTTTCTGCCGAGCGCCAGCGAAGACTATCGCGAGGATTTTCGCGATCAGAAGCTGAAGGCCGGCTACTACACCATGCGCTACGCGGTCGCACCCGATGACGACGATCAGGACGCGCTCTGGCTCAGCCCCGCCGCCGCCGATCGCGATGGCGAAGCAAAAGTCACTCTCGACGATCTTAAGCGCAGAAGTAAATTAGCCTCAGGCACGCGCCAGCCGGCCGTGCTGCATCTGGTGCCGACGGAAATCGGAAAGAAAGATTTCCCCGGATTGCGCGCCGATAACCAGGGCACCTGCGTTCTCGACCTTCAATTCCCGGTCAAAGTCGGGAGCGCTCCGGCGCATGACATGCCGCTCGCTCTCATCATAGTCACCCCGAAAGAAAGCGACGCCTCTTAGCCTTTGCGCGCGCCGAAGTGACTAGTTGCCCGTTCCCGCCAACTGCACCTCGTGCGGACTCATCAGGTCTGAATTATTAACGTAGAGCGTGGTGTTCACCGATCCTTGCTGGGTCGGAGTGAACGTCACCGTGATCGTGCACTGCTGTCCTGCGGGAAGCTGCGTGGGACAGTTGTTGGTCTGGCTGAACGGCGTCGCCACAGTTACCGTCTCTACAAACAACGATGCCGCCGATGTGTTCGTGACCGTGATCGTCTGCGGGGCGCTGGCCTGCCCAACCGTTGACGAAAAACTCATCGTGGTGGGTGTCTGCTGTACGGCAGTTGCATCGCCCGACAACCTTACCTGATGCGGACTGGCGGGATCGCTGTTCCAGATGACGATGTTTCCCATCCGGTCGCCGCTGCTCGTAGGTGCAAATGTGACCGTTACCTGGCAGTTGCTTCCGGGAGCCACGGAGCCGTTGCAATTGTCGCTCTCGGAAAAATCTCCAATCATCTGAACCTGATTGATAGTAATCGAAGACGATCCGCTGTTTGACAGCAGGAACTGCTGCTGCGAACTCGACCCCAGATAAGTCAGGGGAAAAACCAGCCCGGGATAATTTGTCGGCAGGCTGAGGTAGGTTCCCAGCCCGTTCAAATTCACCACCTGCGGGCTGCTGGGATCGCTGTCATTGATGGTTAGCGTACCTGTCAGCGGCCCGGCGCTCTTGGGTTGAAACGCGACTTTGAGCGTGCATGAAGTGCCGTTTGCCAACGCGCTCCCGCAAGTCCCCCCGGTCTCGTATTTAAAGTTGCCGGCTGCCGCAATGTTTCCGAACGTTATAGGCGTGGAACCGTAGTTATTCAGCGTGACATATAGATCTCGGGCGTGTTTCACTGGCACGTCGCCGTAAGGCAGCACCGTCGTCGCCGCAACCGGACAACTTCGCGGCTGCAGATACAGCGGCGACAGTGGAGCCTGGCTGAAATTGAACGAGTCGGTGGTGTCGTTGGCATTGGTGTCCCGATCGGTCAAAAACGGCAACCCAAAATTTTCTTCGATGAACTTCAGCACCGACGAAAACTCATACGTCGTATGCGAAACGTAGCCCTGGATCGCATATGGCGAGATGATCAGCATCGGCACCCTGATCCCGAACCCCCACTGGTCCACCACCGGCGGCGCAGAGTGGTCATAGAAGCCGCCCCATTCATCCCAAGTCACAAAGATCACCGTCGAGTTCCATTGATCCGCCGGACCTTGCATGATGGCGTTGATCTGGTTCACCGTCCAGTTTTCCCCCACGCACGTACTGTTCGGCGGGTGCTCGGTTTCTGGCGTGTCGGCAATGATCCATGACACGGCAGGCAAATTTCCGTTAAGCGCGTCGGTGGCGAACCGCTGAAAGTCGACCACGTTGGTTGCCCAGTAGGAAGAGCGCCGAATATGTTGCACGTAGTCGAAGGCAGAGTGCTCATATCCGCCCTGTGGGTGCTGAGGGGTATAAAACGTCCAGGTCAGGGGAGGATTCGCATTGTTCAAGCTGTCCGCAATCGTCAGTGGATCGAAGCAGGGATAGGTATCCGAAAAGGCGCCTTGCGCGTCCAGCAGCGTGATCAGCGCCCCGGCTTTGGCATCGCATCCCCAGTTTCCCAGCGTGAGCTTGCCGAGAAATGGAGTATTGACCGTGCCTTCGCCGGTCGCCGCAATCGAGTAAAGATGTGGATTGTAACTGGGTGAAAGGTCAGACGCGAACGTCTGATCTGCCAGAACGAAATTCTGCGCGTACGCCCAGTAGTTCGGAATATCGGCCTGGGTCATTTGCGTGTACGCCTGATAATCGCCGTGTTTATTCCCAAAGTTCCCCAAGTCGAACCGGTCCATCGCCCCACCGTCAATATCCGTCAGCCCGCTCATGTAGTCGTGACCGCCTTCATGCAACATCACATCGGGCGCACGCCACAGAGGGATGGTTTGCCCGGAGGACGTAACCCCGGTGTTGGTCCCATAGGCCCCAGGAAACAGCCCGAAGTAGTGGTCGAAGCTGCGGTTCTCCTTCATGATGAAAACCACGTGCTGAATCTGGCCGGGAGCGGGAAGTTGGCCGGGAACGATCTTTACTTTTTGTCTCTCCGGCCGTTGCGGCCGCAAATCGGCCGCGGAACCTGAGAAAACGAAGCTGAAGAGCATCAGCAATGTGAGCACACTGGCGCGGAACCGGCGATAAGACCGTTGGGCTTTGAATGACATTTTGTCTTTCCCTTGAGGGATCACGCCCCTTGCGCGCGAATGTGTGGCGCCGGGTTTACCCGGAAATCCATTTGAACGCGGCGCAACAATTTTCGACGGATTGCAAACTACTGTCAACGCCGCAAAATCTTGCACACTTTGTAATCGTTCTCCGAATGGCAGGCGCAACGGCCGTTTTCACGGTAGCCGCCAAAAAAGAAAGCCCTCGCGCGCGAGGGCTTTGAGCGAATCGGAATTAAGACCTACTCTGTTTTCGCTGCTGTCGTCACCGCTGTCGTCCCGTTCCCCGTCAAAAACACATTTTGCGGGCTGAGGAAGTCGCCGTCGTTCAGATTCATGGTCTGGGTCACCTGTCCTGACTTAGCCGGCGTGAAGGTTACGCTGATGGTGCACTGTGCGCCGGCGGCGATATTTGCGGGACAGTTGTTGGTCGCAGCGAACGGTGCCTTGATCGTAACGTTTTCGAAAATCAGCGGCACATTCGATACATTCGTGATTGTAATGTTTTGCGCAGCGCTCTTCTGGCCGACCGGCGAAGAGAACGTCAGCGTATCCGGCTTCTGCGTGATCGAGGTTGCCGTTCCCACCAGGCGGCCCATTTGTGGACTGCCGGGATCATCATCCCAGATCACCAGACTCCCTTTTCTATATCCGCTGACCGTCGGGCTGAACGTCACGGTGATGTTGCAACTGGCACCGCCGGCGAGACTGCTTCCGCAGTTGTCGGTTTCCGAGTAATCGCCAATCACCTGGATCTGATTGATGGTGACCGCGGAGCTGCTCGTGTTCGAGAGCTGAACCGACTGCTGCGTGGTCGCGCCCATGTCAGTCAGCGAAAAATTCAAACCCGGATAATGGATCGGCAACTGTATAGCCGTGCCCACACCCGTTAGATTGACGGTTTGGGGGCTGTTGGGACCACCGTCGGTCACCTTCAGCGTGCCCGTTTGGACTCCAGTACCCTTGGGCGTGAAGGCAACTTTGATCAAGCACTGTTTCCCCGCGGCCAAAGAAGTTGTGCACGTTCCACCCGATGACACCTTGAAGTTTCCCGTAGTGGTCATCGCTCCAATGGTCATCGCGCTGCTGCTCCAATTGGTGACCGTAATGGGCAACACCACAGATTTCCCGACCGGCACATTCGACCAGTTCCTGATCGTGGTGTTCAGCACCGGACACTGCCGTTGCTGCAACGGCATCGGCGGCAGCGGGTTCTGGCTGAAGTTGAACGAATCGGTGGTGTCGTTCGCGTTCTCGTCGCGATCGGTCAAAGGAGGCAGGTTCCAGTTTTCTTCAATGAACTTCAGCGGAGAAGAGAACTCGTAGGTGGTGTGGGTCACGTGCCCCTTCAACGCATACGGCGAAATAATCAGCATGGGCACGCGAATCCCAAAGCCCCACTGATCGACGTACGGAGGCTGCACGTGATCGTAGAAGCCGCCCCATTCATCCCAGGTCACGTAAATGACGGTCGAATTCCATTGCTCGGCCGGCCCATTCATGATCGCGTTGATCTGTTTGACCGTCCAGTTTTCTCCGTTGCATGTGCCGTTCGGAGGGTGCTCGGTTTCCGCGGAATCGGCGATGATCCACGAAACTGCCGGCAGGTTTCCCGCCTCGGCATCGGTAACAAACTGGTTGTACGGCACAACGTTGGTCGTCCACTGGTTGCCGTACCGGATGTGCTGAATGTAGTCGAACGCCGAATGCTCATACCCGCCCTGCGGGTCCAGTGGGCCGTAAAACTTCCAGGTCAGCGGCGATGGACTGGCGTTGTTCAAGCTATCCGCCATAGTCTGCGAATTGAAACACGGAAAGGTATCGTAATAGGCGCCCACGGAATCGAATAGGGTCACAGTCACCGCCGGCAGCGTGTCGCAACCCCAACTTGCCAGCGTGTGCCCAGCCAATTGCGGCACCGTGGTGCTGCCCTCACCAGTCGCTGCAACCGTATAAAAATGCGCGTTGAAGCTCGGCGAATTATCGGACTCGAAGGTGTGGTCCGATAAAACAAAGTTCTGCGCATAGGCCCAGTAGTTCGGTATATCGGCCTGCGTCATTTGCGAGTAGGCCTGAAAATCGCCGTTCTCATTCCCCCAGTTGCTCAGGTCAAACTGGTCCATCTTGCCGCCGTTCTCGGCGGTCAGCGCGCTGTCATAGTTATGGTCGCCGTCGTGAAACATGACATCCGGAGCCCGGAAAAGCGGAAAGCTCTGTCCAGTCGAAATCACGCCAGTGGTCGTGCCGTCCGCTCCCGGGTACTGGCCGAAGTAGTGATCGAAGCTGCGGTTTTCCTTCATGATGTAAACCACATGCTTAATCTGTCCGGGCGCTGGCTGATGCGTGGCCGACCTGACGGCTTCTGACTCTGCGTCGGGATTGGTGATGCGGGCGTCTTGCGCAAAAGCGACACTGTTAAAGGCCACTAACACCACGCACATGACGAGCGCGGCGGAACTGCGAAGGCGAGGATTTTTCATCCGAACTTACACTCCCTGTTTGCTGAATGTATGCGTTGTTGTCGGCTGACGAACACCCAGCATTCATACCCGGCCGGAGGATGGCAAGGCTGGGTCATTATGGTACTACTCAGGCTCCTATGTCAACGCGAAAACTCTTGCACACTATGTGGAAATTGGCCCGAACTTGGCTTTGGAATGTGTAGGTTAAGGGTAATAGAGCCTTTGGTCCATAGGGTTAGGTCTCCAGCATTTTAATGGTTTGTGCTCACTTTTAACCCCTTGGATTTTGCGGCTCACTGGCCTATACTTGAAGCTGAAATTGAGAGGCAGCCTCCTGATGGACTGGGAGGCAGGTGGTCGCGGTCGGAATCTCAATCCCCCCATGGTTTTTCGCTCTGCTAAAACCCAAGAGACACCGTCGCGATAACAACAGTTGATCAGTTCAAGCGCACACTCGAATGCGCCGATTGGGAGAGGGTTCATGAAACAAGTTTGCTGGTTCTTGATCGCGTTGCTGGCAACCGCGGGCATCGCGCTGGGCCAACAGCAGGACGCCGCGGCTGCGCCTCCAACTACGCCGCATCCGGCTGCGTCTTCGATTGATAACAGCAACGTTGGCACCTTCTCGCAACGCCATCCGCGTTACAAGCTTCGCCCCGGCGATACCTTCGACCTGACCTTTGAATACACTCCGGAATTCAACCAGAGCCTGACCGTTCTGCCCGACGGTTACGTTTCCTTGCGCGAAGCCGGCGAGGTCTATGTCAACGGATCGAGCGTGCCCGAGGTAGAAGAGAAGATCAAGCAGGCTTATAGCAAAACCCTGACCAATCCTCGCATCTCAATCACGCTGAAAGATTTTGAAAAGCCCTATTTCGTCGCCGACGGTCAAGTCTCCCGCCCCGGCAAATACGATTTGCAGGGTGACACTACCGTGATCCAGGCCATTGCCATTGCCGGCGGTTTCACTTCCAATTCCGCGCGCCATTCGCAGGTGATCCTGTATCGCCGCGTGAATGATGATTGGGTCGAAGGCAAGTTGGTCAACGTAAAGGAAATGCAACAGAAGCATAACCTGAGCGAAGACCTTCATCTGCAACCCGGCGATATGATTTTTGTCCCCAAGAATACGCTCTCGAAGATACAGCAGTGGATTCCGGCATACGGCTTTAACATCGCCCCCGGGGTTCCGTAGGCCCGGGTTCCGTAAACGGGTGTTCCGTAGTCTGGCGTTTCGTAACTTGCAGTTTCGTAAACCATGCAGCAAAGGAGTTTCTGAGACATGGAAGGACAAGAATTAGTCGTTCGCCGCGCCCCGGTCGCGCTCTCGTGGTCATTGCGCGATGTTGTGGCCATGGGCTTTCGCCGCCGGCGTCCCGCGCTGTTGTGTTTCTTCGGGATTCTGCTGGGCACGATCGCCTACGCGGTGTTCTCGCCGGAGTATCGCTCGGAGACCAAAATCATGGTCCGGCGCGAACGTATTGACCCGGTGGTGACGGCTGAGCAGACGCCCGCCATGACCATCCAGTCCGACGTCTCGGAAGAAGAGATGAACTCCGAGTTGGAGTTGATCAAGAGCGACGACGTCCTGCGTAAAGTCGTCACACAACTCAATCTCGATAAAGCTATTCGCGACGGGCTTCTCCACCATCGCACTCCCGAGCAGAAAGTCGACAAAGCGCTTGAGGCCTTGCGGAACAAGTTAGTCATCGAAGTTCTACCCAAAACCAGCATCATCCGGGTCTCGTACATGGCAAAGAAGCCGGTGCTGGCTGCGCAGGTTTTGCAGACGCTCAACGCCGTTTATCTCGAGACCAGCCGTGAAATTCGGCAGCCCGCGGGACAGTTGGCCTTCTTCGACCAACAGGCTAAAGCCGCTCAGGATCAACTGCAAGCCGCCGAAGACAAGCTGAAGAGCTTCCCGCAGCGCGATGGCGTCGCCAACCCAACCCTGGCGCGCGACTACACTCTGCAGAAGCTGAACGAATTTAACTACAACCTCGGTCAGACCAAGCAATCCATCGCCGAAACCACCAACCGCATCGCGTCATTGCAACAGCTCGAAAAGACCACCCCGCCGCGCCTGACCACGCAGATGCGTGAATCCGAAGCCGCGCAGGTTCTGCAGCAGATGAAGTCGACGCTGCTGAATCTCGAATTGAAGCGCAGCGACATGGCGTCGAAGTACGCGCCGGATTATCCGCCGCTCAAGGAACTTGATCGCGAAATCGACTCCACCAAAGCCGCCATCGCAGGCGAGCGGCCGCTGGGCGACGTCACCACCGACCAGAACCCCGCCTACACCTGGATTCAGGGCGAGCTGGCAAAGTCAAAATCCGATCTGCAGGGCTACCAAGCCAAAGCGACCGAAACCGAAACCATTATTCGCCAGACCATGGACGACGCCCGCAAGCTCGACGCCGACAGCATCGAGCAGCAGGATCTGTTGCGCTCCGCCAAGAGCGCGGAAGAGAATTACCTGCTCTACTCAAAGAAGCGCGAAGAAGCCCGCATCGACGAGGCACTGGATGAGAACAAAATTCTCAACATCGTGATCGCCGAGCAGCCCGCTGTTCCAAGCTATCCGGCGCAGTCGCCGTGGATGCTCGGACTCTTCGGCACCATGTTGGCCTGCGCAGTCACCGCCGGCATGGTCTTTACGCTCGAATATCTCGACCCGTCGTTCCGCACGCCGAACGAAGTACGCGCCGTGCTGAACGTACCGCTGCTGGCTGCAATTCCCGACCAGGGCGGCAAGGTTTTCGTGCTCACGCCGGATGGTCCCGGCAATGGTGGTGCGGACGGTGGCTCGTTCCCGAAGGGTGAAGCTGAGCCCAACGCCGGACCGGCATAACGATTGTGGCCCAGGTTCACGCCCGGTTTTTTGGGCGTTAACCTGGGGAAGTTATAACGCACGTAGTGTCCCCCCAATAACGCAGGTTCTAGCAACACGTGTCATACAAGAGGAGTCATGGCTAATATCAGAAGGTTCCGCGCCAATCTTGCCAAATCCAAAGTACGCGTGCCCATCATCTGGGCCCGTCATCGCGGCTTGTATTCCAACGACGTTTTCCTCGCTTCCTATCCGCGCTCGGGAAATACCTGGCTGCGGTTCGTGCTGGGCGAGGTCCTCACCGGCAAGAGCATTGAGTTCGATACCGTCGACAACGTCATTCCCGAACTCAAATGGCATCGTCGCGGCGAGAAGATCTTCGCCGACGGCGGTCGGCTCATCAAGACTCATGAGCCCTATCGTCCGGAATATCGCAAAGCTCTCTACATCGTCCGCGACGCGCGCGACGCCGCTCTTTCGCAGTACGCGCGCAGCGTCCAGCTCGGCATCGCCGACCCAGACATGGATCGCTTCCTGGTTTCGTTCCTCATGGGAACCTTTCACGGCTACGGCGCTTGGGGTCCGCACATCCGTTCCTGGCTCGACAGCCCGTTGTCGCGGCAAGGCAAAATGCTGGTCGTCAAATTCGAGGACCTGCGCAAGAATCCCGAACAGGTGTTACCGCGCATGGTCGAGTTCACCGGCAAGACCGTGAACATGGATGCCATCCGCGCCGCGCTCGCCAACAACACCGTAGAAAAGATGCAGGAAAAAGAAGTGCGCTCCAAGAAGCTGCCGCAGAGCAACACCGAAGTCGGCCGCTTCGTCCGCAAGGGCGCAGTGCAGGGCTGGCGTGACAAGTTGACGCCCGCGCAATTGCAGTTGTTCGAGAAGTACATCGGCAGGGAACTGGCTGAGCTGGGTTATCCCAGCGCATCCGCCGTGGCCGATGCCGCGGCGCAGAAGTCGATGCAGCCGGTCGGCAAGTAACAGGGGGAATTGGTAGGGTTCGATCACTGGGAGGTGATTGAAGATGAACGCTAGGTTTGTGGTTGGGTTCAGTGTACTTTTTTTCGCCGTTTCCATTTCTATTTCTGCCATCGCGCAGTGCAACTCCGGAGATTGCCAAAGCGGTTCCATCGCCGGTCCATACATTGCCGCGCAGGTTGCCGAGAACACCACCGGCAATTACGCCATCTGCAAATCCGCGGCGTGTACCACCGGAACCTGGACCGGGCCAATTGAAGGCATTGATGCCCGTGAGAATCTCGGCACTTCCTATCAGTTTTACAACGAGGTCAAACTCGTCGATAGCAACATCGCCGTCGGCCCGACGGTAAAAGGCAAGAACGCCCAAGTTCTCGAATGGGTCGATCCCAAATTTATTCAGGCTTTCGATAAAGTCACCGGACAGCCCATCTTCACTTCCACCGCCGGCACCACCGCCAAGCCTCAGGGCGTAGTCGGAAAATGGTCAGCCACCACCCAGCCCGAATGCCAGAACACTTCCGGCAACGTGCAGGTCTTATTCGATCGCATCGATAATGAATTTGTAATCAATCGCCGCGTCACCTACACCGTGAACGGCATCGATCATTACGCGTGGTGCATCGCGGTCAGCTCCGCCGCCGATCTTTCCAAGGCCACCACCAAGTGGTACGCCTACGAATACAAGCTCGATTCCGTGCTTCCGTGCCTGCCCAGCTCCAAGAGCTGCACCACCGGCAGCAATTATTATTTCGCGCCCGACTGGCCGCGCATCGGAACCTGGTCCAACGGTTTCTACATCACCTTCGATCTCGACGATCCGACTTACTTCTATGACCAGATCGGATTCGAGGCCTGCCTGCTCGATCGCGCCGACATTGCCAAAGGCGCATCGACCAACCCCATGACTTGCTACACCTACATGGTGCCGAACGCGCAGGAACCCAGCCTGATTCACTCGCTCGATGTCGCCGATATCGACAGCGCCACCGGCCCGCCCGCCGGAGAGCCCGAATATTTTCTCGGCGTCGTAAATCCCAGCAACGCCCAGCAGGGACACGCCGGCACATCGCCCTGCACCAGCAAGACCACGCCCTGCACCTCCAACCAGTTGGCTCTGTTCAGCTGGGGCGCCAGCGGATTAAAAGGGCCAACCCTGGTTTCCGTCAACGCCTACACGCCCGGATGCTACGACACATCGAGCGAAGGCTCGGAAGTCAACACAGTCTGCATCCCCGAGCCCAGCACCAACCCCAGTGACATTGCACCCTACGGTTCAGCGTCGTGTTATTGGTTTAATACTTCGTGCGTCGATTCGCTCGGCGACCGCATGGCCAATCGGTTGACCTATAACAATCTGTCTTCGACCACCGGCGGGCCGAACGGCGCTTATCTCACCGCGTCCCACGTGGTGATGGAGAGCACCAGCGATCAGCGCACCGGCATCCGCTATTACATCCTGCAGGTCTCGAACGGCGCGGCCTCCGTGGTGGTGAACAGCGGCGGAGTCGCCGGACCTCCCGATCTCGAGGATCCCGGCGACACGCTCTTTTACTTCATGCCCAGCGCCGCGCTCGACAAAAACGGCAATCTTGGAATCACCTACTCGACTTCTGGCGCGGACTGCACCAGTTGCTCGTCGCAGCCGCATCCCGCGGTGAATTTCGTCGAGCTGCCCTGGGACGGCCTGGCCTTCAATGCGCCTACAACCATCGTGCAGGGCACCGGCGACGAAGAGAACACCAACGACTGGGGCGAGTACGCCTCAACCGTGATCGACTCGACCGACGACCTGACCTTCTACGGCGTCGGCGAATACTTCGTCAACAACCAGACCGGTACGACGAAATGCGGCAACGCCGCCAGCGACTGCTTCACCTGGCAGAACCGGATCTTCCGTACCCAGTAGAGACGTAGCTTGCTACGTCTCCGCACAAACGGCGAAGTGGGCCCACGCCGGGTGCCCGTACATTCGCGCACTTCGCGAATGTATGGGTGCTACGCCGTTCGCCGAGGGTGACAGTGGTAAATGGATGGTTGTGAAACCACACCCTCCGGCCGTCTCTTCACATGCAACATTTCTGACGAGCTCCGCTCGAGCTCGCCGCAAAAAAGGGCCAACTATGGGGCAGGGATGTTATCGTGTTCGCCTGTTGTTCGCTTTTCAGGGGTATTTTGAGCGTAATCGGGATGTTTCGTCAATTGACCGCGAACTATTTTGCAAAGGTTCTGAGGGCAGACGTGACCGAATCTCGAATCTCTTGGTCAGACCGGCCCATTGATTGAGCAATCCACACGTCATCGTACAAAGTTCCTAGTGTCCGAATTTCCTTTGCGTACTTCGAGCGGATCCAGAGCGACTCAAAAGCGCGGACGTGCTGGAGTGGATCGTCACCCTTTCTCAAGATCTCCCGCGCAATCTCCTTCGCCAAGCGGAGTGCAGCCTCTCCAGTGGTGACCTGAGCCAGACCTAGTTCCTTAACTACTCGTGGGAACACCTCTGCAACTTCAAAATAGGTTGGGTGTTCGAGTATCGCCAAGCGCACTGTCGCCGGACCATCAAATCCCGCTTCTAGCGCATCCTGCGCGATCTGCGGCATGTCGGCAGAAGCAATCAGGTCTAATGCGAGCCTCGCCTCGATCTGCTCTCGGTCAAATGACACGCCGCCATTTTAAGCTCAACAGGGGTTGGCTGGCGATAACAGCGATTACACTCATTGATCGCTCGGGGATTCTGCGTTGCCACCTTGCTTTGTCTTCAGCCAACAGTCCCAATGCATCCTCTTCCCGTCCTTTGCGACCTCGGCTGCCTGCTGTACAAAAGTGATGGGTTCGCCGCAAAGTGCGCAAAGAACTACGGGCGGGTATCGATAGCCTCCCATCAGTCTGAGGATTGTATCGCATTAGCTGACATTAACAGGCGTCAGCAGCCCGCTTTTTCTTCGCCGCAATGTAACCCCTACCCACCGGTTCGCGCGGCCGCCTCGCTCGCGTCCGCCTTACCCGGCGGCTTTGATACCCGCTCCGCATCCTCGGCTTCGTCCGCTGCGTCCGCCGCACCGCTAGCCTTACTCAGGGCATTGGCGGTGAATATCGCGCGGGCCAGGCCGGCGGCAAAGCCGCTCTCGTGGCGCTTGGGGTGAGTTTCGTGCGGACGCGGACGCGCCGCCAGCTCCTCTGCCGTCGGCAGCACCGGCTCCGGCATCGCGGCGGTTTCTTCTTCGGTTTCTGGCTGTTCTCTTGCCGGCGCGACACGAGCGCGGCGCCGGTCGAAATCCGTTTCCGGCAGGTCGGTTACGCTGTCGCTGATGAGGCAATTCTTGATATTGCGCGAGACCAGCGTCAGCGCGCTCACAATCACCCGCGCCTTGTTCACCTCGATCTGGTCGGCCAGCAGCAGGTCGATGAGCTGCATCAGCGAAGCCTGAATCGATTCCGCGTCTTCGAGCAACAGCACCTGCGGAAAAGCCGCGTCCACCTTGGCTTTGGCGCGCCGCCGCATGCGGGCGTGAAAGTAGCACCAGCGCTGCCCGTTCAGCGCCGCCGACCCGCAGCGGAACCCGTTCAACTTGATGTGTGTGCATTGCGCAATCTTTGCGTTAAGCATTTCTGTCCCTCCCGTTTTTCGCCCCAAAATAAAAAAACGCCCCATTTCGGGACGTCTGGTGCCCGCCATTTTGTGGGCCGATTTCTCTTTTTTTTACTCTCTAAGTTTAGGATATCAAATCTGAGGGGGTAAACCTGACACGATTTCGAACTTTATATTTCCAGCATAGTCAATCACTTACGCCAATTTCGTAGTTTTTGGGGGCTTGACAAGCTTTTTGATAATTCACGCGCTTGCCGGGAATCCACGCAGGCCGAAACCCATGCTGAATATCAAGAAACGAGGGCTGGGGTGGTTAGAGGATGCCTTGGGGTGGTTGTAAGTTATTGAGTCTAATAGCCTTAGACTCGTGCATATCGAGGTAAATCATTGATTGTAAAGGGGTTAAATATCAAAATATAGAGCCGTAAGGAGTTAGGGGCCTGGGTCGGTGGTCAAGCCCGCAGAGCGGCCCTGAGACCCACTGCGATGCTCTCATCCGTGCCCACTGGCGAAACTGGTCGCCATTGGTCACCGAGGTAAAGCCGTGCCGGGCCGCCGAGGCTAGGACGGCACTAGTGTTAGAATTGCGCATCCATGCTGGTCTCAGTGCTGCTGCGGCTTTTTTTCATACTGCTGCTGGTGGCGGCCAACGCCTTCTTTGCGGCAGCCGAGTTCGCGCTGGTCAGCGTGCGCGACACCCGCATACAGCAACTGGTTGAAGCGCGGCGAGTTGGCGCCAAGATCGTCCTGAAGCTTCACCGCAACCTTGATGAAGTCGTAAACGGCGTTCAGCTTGGCATCACCATTGTCAGCCTCACGCTCGGCTGGCTCGGCGAACCGCTGCTGGCGCATATGGTTGAAGAATCATTGGGTTTTGTTCCCCACGCCAATGTTTACGCCCACGGCATCGCCATTGTTTTTGCCTTCGTGTTGATTACCTGCCTGCTGGTCATTCTGGGAGAACTGGTTCCCAAGTCGCTGGCCTTGCAGCGCGGAGAGCAGGTCGCGCTTGCCGTCGCCGCGCCCATGGAAGTGTTTCTGACCTTCACGCGGCCGCTGATTTTCGTGATGAACAAGTCTGCCAACTCCGTGCTCAGGGTTTTCGGATCAAGGAAAATGCGTCAAGGCCCAGTCCATTCGCCCGACGAATTAAAACTTATCGTCACTGCCAGCCGCCAGGTCGGCCAGATTCCGGCCTCGCAAGAAGAGATGATTCACCACGCGCTCGACCTTGAAAACACTACGGTCAGGGAAGTGATGGTCCCGCGGCCGGATATTTTTTCTATGCCCGGAAATCTTACTTTGGACGAGGCGGTCGCCAGGGTTGCCGAAGATAATCACTCGCGCATTCCGGTTTACGATCCGCAGAGCGGGCCGGAGCATATCATTGGCGTGCTTTACACCAGAGATCTTATGCGCTGGATGCGCCTGCGGCTGGCGGCGGCGACGGTTGGTCTGGGCGGGGGAAGGGCTTCGACACTGAAGGTCAGCCAGATCATGCGCGATGTTCTGGTGGTTCCTGAAACCAAGGTGCTGACGGAATTGCTGGAAGAGTTCAGAGACCGGCGGCGGCATTTGGCAGTGGTGGTCGATGAGTTTGGCTCGACGGCGGGGGTGATCACGATCGAGGACATTGTTGAGCAATTAGTCGGCGAGGTGCAGGACGAGTTCGAAGCGGCTACGGCCGAGCAGCCGGCGCTGAAGGAAGATACTCCGTTGACGCTCGAAGGATCGGTGAGCATTCGCGACCTGGAGTCGCAGTACGGGGTGGACTTGCCGCGGGACGGCGGTTTTGAAACGCTGGCGGGTTTTGTGCTGTCGCGGATGCAGAAGATTCCACGCGCCGGTGAGTCGTTTGTTTACGAAAAACACCGTTTTACCGTGGAAGACGTTGAAGCCCACCGCATTGCGAAAGTGAAAATCGAGGAGGTCCCGGAGGCGGTGCTGGGACAGGTGGGGGACTAACGCGGCATGCTGCGCAGTCTGGCGATGCGCCTGGTGTACACGCTGCCGGTGATCTGGCTGGTGGTGTCTGTAGTTTTTTTGCTGATCCATCTGGTGCCGGGTGATCCCATTCTGCAGATGCTGGGCGAAGGCGTGCCAGCGGCTGACTTGCAGGCGGCTCGTCATGCTTACGGTTTCGATGCACCGCTTGCCGAGCAATACCTTCATTACTGGAGCGGTGTTTTCCACGGAGATCTTGGCCCGTCAATTCGTTTCAACAAGAATGTTGGGACGCTGATCGCGGAACGCTATCCGTATACTTTGCAGTTGACGCTGGCGGCATTGCTGATAGCGGTGATCCTGTCGATTCCGGCTGGAGTTTTTTCGGCGCAGAAGCGCAATCAATGGGAAGATCGCACGCTGAGCGTTGTAAGCCTGCTGGGATTGTCGTTCCCGAACTTTGCGCTGGGGCCAATTCTGATCTTGATATTCGCGGTGGAGCTGGGATGGTTGCCGGTTTCGGGAGCGGGCGGTTTTTCGAACCTGATCCTGCCGGGCATCACCATGGGCGGCGCGCTGGCGGCGATTCTGACGCGCATGGTGCGGACATCGATGCTGCAAGAACTCGGTCAGGATTACATCCGCACTGCGCGGGCGAAAGGTTTGCGGGAAAGCTCGGTGGTTTACCGACACGCGCTCCGCAATGCGCTGATTCCGGTGATTACGGTGATCGGTCTGCAGTTTGGCGCGTTGCTGGCGGGAGCGATTGTCACGGAAACGATTTTTTCGTGGCCGGGAATCGGGCGGCTGACGATCCAGGCCATCGGCAATCGGGATTACTATCTGGTGCAGGGATGCATTCTGGCGATTGGATTGACCTACGTGGCGGTGAATTTGCTGACCGATGTGCTGTATTCGGTGGTCAATCCGAGAATACGGCAGTGAACACCGACGCCTTTTTGACGAGCACGTGTTTAACGTGGTACACGTATTATACGTGAGGACACATGTCCAAGCAGAACGTAACCATCAGCTTGAGCCCCCAGACGGTCAGGAAAGCCAAGATCTTGGCGGCGCGGAACGGCTCCTCGATCAGCGGTTTGCTGGCGAAACAGATCGAACTTCTCGTGGGCGAAGATGAAGCGTACGCAGTGGCCGAGCGGCAGGCGACGGCCCTGCTCGACAAGGGTTTTCATTTAGGCGGCAAGATTCGGGCTACCCGAGATGAATGGCATGAGCGGTAAGACGTTCGTAGACACGAATGTTCTTGTCTACGCCCACGACGTCGATGCCAAAGCCAAACATGCCATCGCGAAGCAAAGCTTGCTCGAGCTTTGGCGTGAAAGAAGCGGTGTTTTGAGTATGCAGGTGCTGCAGGAATTCTATGTGAACGTGGTTCACAAGCTTCCCACTCCGCTCTCGCGAACTCTGGCGCGTCAAGTTGTCCGCACCTATTCTGCCTGGTGTATTGAAACGACCCATGAGGAGATTTCGGCGGCATTCCGTATTGAGGATGAAGCCAGAATCGGGTTCTGGGATGCGTTGATCATTGCTGCCGCTGCGAAAAGCGGAGCAGAGCGCATTCTTTCGGAGGATTTGAATGCCGGCCGGCAGGTCGCTGGCTTACGCATCGAGAATCCGTTCGCACGCCGCGAATAATCGCGCTTTGAGCCTCGCTTGAGGTGTATTTACAAATCTTGTAATCTATATATAACGAGTTCGAGCCACAAATTATGGCGGTAATATTGACCTCAATTCGATTGGATACGAACCTGGCAGACGAGGCGGTGAAGGTCCTGAAGGCAAAATCAAGGACGGATGCCGTTCATGTGGCGCTGCGCGAAATCGTCGCTCTGGAACAATTCAAGAAGTTGATGAAGAAGAACTCGGGGAAGCTCAAGTTCGCCGGCCATAGTGAGTGAGATCGTCATCTTCGACACATCCGTCTTGATCGATGAATTGCGCACCGGACGGCATCAGACGAAAATTCAATCGGTTCGTGGCCTGGTTCGTACTTCCTCGGTGGTTCTGGCGGAGTTGTGGCGCGGTTCCACTTCTTCAGCCGAACGGGAATTTCTGCGAAGGCTGGCCAGGAACAGTCCAGTCCTTACGCCGACGGAAAAGAACTGGCTTGAATCAGGGCAGATATTGTCTAAGATTCGTACCGATCATGGGTTCCAGCCGGAGAAGCTGCGTAACCTGCATTTCGACGTACTCATTGCCCTTAGCGCACGTTCGTATGGCGCCCGCGTGATCACCTCTGACCGCATCGATTTTGGACTGATTAGCAAGTATCGCCGGGTCGAGTTCGAGGTTTGGTAATCGCCGTCGGAGTTGGCGTACCGGGTCGTATACGGGTGTCTGGGGAGCGCAACAACCATAGCTGAGGATGCCATGGAAATTCCTTACTATCACGTCGACGCTTTTACCGATGTTCTGTTCCACGGCAACCCAGCGGGAGTGTGCGTTCTTCCGGCGTTTGTGCCTGACGCGGTCATGCTGGACATTGCGGCGGAGAATCGCCACAGCGAAACGGCATTTGTGGTCCCGCGCCCGGATGGCGATTTCAATCTGCGCTGGTTTACGCCGCGAGTAGAAGACGATTTGTGTGGGCACGCGACGCTGGCGTCCGCTTTTGTTCTGTCCAAAAGAAATCACGATCGTTGGCCGGTCCGCTTTCACACCTGCAGCGGCGTGTTGTCGGTCAATCGAACGGAGCATGGCTTCGAGATGGATTTTCCCGCCATGCCGGGCGAGGCTTGCGTGGTTCCACCGGAGTTGTTGCCAGCTTTGGGTTTGAGAAACGCGGAGGTCATAAAAGCGCGTGATTACATGGTGGCGGCCGAGAATGCCGAAGTCGTGCGCGGGCTGGTTCCCGACATTGCGGCGATCGCAAAGCTCGACATCGGCATCGGCGGGGTCATTGTCACCGCTCCGGGCACAGGAGAAACTGACTACGTGTGCCGTTTCTTTCCACCGTCAATCGGGATTGCCGAGGATCCGGCCACAGGATCGATTCAATGCACGCTTGCGCCTTATTGGGCAGAGCGGCTTAACAAATCTACGTTGCGCGTGGAACAGTTGAGCCCTCGCGGCGCCAGAATGCAGTGTGGCGTGGCCGGTGATCGCGTCAAAATTGCGGGACAGTGTCGGTTATATTTGCAGGGGACGATTCAACTGTAGAACCAATTAGTCACCGAATGTCAGCGCTTGCCATTTCGCTTCCGCCCATCGCTCGCCAGAATCCTCTGGCGACGATAGGTGTAGTACTGGTTGCGATCTTTATTCTGTTCGCGCTCTTCGCTCCCTGGATTGCGCCGCAGGATCCGGCGCACATTGACTTGCCCAACCGCTTGCAAGCGCCTTCGTTCTCGCACTGGTGTGGGACCGATGAGCTTGGCCGCGACATCTGCTCACGACTGATCTACGGCGCCCGCGTATCGATGATCGTGGGCAGTTGCGTGGTGGCTGGCTCGCTGGCTTTGGGTTTGATCATCGGGTCGATTGCCGGATATTACGGCGGCAGGATCGATCGCTTCGTGAACATCGTCTTGATGAATGCTTTTCTGTCGTTTCCCGGTATTCTGCTGGCCATCGCGTTCGTAGCATTTCGCGGCCCGGGATTGTTCAATCTGATATTCGCGTTGTGGCTGGGCGGGTGGGTGGGATATGCGCGCCTGGTCCGAGGACAAGTGCTCGCCGTGCGCGAGCGCGAATACGTTGAAGCGGCGCGAGCTCTGGGCGCCAGCGATTGGCGCGTCATTACTCGCCACATTCTTCCTAATATTATTGAGCCGGTAATCGTGCAGGCGGCCATCGGCATGGCCGGCGCGATTCTGGCGGAAGCCACCATGAGTTTTCTCGGCCTCGGCGTTCCGCCGCCGACTCCGAGCTGGGGTTCGATGCTGAACGACAGCCGTGCGCACTTGTTCGACAGCCCGCACCTGGTGTTGTTCCCCGCTATAGCTGTTATGCTGGCTGTACTTTCTTTTAACTTCATCGGCGATGCCCTGCGGGATTTTCTCGATCCGCGGTCCCGGATGCAGGCGGGACTGTAGCCGAAGCAACCGGGTGATTACTTTAGACATCTCTATGTTGTGGCAAATACAGGCGTAACAACGGCCGAAACATTTCTTGACCGATGGTGTTCAATTCATTACCCAGCAAGCAGCCGACAGGCTGCACGAGAACAAGGAACAAATAAAGGAAGGAAAAGGAGAGATTCAATGAAAAAGCTGATCGGAATCATGATATTCGGCGCAATCTTTGCAGCGCTGATGCTGCCTGCTGCAGCTCAGACCACGACTGCCGCACCACCACAGAACACGACTGCAACACCGCCGAGCACACCGCCGGGAAACACGAACGGCCAACCGCAGACCGGCCAACAGACCATTAACCGTACCAACCGCCAGCAGCAGCGTATTGCCAACGGCGTTGGCGATGGACAGTTGACCCCGGGCGAAGCTTCCAACCTGGAAAAGCAGGAATCGAATATCAACCAGGAAGAGAACCAGATGCGCTCGCAGGACAATGGACATCTGACCGCGGCTGACCGCGCCAAGTTGCAGCAGCAGCAGAACAAGCTGGGCGGCGAGATTCACACCGACAAGCACAATGCCAACACACAGAAGCCCCTGGGTGGCGAAGTTGGCAACCGTGCGTCGAACCAGCAGAGCCGAATTGCCAATGGGCTCGACAACCACACGCTGGACGCGCAGCAGGCCGGCAAGCTGGAGAACGAAGAGCACAACATCAACAAGCAGGTTGCGGCGGACCGTGCAGCTAACGGCGGACACCTGACGCAGGCCGAAAAGAACCAGATCAACAAGGAACAGAACAAAGTCGGCGGCCAGATCCACAACGACAAGGCCTCCGGAAAGAAGAACGGCAAGAACAAGTAACCAGCCCGCCAAACCACGAAAACGCCCTCGGTTCGCCGAGGGCGTTTTTCTTTTTTACCCAGGTGAGTTGGAGCTAAACGGCGCTGCCATCGCGTATGATTGCTGGCTGAATCTGGAACTCCGTGAACTACGCAAGCACCGCCGCTCTCGACAACGTCTGGATCGCCCAGAGTTTGGTTCTGGTTACAATCGTGCTCTCGATCGCGATCTATCTGCGAACCAAACGCGGTAGGCCGCTCGATAATTCCACAGTGATCGCAGAAGAAAAACACGCCTCGCTCGGCTGGGGAATCTTTCTGCTGATTATTCCGGTGACGATCATTGCTTTCACGGCGAGCGTTGGCAATCCGGCAGTGCGCTGGGCTGCATTGGCCCCTGCCTTACTGGTCGCAGGCTCCGCAGTTTTTGCCCTAGGAGGATTTCGATACCGTTTCAGTACCCGAGGCGTTGAAATCTATACGCTCGGTTTCCGCTTGCGATCGATACCTGCATCGGACATTCGCGATTACTCGGTTGGAAGTTGGAGCGCGTGGCGCGGCTATGGCATTCGCGGCGTCGGAAGCTCGAGAGCCTACGTGTGGGGGAACAGGGTCGTCCACATACGCACGACCGATGGAGATATATACCTCGGCCATGACGATCCCGAGCGGGTCGTGCGGGATATGGACATGATGAAAGAGCTGGCGCGCTGAATCTTCCGGGTGTTTGCTGCAGAATCACTAAGGCAGATAATGGCGTTCGTGGGTCGCCTTATGCTGCAGATCGGCCGCGAGTTGATCGACGTCTCGCGGAGCCATGGTCAGCGCGGCCGGTTCTTTGTAAAAGGGCAGGGCATTGCTGCCGACGGCGTCGCGGCGCACCTGCAGCAGCAGCGCCTGAACGGCGTTAAAGTCAAACTTGTGCGGGGTCAGACGAACGATTTCATGCAGCGCGGTGCTGATCGCGAGCGGTTCGCGGTAAGGACGCTCGCTGGTCATGGCGTCAAATGTGTCCGCCAATGCAATGATGCGAACGGGCATGGAAATTTCATCGTTGCGAAGACCATCGGGATAGCCGGAGCCGTCGGCGCGCTCGTGGTGCCAGCGCACAACTTCAGGGATATTTGGCCAGGGAAATTGCACACCCTGCACGATCTGATGACCGATGATGGTGTGGTCGGCCATTTCGCGGAATTCCTGCGCGTCAAGCGCGGTGGGCTTGCCGAACAGACGCTTGTCGATCGCAACCTTGCCAATGTCGTGCAAATACCCAGCGGCGCGCAACGCAGAGACATCGTTGGCATCGAGATTCATCGCCTGGCCGATCGCCGCAGCATAGCGTGCCACCCGGATTGAATGTCCCTGAACCAGGGCGTGCTTTACATCAATCGCCGCCGCGAAAGTCTCAAGCGCGCTGTCGTAGAAACCGCGGATGGAAGCCATCAGCCGGAGATTCTCCGTCACGCGCTGCGCCAGCGTCTGGCCCAGGGAATGATTGTGGATGGCCAGCGCAATGTAGTGGCAGATCAGTTCGAGGGCTTCGAGGTCTGCGGCCTCGTAACGGCCTTCGCCTTCGCGCCGACCGAGCGCAGCCAAGCCAACCAGCTTTCCCGCGACCTTCAGCGGCGCGATGCAGCGAAATAAATCCGGCGCGACATTTCCGTTGGCGCTGAGGTAAGCGTCATAACTTTCGGCTCCGAGCAAACGCGGCGTTCGCGCGATGGCAAGCGCATGAGCATGCTTGGGCAGAAGAGGGATAATCGCCGGTTCCGGCATGAGCGCAAAGCCATCGGCGGCGATCGAAGTGAGCAGGGAAGGGCGGTCGCTGTAGGTGAATAGCACGGCTTCGCGCGCCGCTGCGGCCTGCATCACAGCCGAGAGCATGGCTCTCGCCGCGCGCGAAAAATCCTGCTCCGCCGTCATCTCCGGCCCCAGGTCCGACAGAGCCTCTACAGTTTTTAACAACCGTTTAAAGTTGTCTTTTTGCACTCGTTTGCACTGGAGGGGAGTAGGTTTTCCAGGCAAGTCCAGCGTAGCACGCGAAATAAAAGTGTCTGTTAGTTACTTTGGTGCCGTAGATGACGGTGGCGCACAATGGCGCACCGCATTTTCGGCGCCTAACGCGACTTGCGAACTGCGTTGAACGTCATTTCTTGCGCCGCGCTGCCGGTTGCTTCTTTCCATGCGAAGAACAAGCCGGCATAGGTCGACGTGATGTAGTCTTGCTTCGAAATATGCAATGCGCGCGCGGTGCGATCAATCCAGCGCGAGGGGCCCTCGATCTCGCCAAAATTGCCAATCGGGGTCTCATCGACCACAACGTGGCCGGTGCCGTCGTCCCATTCGGCGCGAAATTTTTCGTAGCGAAACGTCGGGGCAAAACCAAGCGCGTGCAGGATTTTATCCATCTGCGGACCCTCCGCAATGGCGGTTTCGGTTTCGACGCGGGTTTTGTGAATGCCGTCTTTGCCCTTGGCCTTGTGGGTCAGGACCCAGTCGTCGCAGTACTTGCGCAAGCGGAGCAATTCACCGCGATCGCGCAGCGGATGTCCGGGCAGATCGTAGAGCGAATTCATTTCATGAGTGCGCTTGGTCTGGAGCTTGAAACCTGCACGCCGCAAATCCCGCGTTAGCGTCCGCAGATTCTCAACCCGAAACTTAATTTCAATTTCCCGGCCCATGGGATGAGTATATGCGGGCTGTGGTGTGGTATTCGAACCGCCGGCGGGAGGCAGTTCGAATTAAAACGGACGTTCGTTGATCCAATGAAAGCCACGGCTGGTAAGGCGGTCGTTGGCGAGGTCGAGACGATGCAGCCTGAGGTCGACGGCATCGCCGTTCATGTGGCCTCTCAGGGTGAGCCGGTCACCGGACCGTTGGTAGGCAAAATCGGTTTTCCAGTTCACGTCGCCTTCGTCGCTCACTGTCATATCGGTTTTCGCCTGATCGATGGCGACGTCTGTGTAGTCGAGCACACCATTGCTGAACTGGATTATCAGCGCACCCGGCGAATCGAAGATAAATTCGCTCGGAGTGTCACTTATGCCTATGTGCATTTGCCTGGCGAGTTTGTCCGTAAGAAGCGGCCCGGAGTTTTCAGTAACGCTAAAATCGTCGACCACCCAAACACCGTATAACGGAGACTGCCCAACCGCAGCCGGATTCTCAATCGCGTACCGTTTGAGCGAGAAACGGGTGAGCATGGCGAGCCAGACGACACCCGACACCATTGGCAGGATTACCGCGGCTCGGTTGACCCACTTCCGATTCGAAAGGGGCGTAAATGTCCGAGGCATCGCAGTGCGATTCAGCACTAAGACGTTGAGCAGTCGTTTCCCGTCCGGCACAAGCAGAAATGCGGCCATCAGCAGGTAATGCAATGATCCCAGCTTGACGGGCACGTCATAGCTCATATCCAGCGCGAAAACCTGCGACATAGCGCCGATTGCAACCAGGGCTCCCAGCGTTCGAAGGCGCGGCCACAGGAGCAAAACACCGGCGAGCACTTCGGCGAATCCCGCAAAAATCGTGTAGGGCTTGGAGGCGGCCATGAAAGTCCAAAGCAGACCCATGGGGCTAAACTCGCCGACACGTTTTGAAAGCCTGGCAAGCGAGAGCGAGCCAAATCGCACCGGGATTAGTTTGTCCATGCCGTAGGAAAACATTTCCATTGCCAGAACCAGCGCGACCGCGAGTGTTAGCCATTCGTACAACCTGCGATAGTTCGACCTTTTCCGATCGAGCACAGACCATATAACTGTGCCTACGGCAGCCACGAACAGCTCGCACAGGACCAAAACATAGTCGTAGGTGGTGTCGCCACTGCCGTTGGTAAAGATGGTGATGTCGGTTGAAGGGTGAAGAATGTGCTTACCGACCCAGGGGACAACGCGATGCCACAGCGGGTCAACGAAGGAATTGGCCAGATGTCCGGAAACAAAATAACCGACCAGTTCCTGCTCGTTCCCCAAAACGTACAGCATGTACAGCGTCAGATAGCAGAACGCGAATCTGAAGGCAACCAGCGTAGAGGTGCGCCAAACCACTTGTTCTGAGACGTTCTGACCGTCCGATGCCACAATACTTTGAGGCATGTGGCAATCTAACAGGCGCCAGGCGCTCCCGCAACCGGGGTAATGGCGTTTTGAGCCCCACCCTGTTCGCGGAAGACACGAAGAAGAGTGGGGCAAGCTGCAGTAATTCAGGTCACATAGTGAGGACGACGCGGAATTCGGCCTTACCGCTCATCATGCGGGCGTAGGCTTCGGCGGCTTTTTCGAGTGGATAAGTTTCGATCATGGGACGGACACCGCTGAGTTCGGAGAAATTTAGCGTGTCTTCCGAGTCGGCGGCGGTACCGGAGAACCAGCCTTGAATGCGGTGAACGCCGTTGATGAGTTGAATGGGAGTGACCTCGATGGCGTCCGGACCGGCGCCGACGACCAAAAGAACGCCGTTGGGTCCGAGGCCGTTGATGAGTTCGGACATAGCCTTTGAGCTGGGAGCCGTGGCAAGGATGACTCGGGCGCCACCGAGTTTCTGGAGTTCCTGGGCGGCGTCGGTGGCTTTGCTATCGATGTAGACGTGGGCGCCAAGTTTCTTGGCGAGCGCGGCGTCTTCCGGGCCGCGGCCGATGGCGGCGACTTTGTATCCAAATTTGTTGGCGAACTGAATGCCGAGATGGCCGAGACCGCCGATGCCCTGAACGGCGACGAGATCGCCGGGCATGGCGCCGCTGTGGCGAAGAGAATTGTAAGTGGTGACGCCGGCGCAGAGCAGGGGAGCGGCTTCAGCGTCTTTGAGACCGTCGGGCAGGGCGGCGAGAGCTTCGATAGGAGCGATCATGTATTGCTGATATCCGCCGTCGTAGCTGATGCCGCAGACTTGCCCGTTCTTACAGTTGACGAAATCGCCGCGGCGGCATTCGTGGCAGGTGTTGTCGTGGCCGCCGTGCCATCCGACGCCGACGCGCTGGCCCTTTTTCCAGGAGGTGACGCCTTCGCCGAGTTCGTCGATGACGCCGGCAATTTCGTGTCCGGGAATGCGGGGATATTGGATGCCGGGCCAGGCGCCTTCTTTGACCAGCAGGTCGCTGTGGCAGACTCCGCAGGCATTGACCTTGATGCGGACTTGTCCGGGGCCAGGAGTGGGGATTTCGCGCTCGACGATTTCAAAATCGCCCCCGGGTTTGGAGATTTGGGCAACGGTCATGCGGGCGGTTGAGGGTTTGGGTGCGACTTTGAGTGTGGCCATGAGAGCCTCCTATGAGTTCAGAGA
>DASVWZ010000140.1:0-1895 GCA_036392935.1 Terriglobales bacterium | reverse complement strand
AATTGATACTCGCGCACAGAGTTCATATTGCCCGCTGGAATCCACGTGCCCGAGAGCGGCTCGTAGAGTTCGGCACTGCTGAGGAGATTTCCGCAGGGAGGACCGCCGAGGTTCTCGGTGCTTTGACCGCCGGCGGCAAGCACTTGGCCATCGGGAAGCTGCACGGAAGCATGGCCGAAGCGATTGGTGCTCATGCTGCCGGTGAGGCTCCAGGTGCCGGTGCCGGAGTTATCTTTTGTGGACTCGTTAGAAGAATTCATGGGTAAGCTCCGGCTCGGGTAGTTTGCCAAGTGAGTGATAGAGCGCGAGTTCCAGGATGCGAAAGGTACGAAAGCCATAGGATCTTCTCATGGTAACTTTCGCTTTGTTGTTCAATCCCTCGACCACACCGCTGGAAATCTGCTTTCTGGCCTTGAAATAGTTGAGCAGCAGCTCGCGGTGAGCGCGCAACGTTCGGGCGATCTTCTTCATTGGCGCGATGCGGGATCGCATCGTTTGCTGGCACCAGAGATCCAGGAACATACCGGCCCAGGTGGGCGAGTTGTATTCCCAGAACTGCTGAAAATCTTCTTTGAGGAGATAGGCACGGACGGTCTGGAGATTGTAGCGGAGCAGATCTCGCAGGCGGAACTTCTGCTGTGCGGTGAGATTCTCTTTGCGCTTGAGCACGCACCAGCGTGTCTTCTTCAGGAGTGGCCGGTGGCCGTCCTGGGCCATCTTGCGCGACTCCGCGGCGCGGACATCATCCAAGGCCTGATTCATCTTGGCGACGATGTGGAAACGGTCGAGGATGTGCAGCGCCTGGGAACATTTCTGGCGGATCACCTCCAGGTAAGGCCGCCACATGTCCGAGCAGACAAACTCGATCTGCGCAGCGAGTGGCTCTCCGATGACAGTGAAGAAACCCTGGAAGGATTCGATGGTGCGTTCCTTGCCGACCCACAGCAAGCGGGTGAGCCCCTGGTCGATCTGGTAGACCAGCGTCAGGTATTTGTGGCCTTTGGCGTACTGGATTTCATCCACACCAATGGCGCGGATCGGCTCCAGCGTGCGATGCTCCAGGCCCCAGCCGACCACATACTCGACGGCGTCGCACACCTGGTCCCAGGAAGTGTGGAAGGCCTCGGCGGTTTCCTTCCAGGAGAGCTTCCGCGCCCAGCGGGCCAAAAACAGCATATAGGCTCTGGTCAACTGGTGCTTACCATCGCCCCAGGGAACCTCCTCGACCACCACGCCACAATTCCGGCAGTCGACGCGTCGCATGCGGTAGAGCAGGAAAACCAGAAAGCCCCACAGCGGAATGAACTCGAAGCAGCGCTCGGGAAGATGATCGTAACCCGCCGCCGGCTGGTGGCACCCCGAGCAGACCGCCGCCGAGCCCTCCCGCGGTCGCACGTCCACTTCGATGCTATTCTTGTCGGGGCCAAAGCGGGCGTGTTGGTAGACAAATCCCCGATGGCGATGGCAGTGGTTTAGAATCGTGAGCAGGTCCATGTCGGAGACAATTTTCAAGGCCAAGACTTACAAAGTAAACCGCGCTGCTACCGCGGTGGCGTCCCCCGATGCTTCCGCCTACTGCCGCGATCTGGACAACTGGCCGCGCTCGTGGATGGGATTGGAAAAAGATCTGCCGCCAGGTGAAGAACTGGTTGTTTGCTTCCGGCCATTCATCGAGCATCTGGCCTCATCCAGTCTTTCTTCGAAGACCATTCGCAGGCACGTAGACAATCTCTGGATACTGGGTGGAGAAATTATCCGCGACCTGAACTACACGCCTTCTCTGAGAAAGGTTGCTGCGCAGCGACTTCTTCGCGAGGCGGTTCACGCCGACGGCGGCCCACTGATCCACAACGGCTCGGAAGAGGAGCAATACTCCCTCGATGCGACTTGCCGCA
>DASVWZ010000139.1:0-11316 GCA_036392935.1 Terriglobales bacterium | reverse complement strand
GCTTCGGGGATTGGTAAGGTGGACTGTTGTTGACTCAGTTGGCGACGAGACTGCCCCGGGGAAAAGTACGGCAGGGACTATACCACAGTCTTGGGCGATTTTTGTCACGAAAAACGGACAGGGATGTTCTTGCGAACGCGTGGACGATTGGGGATCGGGTCTTAAGTTTGCGGGCGGAAACTCGAGCGGAGCGACAGCGTGCTATTTGGATTCTGACGACTGGAAGACGCGAATCGACGCCGACGAGTCCAGCGGAGCCCTAAGATTGTTGATCGCAGCGATGGCAACGGTGTCCGGAAGTGTCTACAGATCCTTGAGCGATGGTCTTATCTTGAGGAGGGTTTGCATTTTCACCACCTGGGGTCTGACGGAGACGAGTATGAAGGCGATGGTTTCACGTGCAGGGATGGGTTTGGCTGTGCTTTTCGTGGTTGGTGGTGTCGTCGGCAGCGCAGCCGCGCAGGCGGCACCCGCTGGTCCGTGCAGCGCGCCGGAATATCACCAGTTCGATTTCTGGATTGGCGACTGGAACGCCTACGATTTCGATAAACCGGGTGTCATCGTCGCCCATAATCGCGTCTCGCGGATTCTCGATGGCTGCGTGCTGCTCGAAGACTATCGGGGTGCGGACGGTCATAAAGGCCAGAGCTTCACGATTTATGACGGCAGCAGAAAGGTGTGGCACCAGAGCTGGGTGACGAATCGCGGGGAATTGCTGACGATTGAAGGCACATTCCAGGCCGGGGAGATGGTGCTGAGCGGGTCCGACAAAACACCGCAGGGATTGACACGGAACGTGCGCGGGTTCTGGAAACCGGTTGCTGGCGGGGTTCGGGAAACTGCCGAGACTTCGCTGGACGGTGGAAAGACGTGGAAGCCGTGGTTCGATATGGTTTTTCGGCCGGCTTCGGGGCGATAGAAGCCCGAATCAAGCGGCATGATTATCGCGCCGCATCTTTTTTGTCTGGTGAACCGGCGGGTTTGTGGCTGTCAAGCCGTTCGGTCCAGCGGAACAGTGGCGCGCCCCAGGCGCCGATGGAAAGCAGCGCACCGAAGATGACGACGGCGTCGATGCTCTCGCGGCCCTCATGCGACCAGTAGGCTTGGGGATCGAGATTGAGCCAGAGGGCGAATTCATCTAGGGTGAGGGCGGCGCCGACGCCGTAGAGCAGGGCGAGCAGGCGGCTCATGAAAATTGACGCCGGGCTGTCACCACGGCCGACTTCGGCGAGTTCGCAGTATCCGCAGAAGAGCAGGATCAAGATGCCGAAGACGAGATGATGAATGTGGTGTCCTTCGACCTCGACCCATCCGAAGGGGCCGATGTGATGGGTGATGGAGGCGACGACCAGGCGGATGGTCACGAATGTGATCAGGAAACTGATGGAGGCAAAGAACAAGCGGCGGCGCGGACGGTCGGGGATGCGCTGGTGGATGATCAGTCCGAGTTTGGTGAGGTGCATAACCAGAAGGATGGCGACGGTGGTAAGGGTGACGAAGATGAGCAGGATCCATGCGCCGGAGATGTGCATGCTTTGGGCTACTCCTTGAGATCGACGTGCTCGACGGTGTCGATGGAATGGCCGAGAAACATGGCGCCGAGACGGCGGAATTTGTCGGCGGAATCGGTGGCGAAGAATCTGAGATGAGGTTGAGCGCTGAGTGCGGGAACTTTTGGGGTGGGTGCAGGTTGAGGATTTATGGCTTGGCGGACGGCTTCAGCGGTGGAGTCGGCGGAGTCGACGATGGCGACGTGTGCGGGTGCGACACGGCGGAGCAACGGCTTTAGCAAGGGATAATGCGTGCAGCCGAGGACGAGCGTGTCGGCGGATTGGAAATCTCCGGCGAAAGCTTCGGTCAGATAGATCTTTGCCACTTGCTCGGTGACGGGGTGGTCGGTCCATCCCTCTTCAACTAGCGGAACCAGCAGCGGGCAGGCTTTTTCCTGGGCAGCGAGTTGGCGGGCTTCAAGCGCCTTGCGATAGGCGTGGCTGCTGACGGTGGCTTCGGTTCCGATGACGACGACTTTCTTGTTTTTGCTGATGGAGGCGGCGCGGTCGGCGCCGGGTTCGATGACGCCGATGACGGGAACGCTCGCGGCCTGTTTGATTTTGTCGAGCGAGAGCGCAGTTGCGGTGTTGCAGGCGATGACCAGCATTTGGGCTTGATGGCTTTGGAGGAAATGGGCGGCTTCGACGGCATATCGGGAGACAGTCTCGACCGATTTCGAACCGTAGGGGAGCCGGGCGGTGTCGCCGAAGTAGAGGTAATCGGCGTCGGGGATGAGCCCGAGTAAAGATTTCAGTACGGTGAGGCCGCCGAATCCGGAGTCGAAGACACCAATCGAGGGGCGGCGAGGGGGCATGGGGTGTCTAGGCGAGCCTTAGTCGTCTGAGTTCGTGGGGTCGCAGTTGCACGTTGGGGATTGATGCGCTCCCGCCTCCGGAAAGCTCGGTCAGTGCCGACTCGACGGAACTCCTGTCGATACTGAGTTCGGTCATTAGGAAAGCCTTGAGGTTCTGAATGCCGTCGAACTTCCGCGACGGTGCAGCGCCTCCAGGGCCAGAATAGGGGGCGTAAATGACGGAGTAGGTTTCGGGCGCGCCGCCTCGTGTGTTCCCGAGTGGAACAATATGGATGGACCCCGCGTAAAGGTAAGCTTCCTCGACAAAGCGCCCCGCGATCTCCTCATTGACAGCCCGGAATGATTCCTGGGGTGCAGTCCTACTTTCTTTCTGCAGCGCCTTGAGTTCGCGATCATTGGGACTCCTTAAGAAGACAGTGACTTTGTCGAACAGGGGTTCCCTGTGCAGCACTTTGTTGACCTCATTGTAGACAGCCAGGGGGCCTTTACTGTCCACCAGTGGGGTGGCGATCATTAGCTGCCATTCCTGGAGATCAGGCACGAAGGCCCAGAGGTAAACGGTCACCGGTATGTTCGCTCGCGTCAAAGCAGCGACGATCCGGCGTCCGATTTCGATGTCTTCACTTACCAACGTCGCCGTAGCCACTGCATCACTCCGTTTCTGCCTGCCACTGCTCGGTATAAGTCCTTCGCGTTCAGGCCGCCGATCGAATATCGGCTGTTGTTATTCCAATCCTTAAGCACCAAGTCCCAGTTTCCCGCGAGGGCTTTGTTCTTGACTCGATCAGCGTCCAAGGCGGGCTGTAGCTTGGCGACAGCTATGAGTTTGACGAGTTCGTGCGAATAGATGTCCCGTATCGCATTTTGATTCGGAGGGAAATCGTGCCGTTTTGTGTTCCTTGCGATGCAAGCTTTCACCGCGCATTCAACCGCTAATCCGGTCAAATAGTAGGCGCCCTCGAAATTCCGGTGTCGGATCAGAACGCGAGCATCGCCTAACCTCATTCTAGCAAGCCGCTGGAAATCCTTTCGGTTATCCGCCATAGGCGCTAGACCCTACTGGCGGACGATTGCGGTGCTACTTCGGCCCTCTTGCCGCAGCAGGTTCCCGGCGGGATGGGCGCGCCGTGCGGGCAGGTGCGGGGATGGCCCAGAAAGGCGCAAATTTTGTCGGTGGCTTCGGGCGAAAGGATGTGCTCAAACTTGCAGGCTTGCTGCTCGATTTCGGTTTCGCTGTCGAGAGCCAGGCTATCGGTGAAAAGGCGCTCGGCGAGACGGTGACGGCGAATGATGTCGGCGGCGCGCTGGCGCCCGCGTGGGGTGAGTTCGACGATGCTGCTGCCGTCGCCGGTGGAAACGCCGTCGGGCTTGAGGGCATCGTGGCAGGGATTGATGAACGGCGTGTGATTGTGCGCTTCCGGCGGATGCGGGGCGCAATCGACCAAGCCGAGGGCGGACATTTTTTCGACCGCGATGCTGACCGGTAAAGCGCCGTGGACTTCCATGCGTCCGATTTCGGCGGTCTGGCCGTGCTCGGCGAGCACCCACAGTTCTTCAAGGACTTCGTCGAATTGCTCTTCGTCGGCCATGGCGAAGACTTCTTGCGCGGCGATTTTGCCGTGATGAAGTTCGATGCGGCGGTCGGCGAGGCGGGCGACGACGGGATCGTGCGTGACCATGACGATAGTGCGGCCTTGCTGATGGAGTTCGCGCAGCAGGCGCAGAACGATTTCTTCGTTGACCGCGTCGAGATTGCCGGTGGGTTCGTCGGCGAGGACGATTTTGGGATCGTTGATCAGAGCGCGTGCGATGCAGACGCGCTGCTGCTCGCCACCGGAAAGCTGCGAGGGAAGATGATGAGCGCGCTGCTTGAGGCCGACGCGGTCGAGGGCGTCGAGGGCTTCCTGCTCGTCGGTCATGCTATGGAAATACTGCGCCAGCATGACGTTCTCGAGCGAGGTGAGATAGGGGATCAGATGGAATTGTTGAAAGACGAAACCGATTTTTTCGGCGCGGGCACGGTTGAGTTCGGAAGTGGAGATGTTGGCGACGTTTTCGCCGTCGAGCCAGATTTCGCCGGAGCTGGGACGATCAAGGCAGCCGATGAGATTGACCAGAGTTGATTTGCCGGAGCCGGATGGGCCCATGATGGCGATCCACTCGCCGGGATCGACGGTGAGGGTGAAGTTGTCGAGGGCGCGAATCACGGCTCCGCCATTGGCTTCGGCCTTGGCGGGATACACACGGCTGACGTTTTTCAGCTTGATCATTTTATTCTCCCCTCAGGATCAGAGCGGGTTCCACGCGGCGCAAAAGCGACATGGGCAGCGCGGCGGAAAGCAACGCTACCGCGATGCTGCCAACCAGGACCAGCGGCAACACACCGAAGCGCGGTTCGACCGGCGCGTGGAAGTTGGCGCGGCCGATCCAGGCAGCGATGCCGATGCCGATGATGAAGCCGAGCACGGCCCCCACTGCACCGAGAGCGGCAGCCTCAGCTGCGAAGAAGCCGCCGATTAACTTTTCTGACGCGCCCAGCGCCTTCATGATGGCGAAATCGCGACGACGGTCGAAGACCCATCCCATGAGCGTTGAAAGCACGCAGAGGGCGGAGGTCAGGATGATCAGAACAGCTGCGGCGTAGAGAGTCGAGCGGGTTTTGCCGAGGACGCGTGCTTCGCCTTCCATGATTTGACGGACGGGGCGAACTTCTGCCGTGGGGAGTGCGTAAGCAACTTGATGCGCGAGAGCGGTGATTTCATCGCCTGAGCCGGCGGCGGCGATTTCGACGGTGGAGGGTTGAACACCCGTCCAGGATTCGAACTCGTTTAGAGAAATATAAATGCGGCTGTCTTCGGCTGCGCCAGTTGTGAGAGTGCCCGCCGGGTTCAAGTGAATTGGATGGCCCTGAAAGGTGAGATCGAACGGCTTGCCCTGCGGGCTGACGATGGCGGCGGCGCGAGCGCCGAGCAGGGCATCGGCGGGCTGCGCCGGCCACGAAGTGACGGCCCACCAGGAATCGAGCTTCTTTACCTGATCGAAATCGACGCCGGAGACGACGACGGATTGGCCATCTTTGGTGCGTGCGACCACGTAGGCAAAGGGTACGGCGAGTCCGCGATTGCCAAGAACGGATTGCGCTTGCGCGAGAGCATTGGCTGGTAGAGATTGGCCGTCTTTGGCTACGACAACGATGTTCGCCCCGTAGTTTCGGAATTCTTTTTGCAGCTTGGCTTGGACGTCAACGAAAAGGTTCATCATGGCGGTGGCGACGGCGGCGGCAACGACCATGGCCAGCAGGGCAGAGGCGGCACGTCCGCGGCGAAGTACGGCAGCGCGTACGAGCATGCGAAGAAACATGGAGGTGTGCGGTGCGTTCTGGCGGTTGTGAATGGGGTGAGAGCTCATGCCTCGCCTCGCAGCGCATAGACGGGATCGAACCTTACGGCACGGCGTATGGCGAATGCACTGCCGGCGAAGGTGACGATCACTGCGATGGCAAGAATGATGGGGAAGAGCACCGGCTCAATGGTAATTTGCGAATTGAAAATCGAACGGCCAATGGCGCGGGCAAGCAGGGAACCGCCGGCGAATCCAACGGCACCGCCGATCACAGCGAGCAGCGCGGCCTCGGTGAAAAATAAGGCGGCAACAGGGAAGCTGCCAGCGCCCAGAGCTTTCATCAGGCCGACTTCGCCGCGACGTTCGAAGATTGCGGTTGCCATGGCGGCGGAAACAGCGAGGGCTGACGCAAGCAGTGCGGCCAGAGTGATCAGAAGCATTAGGCCTTTGATCCGCGTGAGCACCGCGCCTTCGTTCTGTGCGACCTGGCGAATCTGCTCGGCGTGAGAGTTGGGAATCACTTCCTGCAGCTGGTAGGCGATTGACTGCACGTACGGCGAGCAGTACCAGCGGTCGAACAATTCCGGATTCATCGTCTTCGGATCGCGGCGGGCAAGCGCGTCTTCGGGCTTGGTCAGGGCACTTACGTAAAGGCGGCGAACTGCGCCGGGTTTGCCGAGAATCTGCTGCGCAAGGGCAAGCGGAGCGACGATCTGATTATCTTCGGAACCGCCGGATGAAAGCACGCCGGAAACTCTGTGCGGCGACCCGTTGATTTCGATCTGCTCGCCAGGTTTTGCGCCGAGTTTTGCTGCCAGCGTCTCGCCGAGTAGAACATCCTGCGACTCATCCGAAGGCCATGTGCCTGAAACCTTCCACCAGGGATGGGTGATGGTCACGCCGGTGACGAAGTCTTCTTTTCCGAAGTGCAGACTCTTAGCGAAATAGGTGCCGACAAGGCTCACGGTATGGTCAGGCGGCAAATTCACGTTCACCGGCAGCATCGGCGAAAATCCAACGATGTTGTGGTGCCAGAAAGTGCCGCGGATTTTGGGAAGATCGGTTTCGTTCAAATATGCCCCGTCGCTGGGTGGGCGCAGATCGACGCCGCCGATTTGCAGGTCGAGCGTGTCTTCCTGAGGAGTAACGATGAGGTTGGCGCCGAAGGTGCGCAGCTCGCGGCCGATTTTGTCGCCGATGTCGGTGGCGACGGCGATCATGGCGGTGGCAACGGCAACGCCGAGCGTGATGGCGACACCTGCGAGAAGTTTTCTGCGCTTCTGCCGCCGGAACGATTCGTAGACGAGGCGCACGAACATTTTATTTCTCGAAGACCTTGGACCGGGCGGCGAGGTCGGCTTCCTGAATAATGACAGCGTCCGCCGTGGTCTGGGCGCGCAGCGGAATGGGATTGCATCCACCGGGCATGCCGACCGATTGCGCGTTGATGGGGCCGGCGCAGTTCTTGCAGATCACGCCATTTGAGCCTTTGTAGAAACCAGCCGCGCCGCAGATTTCGCAGGCATCAAGGACAGTGGCAATTTTTCCGTCGGGCTTCTGATAGAGCCAGAAGCGAACTTCGACGCCATTTTCCACGGCTTGGTAGCGGTGCAGATCGCCGTCCTGCACTGACGCGAGCGGAATGCTGACTTGGCCGTTGGTGAATGTGACATCCGTCGCCGGCGAAAGCGCGCTCACGCTCTTGGCGTAAATGAATTCCGCAGTGACCAACAAGATGAAGACGAACGAGCAGACATATACCGAGCCCATCCATAGGCGTTCGCGGCGGGCGGTCCATAAAGCTTTGCGGCGCTCGGCGGTCGATGCTGGAACGGAGGCTGGTTCGCGGCGTTTCAGGTCGAACAGAATCATCAACGCGGCCAAGGCGAGAATCGTAATAAAGAAGAAGACGTCGTTGCGGACGATCGGCCCGACAATCGCCATTTCGCGCTTGGAAGATGGCAGGACGCCGTTTTCCGAGAGCTCGTGCAAGCCGGAGATGATGAGCTGCGCGGCGACGAAGAAAAGAATGACAGTGGTGACTTTAAAGAATTTCTGCAAATTGATGCGAATGCTGCCTTTAACGAACATTACGCCGAACATGATCGCGGCGCCGATGCCGAGCAACGTACCCAGAAAACTCAACAACTCGCTGGAGTTTAACGATACCGCTGAGAGAATTAAGACGGTTTCGGCGCCTTCGCGCAGTACCATCAGGAAAACGAAGGCGAACAAGCCAATGGCAGCGTTTTTCCCCGCCAGCAGGCCGACTTTGTTTTCGATCTGGCCCTTAAGTTTGCGGCCAGTCTTCATCATGAAAATGATCATGGTGATGACGAAAAACGCCGCGGCCAGCATGACCCAGCCTTCAAAGACGTCTTCGTTGAAGCGCGTGCGCGAGAGAATTACGGCCACGCCAATGCTTCCCAGGAAGGCTGCTACCAGAGCCGCATAGACGGCTTTGCGCAGCTCCGGGCGGTTGATTTTCGCCAGGTAAGCCAGGGTGATGCCGACGATGAGCGCGGCCTCGACACCCTCTCTTAACGTGACGATGAACGCCTGTAACATGTTAGAAAATGACCTCAATAATTACGAAAATGAAATTCAATTTCAACTGTGATTAGGATAAGTCTACGCTTTTGCCAGCGTCAACGCGCAGGGTCACGAGTGCATGTGATTTGCATCACACGGCAAGATAGAGCATTGAAAAGCATGGGGTTCGGATTGGAAACAGGGCTGCTCGGAAGGGCGTAGCGAGCGCTGCGGATCAGAGGTGCCGAAGAAATTCTTTGGCCTGGGTCAACTTGGGGAACTGCCTCTCGTCATCCTGAAACTCCGGTGAGTGTACGCAGCGCCGGCTACCGCGCAACTTCACCGGATGCTTCAAATGCAGCATCTCGTGGTAGACGATGTATTCGACAGCAAAGCGCGGCACGCCGGGATGATCAAGCGTGCGGCTGACGACGATCGCGTTGTGCGCCGGATCATAATGCCCGAGCATGCGGCGGGCGTAGTCGCGGCTCCAAGTCAACTGCGGGCGAGCCAGAAGTCCGTAGAAATGTTCACGGTTCAGCTTGTCAAACATCTGCTCAAGATCGTAGATGCGGCCCTTGGGCGTGGTGATCTGCTTACGCCCGCGAAGCTGGCGCATCAGGTGGGCTTTTTTCGTGATGTCGTGACTGTGGATATACCGCCGGTAACGGGTGCTATGGCCGCGCTCGATGGGTTTGCGATACATCTTGGCGAGAAGAATGTGAGCGATCGCACGCAAAACCGCCTCGGGCGCACCTTCCAGCAGGTCGGACAGCCGCACCATGAGCTGGCCATCGCGCATGCGAATGGTGTGGTTGATATTGGCAAAGGCGAAAAACTCTACGGTCAATTCGGGCAGAGAACTGCGCGGGCGCAAATTGCGATGTTCCTGGTAAAAAATTTCCTCGAGACTCACCACGTGTGCGGCTAGATTAGCAGAAGCGCGCCTGCCGTGTCGGGCGCGAACCAAATTCTTCACTTCTTTTTATGCTTGGCTTGTTCCTGCTGTTCTTCGAGAAGCTCCTTGTGGTCGGCGAGATTGGTTTCAACCGACTCGAGAGCGGAGGTAAGCAGGAATTCATATTCCGACGCCTCGGCGGAGTGGCTGTCGACCGAGCTTTTCAGGGCACGCAACCGCGATTCGAATTCACCGTCGGCCTGGATGATCATGGGCAGGGATTTGCGCAGGTCGGCGTTGCGCTTAACAAACGTGTCGATGTTGTCGTTGAGTTCGTCGTAGATATCGAGGAAGTCCTGCAAAGCGTCGTGGGTTTTCTCACCGCGGTCAGCAGTTTTCGGATCCGAACGCAACTGCTCCATGGTGGTGAGGCGGGTGCGGGCGAAGGTGACAAAAAGCTTGAGACGGGTTTCCGGATCCTGCGCGGCCTCGCGCAGCTGGAGGATTTCTGCCTCGGTAAGCGGGTCGCGCCGCCGATCAGCCCAAGAGGAAGTGAACAGCACGGCGACTGCGGCGGCGACCAACAGCCATCGCAGACTCATTGCTTGCCTTTGCTGAACATATACGTAAGCAAATCGTTGCGCATGGTTTCGAGCCTGTCTGCGGCGGCTTTTACGGGAGGCTGATCGTCGTAATTCAGCGTGCGCTGCAAGTCGCGAAGCCGGTCGGCGATTTTGCGCATGCTGATCTCGGTATTCTTCAGCCTCTTCCCGGACTGCATGGCGGTGTCGCGGGCTTTGCCGGTCAGCCGCAAAATATCATCGACAGCGGCATGTCCGGCGTCGGGCTTGCCAGCCTTGTAGCTTTCGATCGCGTTTGAGAGTTGCTGCTCCGCGGCATCGATGTACAGCGGCGGACGGTCGCCGAGGGGCGCGGCGTCGGCTTTGGCCTCCATTTCCTGAACTGAATCTTTGGCAGCCCACAACATACACGCGGCCGCGAGCAGGAGCGAGACGACGATGATGGAGCGTCGAATCATTTTTTCGGTTCGATGGCGATCAGGCGGTGACGCGCTTGCCATTCCTGATCGGGATACTTGCCCGCAGCCACTTCCAAGAACTTATGATAATTCGCCGCCGCGTCTTTGTAATCACGCAGGTGGTCATAGGCGCTGGCGCGGAGAAAGTAGCTGGCGGGAACTTCGGGCAGGAATTTTGCCCGGGCATCGGCGGCCCTGATCGCGAGCTCGTAGTTTTTATTCTCCACCGCTGCCGCGGCCAGATCGCCGTAGGCGGCGCCAAAATCGGGTTTGAGTTTAACCGCAGTGAGGAACTCCTGTTGCGCGTCGGGATACTTAAGCTGCTTCAAAAGCGCCTTGCCCAGCCCGTAGTGCAGCATTGGATCGTTCGGGTTGGCCTTCAGTAGTTCGTGATATTGCGCTTCAGCCTGCGGAAATTTTTTTGCGGCCACATAAAGCTCGGCGAGATCGCGCTGGGCAGACGCGTCGCCGGGAGCGAGTTTCAGGGCAGTCTGTATCTCCTGGGCGGCTTCGTCATTGTTGCCGGAGGCTGCCAGGACGCGTCCCAGTTGCATGTGCGCGGCCGCGTTGTTTGGCTGCACGGCAATCAGCTTGCGCAGGTCGGATTCCGCATCGGCCCATTTTTGGCCGTGCATATCAATGTTCGCCAAACCGGTTATGGCGTCAGACGAATTGGGATCGATGGCCAGAGCTTTCTGGTATTCCATGACTGCATCGGCAAACTGGCCCCGCCGCTGGAAAAGCTGGGCTGCAGAAAGATGCGGCTCGACGTCGTTGGGCTGAAGTTCCGCGGCCTGACGATACGCCGCGATCGCCTCATCGGGTTTGGTCTTTTCGATCACGTGGGCCAATGACAGCCAGGCGCGGGCGTGGCCTTCGTCGATGTTCGCAGTTGGTTTCAGCGTGGTTGCCGCGCGCAGATACTGTTCGGCGTCGGGCTCGCCGGTTTTGGCGAGTTGTAGGCCAAGGTTGAGGTTCGACTCGAATACATCCGGCTTGGCGGCAACCGATTTGCGATAGGCTGCGATCGATTCGTCAGTCTTGCCCAGCGCGTTGTCGACGAAGCCGAGGTCAAACCAGGCTTGGAAGTTGGATGGATCGGCAGCGACCACTTTTTGTAGAAGCGGCTCGGCGGTCGCG
>DASVWZ010000138.1:0-2612 GCA_036392935.1 Terriglobales bacterium | reverse complement strand
CCATTACAGTCTTCGGCCTTGGTATCGTCGTCGGCCTGCTGTTGACCGAGCAACGCCGCGTGTCTACCCGAAAAACCTCGTAGCCTTTGATTTATAGCAATTTAGAAAAGTTGTGGTGCCTGCCCGCCTCCGGCTATCTTGGGGCATGAAAACCTTTAGGCTCTTCTTTCTGTCGGTGCTCGGAATCCCTCGAATTCGGCCGGCAGGTCATCCGTTATGCCCTGATCTTTGCCTCGGCTTTCTTCCGCCAACGAGCCTCATTGGGCTGTGAGATGGTTGCCATGCGAAGTCAGCTCACCTTCTACGAAGTTAACCGGCCATCTCTAACGACGCCGGCCGTGTCAAGAGTTTTTTTAAGTTTTTAATTTCGCTTATCACTGAAGTCACGCACACTTCTCCGCTCGCGCACGAAGCGTGTCCTTTCCGGTCTTCTCTCCTCACCTGTGGCACCCTAACCTGCTCAGCCCGTTTCCGTTCATCAATTCAGTGTTGCCCACCAAACATCTCTTCGATCACGAATCAACCATGATGAGTTATTCGAACTCCCTCTTCTTCAAAGGGAGGCGGGTAGCCTATTCAATCTGCCGGTGACTGTTTCGCACCATGGCCGGTATCTGGCATCCCCACACAGGCTTCACTGCTTTTCTGCTGCTTCTGTCCGCGACGACAGAACTCGTTATAATCAATCTCATCCCGTAACATGATCCACAGCCGGATCCCGAGTTTGCGAGCCACCGCCACTCGCGACTTCCCCAGACCTTTCTGGACCAATTTGCGGCGGTAGAAACGCTGCAACTCCGGATCCCGGCGTACCGCGTGTGCCGCCGCTTCACCCCAGAGAAACCGCAGCAGCGGATTGCCTTGTTTGCTCACACCACCTAACCGCTGCCGCCCTCCACTGGAGTATTCACTCGGAATCATCCCCACATAACTAGCCAGGGCCTTGCTGTCAGCGAATCGTGCTGCATCCCCCAGGAATACCTCGGTTGCCAACGCTGTGATCGGTCCCACTCCAGGGTGAGTCATCAGCAACCGTGCTCCGGGACGTTCGCAAGCTTGCTCCTCGACTCGCTGGTTTAGCTTTTCGATCTCCGCCTCGAACTTTGCGTACATCGCTTGCAACTCGCTTCGCCGATAAGCGGTATGTGGCGCCAACGGCAACGCCGTTATCTTGCTTTGTCCGTCCTGGCTCCACAGCGAGGGACCTCGTCGCAGACCATTCGCCAAGGCAATCGCCTGCAGCGCATTTTGTATTCGCGTCCGTATGCGTACCCACTGATGACGGTGCCGCAACAAGGCCCGCAGATCTTGTAGCTCCTTCGAAGGCAGCCAGATTCTCGGAAAACGGTTTTCCGCCAGCAGCTTCAGAATCAACTCCGCATCTCGCCGATCATGCTTCTGTTTCCGCGGCTCGGCGGCCCGAATCTGTGCCGGATGACCGACTTGGCATTCGATTCCCAGCTCTTCCATGAGGTTCAAAAACCACTGCATCGACCCCGTGGCCTCGATCCCCACACGCACCGGGCGTGGCAGTTTGGAATAAAACTCTCGCACGTTGTCGCCTTCGTGCTTCAGAATCATATTCACTACCTCTCCCGTTGTAGTGTCCAACATCGCCACCGCTTGCTGGCGAGCGTGTAAATCACATCCTATAATTCTCGCCAGAAACTGCTGCTTGTTAGGCCGCGACCGGTATTGGGGTGACTCGGTATCCGAGCCTTTCGGCTTTGGCCTTGAGGCGCTTGATCTGTAACTCTCGGTGTCGAAGCTCGTAGACGGCCGCTCCTTGGTCCACGTATTTCATCCCGTAGCGCAGCATGCGGTAGACCAGGCGGGCCAGCTTGGCGGCCATGGCCTTGATCGCGATGGGAGCCCCTAGCCTGGTTCGCAGTCGACGGAATTGTGCTCCGAGATAGGTTTTGCTTTCCCGCAACGTGCTGGCGGCCATCTTCAAGGCGATACTGACGGAATTATTGGTGGGCAGCCGGCCTTTCCCTATGACCTTGCCCCCGCTAATGCGATTGTCCGGACACAGCCGCAACCAGGAAACAAAATGGTTCTCGGTCTGCCATTTGCTCATGTCGTATCCAGCTTCGCTGATGACCGTCGTCGCGGTGATCACATCGATGCCGTCGATGCGGGTTAGGTCCGTACCGCTCATGCGAAACAACCCTTCGCGCAAGTCGAACTGCGGCTTGTTTGCCCTCTTCTTCTTGCGCCGTCCCTTGCGGTTCTCTTCGGGCAGTGGGGCACCGTGGCTCCGATCCTCTCGCTGCTGGAGATACTGCTGAAGCTGGCGATCGCACTCCGCCATCTGCTTCTGGCAGAACTCGTAACCCTCATGCTCTTGCTTCAACACGAACAGCAAATCCTCTTGCCAGTTGCCTTCCAGACTCTGCGCAATCTGCTCCTTACTCGCTTTCACCCGGGGATCCCGAAACTCAGCCAGTTTACGCGGATTGTGTTCGCCTGCCAGAATGGCCTTGATGATGGCCTGTCCGGTTGCTCCGCTGATATCGGTCAACACATTGCCCAACTGCAGATTCATCTGCGTCAGCGCCTTCTGCATCCGCAGAATATGCCGACCCGCACTCTGCACGAGATCGTTGCGC
>DASVWZ010000137.1:0-2656 GCA_036392935.1 Terriglobales bacterium | reverse complement strand
CGTATCACCCGTTTGGCATTTCGTGGGAATTGAAGGATTTTCCAACGGGAGCGCAGTTTGTGAGCGGCGTGGAAGAAGCGCGGCGAGCGGCCAGAGAACAGATTGGGCACGGGGCCGACCTGCTGAAGGTTTATGCAGACTGGGATCATCCGACGCTTACGGTGGAAGAAATTCGGGTCATCGTTGAGGAAGCGCATCGCGCGGGACGTAAAGTAGCAGCCCATGCGGAACTGCATGATGGCATGATGAATGCATTGCACGCCGGGGTGGACTCGATTGAACACGGATTTGGCGCGGATCGGGCAGCTTTGCAGCTGTTGAAAGAAAAGAATGCGTATTGGGTGCCGACGATCGGCGACTTCTTTTATCACGCAGACACGGAGAAATCAGCGGAAGAGCGCGGGCGTATGCAGAAAGTGGTGCAGAACACGCGTGAGAACCTGGCCATCGCGCGAGAAATTGGGGCAAAGATCGCGAACGGTTTCGATCCCGGTACGGCGGAAGATCACGGCCATAATGCGCATGAAATCATCGCCATGAACAAGCTGGGATTGCCAGCGATTGAGGCAATCCGCGCGGCGACAGTCAGTGCGGCTGACCTGATGAGCTGGCAGGACGGGATAGGATCGGTCGAGGAGGGAAAGTTTGCCGACATCATTGCGGTTTCGGGCGATCCGCTTGCCGATATCAGCGAACTCGAACACGTAAAGTTTGTGATGAAGGGCGGGGTGGTGGTTAAGAATGATTTTGGGACACATTAGCCGCTGTTGCTGACAGGTCGGTCCGCTGTAAAATCCTCTCGGGTGTTCTCGCCATGGCATTCGCGCGCACGATTTTCCACGTCGATATGGATGCGTTCTTCGTGTCGGTGGAGGAGTTGTTCGACCCATCGCTGAAGGGCAAGCCGGTGGTGGTGGGCGGACAGCGGAACGAGCGCGGGGTGGTTTCGGCGGCGTCCTATGAGGCGCGGAAATTTGGGGTGCATTCGGCGATGCCGCTGCGGACGGCGGCGAAGTTGTGTCCGCAGGCGACTTTCGTGGATGGCCATCCGACGCGATACCGGGAAGCGTCGGACAAAGTGCGCGATGTGCTAACGAGTTTTTCACCGCAGGTGGAGATGGCCTCGATTGACGAGGCATACCTGGATATGACCGGTACGGACCGGTTGCATGGGCCGCCGTTGCGAGCGGCGCATGCGCTGCATCGGCGGGTAAAAGATGAAACTCAGCTTAATTGTTCCATAGGGATTGGTACGTCCAGGCTGGTGGCTAAGATTTCTTCGGCCAAGGCGAAGCCGCACGGAATTTTGTGGGCGATTCCGGGTGAAGAGGCGAAATTGCTGGCGCCGCTCGATGTGCGGGACATTCCGGGCGTAGGGAAGGTTACGGAGCAAAGGCTGCACCAGTTGGGGGTTTATCGCGTGGGCGATCTGGCGCGGCACGAGGAGTCGTTCCTCGAAGAGCAGTTTGGAAAATGGGGATTAGCGCTGGCGGGAAAAGCTCGCGGAGAAGATGCGGGGGGATGGTTCGACAGCGAAGTGGGCGAGGGCGGCGATCCGAAGTCGATCAGCCACGAGCACACCTACAACGAAGACACGGCGGACGCAAACAAGCTGGAGTCGACGCTAATGCGGCTTTCAGAGATGGTGGGGCGACGGTTGCGGGAGCATGGACTGTTCGCGAGGACGATCCAACTGAAGCTGCGGTACAAGGATTTCACGACCATTACGCGGGCGCACACGCTGGCGGCGGTGACGCAACTGGATACGGAGATCTTCGAGCAGGTGCGGACGTTGTTTTACAAGAATTGGCGGAAGGGCGCGGCGGTGCGTTTGCTGGGGGTGCAGACGGCTTCGTTTGAGAAAGTGGCGGAGCAGGGCGATTTGATCGAGGGGGCGCGGCGGGAAAAGTGGGAGAAAGCGTTATCTGCAGCCGACCGGCTACGCGACAAGTTTGGCGATGCGAGCGTGACACTGGCAACGGGATTGAAGGGCGGATTCAGGGAGCGGACGCATGAGAATCCGGCGAGCTTGCGGGGGAAGAGGTAGCTGTCAGCCATCAGCCATCAGCGATCAGCTTGGGGCAAAAGCGGATTCACGCGTTCTTGCCGCCGAAAGGCGGCTGCGAGCGGTTCGGAATGACAATCTATAGAGCTAGAAGTGTCTCAGTGTTGCTGAGGCTGAGGAGCGGGTGGGGGTTCGACAGCGGCGCTTTGGGGCGCGACGTCGGTGGCGTTCATGCGAGTGAGGTGCGGGAAGAATGGCGTGACCTCGAGCGGCATTTTGTCGCGCGCGGTGACGATGGCGACGGGAGCGGTCTTGCTGAGTTCGACTTTGTCGTCCCAGGGATTGAGCTTGACCCGGCCGCCGATGGGCAGGGCGGCGATTTGATCGAGTTTGTTGACGTCGAGCGCGGGACCACGGGTGGTCAATGCGGAGAGCCGGGTGAGATGGCCTTTGTCATTGGCGAAGCTATTGCCAAGATGGGTGGTCAGCAGGGCTTCGAGTTCGGGTCCGCGAGCTTCGAGCTGCTTGAAGAAGAGTGAAGCGCCGTCGAGCTTTTGCGCGTAGGGAGAATTCTTCAGCAGGTCCATGGCTTTGGCGTCGGCGGCTTCTTCTTCCGCGGGGCTGTGACGAAATCCGAGATTGGTGTAGGTG
>DASVWZ010000136.1:0-56299 GCA_036392935.1 Terriglobales bacterium | reverse complement strand
CCCGTCAACCTAAATCCCTGCCCAATTATTTTACGACCAGCTTTTTGAATCCGTTTCCGTACTGTCCACGGAAAATCCTCGTCTGCCAGGTGTAGCAATCGTTCGCCGGCGTCGAGCAAGCTGTCTTGCCGGTCTGACTGGTGTTGAAGTATTCACCCACGCCGTAGAACGTCAGGTTGTCGCCCGGATCGATTTGTGTGGCCGCATACTCGCCCCAGTGCAGCGTATTCTCCTCATCGCCTGCGCCTTGAATGATCAAAGTCGGCGTGTCGGTCGTCGTCGACTCCCACGGCAGCACCACAAAATTTACCGCTGGATTCGGCTGCGTCTGGCAGGTCGAGCAGTACGCGCCTGACGTCGTGTAGGTAATACCAAGATTCCCGTTCATATCGAGCGCCGCGCTCGGCATGAAGTAAAAGAGGGTGTCGTTCGGATCCTGCAAATCCGCAGGCCCGGCAACACCGCCGCTGTTCACCAGCACCGACGCCGCTCCATTCGAAACCTGCAGAATGTAGTACCGTATGCCCGACCGCTGATTGCTCGTGCTCTCCATCACCACATGGGAAGCGGTGAGAAATTCGCCGTTTGGTCCGCCCGTTGTTGAGGACAGATTGTTGTAGGTCAGCCGGTTTGCCATCCGGTCGCCCAGCGAATCCACGCACGGCGGCCCGTAATCGCCGCAGGAGCGATGCCCGTATTCTCCCATGTGCGCCACATTGGTCGTCGGCACAGGAACACACTCCGTATTCGTCTCCGAGCCTGACGAGGAAGTGTCGTAACAGCTCGGCGTGTACGGATTCACCGTCAGCAACGTCGGCCCCGTCAATCCGTTCGATCCCCAGGTGAACAGCGCCAATTGGTCGGAGCTGCACACATTGGTCAGACTCTGGGTGGTGCAAACGCCCTGGCCATTCTTGTTCTGCTGCGCGTTGCTGGGGTTCACGATCGAAAGAAAATATTCCGGCTCGCCCGCTGCCGGTCCGGTTGGGCTGTCAATGTCTGCCACGTCCACCGAGTGAATCAAACTTGGCGACGACGGCACCGTGTAGGTGTAGCAGGTCATCGGGTTCGCCGTGAGACCCTTCACCATGTCTTCGCGATCCAGTTGGCACGCCTCAAACCCCGCCTGCAGGTAGAAGTCTGTGGGATCGGTCAGATCGAAGGTGATGTAAAATCCGTTCGACCACGTGCCGATTCGCGGCCAATCGGGATAGTAGTAATAATTCGTTCCGCTGGTGCACCCGCTTGAAGCCGGCAAGCAGGGAATCGCCGAATCCATTTTGTATTCGTACGAGTACCAGTTGGTTTTGCTGTTCGAAAGATCGCTGGCCGAGCTGATCGACAGGCACCACGCGTAGTGCGATATCGCGCCGACTGTATACGTCACCCGCCGGTTAATCACAAAAACATCGTCCAGCCGGTCGTAAATCACCTGCACGTTCCCGCCGTTAGCGGTGCACTCCGGCTGCGTGGAACTGTTGAACAGATTGATCACGCTGCGCGGGTCGCCGTAGGTTCCGCCGGAAATGCTGTACACCGGTTCACCCGTGACTTTATCGAAGGCCTGAATGTTGCGGGTGTTCGTCCACTCCAGAACCTGCGCATGCTGCCCGCTGATCGCCGGGCCAACCGCAATATTGGCGTCGATATTCAACGTCTGATCGAAGAACTGGTATGCGCCGCCGATATCCTGCATGGCGTCGATGCCTTCAATCTGGTTGGTGCCATTGAAGCCGGTGCCGCACGCCGAACCGCTGCAGCGCTGCAAATTCGCATGGGTGTACTCGGCAGTTTGCGACGCGCTGTACGGTCCGGCAATGCTCCCGGACTGGCAATCGCCGCTCGTGCAAACCTGTATCGCTCCGGCAACCCCGCTAAGCAAGCACATCACAAACAAATTCTTGATACTCAAGGGTCCTCCCTGTTCCATCCATCTTGCTGTTGGCAATTTCCCCCAAGCCAGAAAATGCGCTCCATTCTTCATCAAGAGCCATCCCTGGTGTGTCTTCCTTATACGTGCCAGCGGCATTTTCTGCGCCCGTGGCCGGGGAAGGTAGGAGACAACACTTGTAGCTAGTTTAGGCCATTACGCTGGTTTGGCGGCATGGCCCATCGGTGCCAGAAAGTAACCTATTCGAGGTGACGAGCGCTACTCCAAACTCCCATGAAGAGCATGCACCCACGGCCCATCTTGGGATGAACCGCAGAGACAACAACTGTAAAGATTCATATTTTCCCGCCATGCCACTTGTCGGAATTGCCAACTAGCGAGACAATTACCCCTTCATAGAAGGAGCCTGTCTTTGAAATATCGCCAGCACGGTTACCAGGACGCTGGAGAATCGCGCGAAAAAGTTCACCTTGAAAAACCCGGCAGCAAAGAGCCGGTTCGTAAAGATCCCGCCCGCCGAGACAAAGACACCTTCGGTCCACGCCCGTTGCAAATGCCCGGCACGCATCAGGTTTCGCGCTGCGCCCAGTGCGGCGCCGTCTTGCCTGCCGGCGTCGAAAGCACCAGCAAGTGCCCCAAGTGCGCCGCCGAACTTCACTCCTGCCGCCAGTGCACATATTTCGATACTTCCAGCCGCTTTGAGTGCATGCAGCCTATTACCGAGCGGGTCGCCAAAAAAGACGAGCGCAACCAATGCTCGTTTTTCTCCATGCGCGTCCGCGTCGAAAAAGAAACGTCCACCCCCGCCGCCATCAAACCGCAAGACGCCCGCGCGGCCTTCGAAAACCTTTTCAAGAAATAATTGACAGACCGCCGGTTAAGATGTGTGCGGACCCCGCCTTTACTTCTGCATTCTTCCTTCTAACTTCTGCCTTCAGAGCTATGGTTTCTGCGTCGGCCGCAACAGCACTTCACTGGCAAACGACTGCGGCGCCTGCGTCACCAGCATCGCCACCACATGCGCCACATCCGAGGGTTGCAGCATCCTCGCCGCGTCTTTTCCTGTGTGCGGACTTAGTTCCGTATCCACCGATCCCGGACACACCACTGAAGCTCGAATGCCGTGCCCCCGCAACTCTTCCGCCACCGAATACGTCAGCCCGTTCAATCCCCACTTCGACGCCGCATAGGCCGCGCCATTCGGCAACGCATTCTTTCCCGCCAGCGACGAAATATTCACGATATGACCGCGCCCCGCTTTAATCATCATTCCGGCAAAGCTGCGGATGCAGTAATACACCCCGCGCAGGTTCGTATTGATCACCCGCTCCCATTCTTCCGGAGCCATTTTGTAGAGCGGCGTCGAGAACGCGCCCACGCCGGCATTGTTCACCAGGATATCCAGGCGCCCAAACTTCTTCTCGACCTGCTGCGCCATGGCCTCAACCGATCGCAAATCCGCCACGTCGCATGCGATCGCCTCGGCTCGTCCGCCGCTCTGCGCAATGCGCTCTGCAACTTTTTGCAAACTCGGCACAGTTCGCCCGCAGACGACCACTGTCGCCCCCATGGCCGCCAGTTTTTCCGCGATGGCTGCTCCAATTCCTCGTCCCGCACCCGTTACCACCGCGATTTGCCCTTGTAATGGCCGATTCATGTCTGTCATGTCGAATTTCTCCCGGGTCTTCGATGAAAATGCGGCACCTAACTGTTGCCGCCCAAGCCGCATCTTAGCAAGAGTAGCGCCCATGACCCGACTGTGGGCTTGCCTTCATCGGGTTACATACTTATAATCCGGCTCACCGGAAGGTTGCCTCTGCCTGTTCAGCAGCGGCAGGCAAGTTTGAGGTCCGGGCGTGACATGGTGCAGTTTGAATCCGGTCACGGCGCGCTTGGCTTCGCGCTCGGGTGGGCCAGACGCGGGGTGTCATAGTTAGTCCGCAAATCGATGATTTTCCTAAGAATTTAAGGAGCCTTTTGAACATGAAGACGACTCTAGTGGCGATTGTTGTGGCAGTTGCTGGGCTCGCTCCCAAGCTGCAGGCAATGCCTCAATCGCAACCCGCAGCCGCACCGCAGGCTGCGCCAGCCGCCGCGCCGCAAAGCCAGAAACAGATTAAAGACCCGGCTGAGTACAACGCATACGTCAGCGCCGTGAAGCAGACCGACAACAACGCCAAAATCAGCGGCCTTGAAGCCTTCATCACCCAGTACCCCAACAGCGTCATGAAAGAAGATGCCCTCGACGCGCTGATGCAGGCTTACACCGCCACCGGCAACCAGCAGAAGGTCTTCGACACCGCCGGCCGTCTTCTCGCCGCCAATCCCAACAACGTTCGCGCCCTGGCATTGATCGCCTACAACGAACGCGCCCAGCAGAAGTGGGCTGACGCCGAAACCCACGCGACACAGGGATTGCAGGCGCTCGCCACTCAAACCAAGCCCGACGGCATGACTGACGATGACTACGCCAAACAGAAAGCCCAGCTCTCGGGCTTGCTCAACAGCGTCGCCGGATTCTCCGCTCTGCAGCAAAAGGACAATGCCAACGCCCAGAAGTATCTTCGCGCCGCCGTCGAAGCCGATCCCAACAACGTCGAGAACGTTTACCCGTTGGCTCTCTCTTACCTCACCTCGACGCCGGAAGACGACGTCAACGGCCTGTTCTTCATCGCCCGCGCGTCTAACCTCGTCAAGGATCCCGCCGGAAAGGCGCAGATCGTCAAATTTGGCCACAGCAAATACGTCAAGTATCATGGCTCCGAAGACGGATGGAACGATCTCCTGACTCAGACCGCAACCACCGCGCTGCCGCCCGCCGGATTCACCATCAAGGCTTACGTCCCACCGACTCCCGCCGAGCAGGCGCGCGACCTGGTGAAAGACAAGTCCGCCGCCGACCTGAAGAAACTTAGCTTCGCCGAGTGGCAGCTCGTGCTCTCCAAAGGCGCACAGGAAGATCAGGACAAAGTCTGGAACGCCATCAAAGGCGTGCCGCTGCAAATGGAAGCCACGGTCATCAATGCCACGGCTACGCAGATCGACATCGCCGCCAGTCAGGATGACATCGACGCCAAGCGCGCCGACATCAGCCTGACCATGGACGGCACCATGCCGGCAAAGATGATCCCTGCCGCCGGCGCCACGCTGGATTTCCAGGGAACCCCTACGGCTTATACGCCCAACCCGTTCATGATGACCATGGAAAAAGGCGCGCTGCTGACCAAGGCCGCACCCAAGAAGCCCGCCGCTCCCGTCCATCACCACACCACCGGCCAATAACCGGTATCTCAGGGTGGCCCAGGTTCGCGTCCGTTCTTTGGACGCTAACCTGGGACCTCGACCTCGCCTAACTACCTGCCGTCCGCCCCGCCGCTTCAGCCTGCTCCTTCCATCGTTGTTCGTTCACGCCCATCACTACGAGCCACGTGGCCAGCAATAGTTCAGCCATGCCTACCACGAAAACGTAGGGCTCCACGAGGGCCGCGATCGCAGGCGAGAGGAACTGCGCAAAATTGTCGATCTCGTAGTAGAAGCCAGAAATTGCCAGCAGCACGCCCAAGATCCGAGGCAGGAAGGTCGACCTAAAAATCAGGTATCCCGTCAGGATGTTCCAGACTCCGAAAAGTACCATACAGATGGCGTACCCATAATCGTAAAGTCTAAGAGACATGAGCGCCAGCGCTTGCGACCGGGCCACGTCGACCGCACTTGAAGAGCCAGCGCCTTCCAGCACTACCAAAGGGGCCAGAAGAAAAACGCCGATAGAAAGTTGAACAGGGAATCCCAGCAGGTTGGAGACTGCCGCAAGCAAAGAGAGGCGCCTGCTCACCGGCCTGAACAAGTCGTATAGCAGAAGTGTATAGACAATAAATGCAACCACGGAGATGACATCGCCGACAAAGCCCCAGCGATACAGCATCTGGTGCGCCAGGATGTTGTGCGCCGTAGCCGCGGCATCATCATCCACAACCAGCCGGCTGCGAACCCAGAACGCGAATCCTTCCGTGGTTCCGATCCAGGCAAAGACGCCCGCCATCCTGGCCTGAAAGCGCGGCGATGTCTTGAGGTTCGAACCTGTCATTGTGGATCTTTCGTCTTGTTTATTTCTTCGCGATATGGCTCCCCGCGCCGCAACCCGGTCATCTGTAGTAACCCTTCTTCGTCCGTGCCAGCAACTCGCCTTCGCGCTTCTGCGCCTCCGGGGCGATTAGCACTTTCAGCTCGCAAAACCTGTCTTTCGGCTGCTTCACCGACGGATAGTAGCCCAGAGTGTAGCGGTTACGAATTTGGTCGATGAGCTGTGCCAGCTTGGCGCTGACATCTTCCTTCCTGGACGTCATCACATCGCCGCCCGTGCGTTCCGCATACTCGTAAACGTTGCCCGGAGGATTGCGCTTCCGCAGCGGAGCGAACATGGGATTCTTGCTGAAAGTGGCAATGAAAAAATCGGAGACAGCGCTCCGCTCCAGCAGGGTAGAAATCACCGTGCCGGTCGCAAACGCCTCATGGAGCGCGTCCTTCTCACCGTGCTCGCGATCGGAGGGAATGTTGGGCACGTTGTCGGTAAGCCAAATGATCGTTCGCCGGCTCTGCGGATTTTTCGCCTTGCCCAGTTGCGCCGATGCCTGAAAGATCGCCTCATTGAAGAAGGCTGACTCGCCGCTTGCCATGTCGCCGGCCTTTTCGATGGCTGCGACTGCCTTCTCGCGATCGGTGGTGAAATCCTGCAAAAGCTGCGTGGACGCTGCGTACACCATGACCGCGATTTCGTCTTCCGGCTTCAGGTGATTTAACGCTTCCAGCGCTCCCGCCGCCAGCGGCTTGAGCACCGGCTGAACGCTGTAAGTGAGATCGAATAGCAGCACCACGGAGAGGGGCAGCTGGTTCTGGCTGAGCTGGGAAATCTGTTGCCGCACTCCGTCTTCGTAGAGCTCAAAGTCGTCTTTCGTCAGCGAGCCGACTGTACGGTTAGTCTTCTTTTGCAATACCTGCACATCGAGCTGGACCAGTTCGACGTTTACTCGGATCGTCGAATCGGCCTCGGCAATTTGTTGGCCCTGCATTCTGCAGCGGGAAGCGGTCGGCAAAATAGCCGCTAACAGAATCGCTCTCCGCAAGACCCCCATGGCCATGGCCTATTCTTCCTTTTCAGTTAGCAAACAACAAACAAAAATACGTGGAACCGCCCCAGAAAGTTGCACGTTGTTTTGAGCCAAGGAGCGGCGGGGGATCGGAACGAACGAGGACGCGCCCTCGCGTTCTTTGCCAGGGGCGGGAACCACGAACCTTTGCCGGGTGCTCCCTACATCCGCGCACTTTGCGAACGTATGGGAAACTTATCCCATTCCCGCCACACCCTAACCATTGTTACGATCGAGCCGGGTGCCCCATACATTCGCGTCCTTTGCGAATGTATGGGTGCTACGCCGTTCGCCGAGGGTGACGGCGGTAAGTGGATGGTTGTGAAACTACACCCTCTGACCGTCTCTTTGCGTGAAACATTCTGACGAGCTTCGCTCGATCTCGCCGCAAAAAAGGGCCAACTATGGGGCAGGAATGGTATATGTTCGCCTGTTGTTCGCTTTTCAAGGGTATTTTGAGTGTAAACGCGATTTATCGCCATTTGACGCTTGCCGCCCGAAAGACTCTTCATACGGCACGCCGCGAAAGGCTATAATTATTGGGTTTTTTGGGGAGAAAACATGCACAAACTTGTCGCGCTGGTTATTGCTCTGAGCACAATCGCCAGTGCCACCCAGCGCGCTCCACTAGCGACGATTCTGGGACCTCCCGGCATGAACGCTGTCTACCCGAAGGTCGCTGCCGAGAACGGCATCCTGGCGATTGGCTACGTGAATATTGAGCCCGCACAGGTCTACCTGTATTCAATTCCAAACTGGGACGCCCCAATCGCGACGCTGACCATCTCCGATCCCAATGCGATCATTGACTCGGTAGCCATCCAGAACGCTTACATCGCCGTAGGAGCGCAAGACGACAGCACCGGGCTCGGCTCGGTGTACGTGTTCGTAAAGCCCGAAGGTGGCTGGTCGAGCGAAAAAGAGACGGCAACGCTCCTACCGTCCAACCCCTCGAACGGTGACGGGTTTGGCTACAGCGTGAGCTTATGGGGAAATACGCTGCTTGCATCATCCGGACTAGGCGCGGCCTACCTCTTCATCGAGCCAAAGGGTGGATGGGTTGACGCGACCGAAAATGCGCAGCTCACACCCAGCGATTCGCCTCCAGAATTCGGATCGCCAGTCTCACTCACTGGTAGTGTCGGCGCGGGCGGAAGCCTTGCCGTTGTGAGTGCAGTCAGTTCGGAGCAGTCGCCAAACTCGCTCGTCTATGTGTATACCGAGCCCCAGGGCGGGTGGGCTTCGATGACGCAGACGGCCAAACTAAACGCGGGCAAAACCTGCTCGTGCGGCGTTTCAGTTTCCGTCGCAAAATCTACGATCGCGGTTTCCACCGGGACATTTCACGGCAACGAGCCGCCGCCGCAAATTGCCATCTTCACCGAGCCCCAGGGCGGTTGGGCGAACTCATCTTCACCAAACTTCACCGCGTCGGCTTCAAACGCCGAGGGGTTCTCATCTCCTACGCTGAGCCAGGACGCAGAAGTATTGGTGTCGGGGTATGGATTCAGCAACTTCCAAAAGAAAGAAGCGGACCTCGCCTACTTATGGCACTCCGACAAAGACTTCGGTTCGTCTCCAATAACCCTCTCGGCTGCCGGACTAACCAGGGAACTGATCGCCGCCACGGTCACCGCAGACTATGCTTTCGCCTGGGACGTGTTCGGTAACGTGTTTGTGTTTAATGGTAAGTGACGAAATCAGGCGGTTACGCTCAAAACCCTTTGCGGGACCTTTTGAGCGTTATCGCGATTGTTCGCCAACTGGCCTTTCTCATGCGGCCAAGGCGCCCTCCTGTCATGCCTTAGTACAGAATGGAAGGCAAGTACGCGCCAGCGGGCTCGTTGTAGAGACCGATGGTCATCAACGTCATTGGCTGGACAACTCGAAGCCCACTTTCAAGACACCAGCGGAACAAGGCCGCGTTTCGGGTCGGCACTAGAATTCCCGGGCCCTGAAATTCCGTCGCTGCCGAAAGCAGCGCTTGCAAGTCCTGATTGCTGTCGGCGACCGCGTACCCCAAAAAGCCAATCGACGAGGCGTAGGCTTTGATTCGTCCCTGCGACTCGGCGACTCTCGCTGTTCCCTCCTGAACAGCATCCTTAAGTTCAGCGGCGCGATCATGCCCGTGAACTCGCAAACACAGATCGTTGCAAGCCGGCAGGTCGTTCGGTTCCGCCGGCCGAACCTGATAAGCGGACGGCGTCTTCTGGATCGCACCCTGCATGCAGGCCAGCGGTTCGCGCACCGCGAAGCCGACTTTTGCGTACAGCGAGAGCGAGCGGTTGTGGTAAGCCGCCTGAACCAGACGCACTCCCGCGAACTTCCTCTCGGTCGCGCGCGCCATGACAGCTTGCATCAGTTGCCGGCCTGCGTTCCGGTTTTGGACGGCGGGATCTACGGTGATCGGACCCAGACCAGCAATCGGTGCTCGCTCGTCCAGGCAGTTACTGCCTATTACTTTTCCGTCCTGTTCAGCCACAACGCAAAAGAACGACGGGTGCGAAAACATCATCGAGAGCACACGAACACTATGCTCCGGCGCGGGAAAATCGGGAGGGAAATTGTGCTGGTTGGCGAGCGTTATGAAAGCGTCGAAGCCGATCCTTCCGCACACCTCGGCATCGGCCGGGGTAGCGCGACGAATCGTGACGACATGATTTTCGTTGATCGATATTTGCGGCGGCGCAGCCATGGCGATGAACTCTCCGATCGTATCCAATCCTGAAAGGTGCTCAACGTTGAGATTTTAGTCTACCCTGCCATTCTATTGTCAGCTGACGAAATCAGATGATTTCACAGCATGCGTTTTTTGTTCGCCCCAATGTAACCCCTACCCACCTGTCCGCGCGGCCGCCTCACCCGCGCCTGCCTTGCCCGGCGGTTTTGACACCCGCTCCGCAGCGTCGGCTTCGTCCCCCGCTTCTGTCGCACCGCTAGCCTTACTCAGGGCATTGGCGGTGAATATCGCGCGGGCCAGGCCCGCGGCAAAGCCGCTCTCGTGGCGCTTGGCGCGGCTTTCGCTCGGACGACGCGGCCGCGCCGCCAGCTCCTCCGCCGTGGGCAGCACCGGCTCCGGCATCGCGGCGGTTTCTTCTTCGGTCTCGGGCTGTTCTTTTGCCGGCGCGACACGCGTGCGTCGCCGGTCGAAATCCGCCTCCGGCAGGTCAGTCACGCTGTCGCTGATCAGGCAATTCTTGATGTTGCGCGAGGCCAGCGTCAGCGCGCTCACAATCACCCGCGCCTTGTTGACCTCGATCTGGTCGGCCAGCAGCATGTCGATCAGCTGCATCAGCGAAGCCTGGATCGATTCCGCGTCCTCGAGCAGCAGCACCTGCGGAAAAGCCGCGTCCACCTTGGCTTTGGCGCGCCGCCGCATGCGGGCGTGAAAGTAGCACAAGCGCTGTCCGCTCAGCGCTGCCGACCCGCAGCGGAAGCCGTTGAGTTTTATGTGTGTGCATTGCGCAATCTTTGTGTTCAGCATCTCTGGTCCTCCCCGTTTTTCACCCCAAATAAAAAACGCCCCATTTCGGGACGCCTGTTGCCCGCCATTTTGCGGGCCGATTTCTCTTTATTTTTACTCTCTAAGTTTAGGATATCAAATCTGAGGGGGTAAACCTGACACGATTTCGAACTTTATATTTCCAGCATAGTCAATGACTTACGCCGATTTGGCGGTTTTTGGGGGCTTGACAAGGTTTCTGATAATTCACGCGCCTGCCGGGAATCCACGCAACCCCGAAACCCATGCTGGATATCAAGAAACGAGGGCTGGGGTGGTTAGAGGATGCCTTGGGGTGGGTGTAAGTTATTGAGTCTAATGACTTTAGACTCAGCCATATCCACGTAAATCATTGATTGTAAAGTGGTTAAAGGTCAAAATATAGAGCCGTAAGGAGTTAGCGTGTCGGCAGGTCAGAAATCAGAAGTTAGAACGTAGAAGTGAAACCTGTTGGCTGTTTGGCTTTGCCAAGGCGGACGGATCGCGCGTTGGTTGGGCTGGCCGGTCGGTTCTGATGGGGTCGTAGTGCGAACCGAACCGCCGGTTACGGCTTGGTGTAAGAGATCACGCCGTAGGTGTGGATCCGAGCGCGTTTTAGTATCCCGTTAATTCGCCTTTCAACTCCGCCCACTGGCGGAACAGGTCGCCATTGGTCACCGACGCGAAGCCGCGCCGGGCGGCCGAGGCCAGGGCGGCGTCGAGCGCGCCCCACTGGCCAAGCTGGTCGATCTCCCAACTGTGAAAGTACAAATGCACGATGCCGCCGTGGCGATCGACGTGCTCCATGCCGCGAGCGAAGTGGTCTCGCCAGCCTGTCGCTAAGTTATAGATAAAAAAGAAGTTACGCAGTCCGCGGAGATTGCCTTCGATGAGCGCATGCCGCGCCTGAATGGCCGCGCTGTGATCGCAGGCGTGCGTGGTCAATCCCCAGAGAAAAGGGTTTGCGGGGACGCTGTGCAGGTTGAAGAGGCAGGTGCGGGCGCCGAGGAACCCGGCGGCCTGCACCAGCGACGGCGTCTTGCGATTGAATTTGCCCTGCGGATAACAGAAGGAAACGCTGGCCTGGCCGAGCAGATCGTCGAGCCACTTTTTTCCCTCGGAGATTTCGGCTTGGGCTTGTCGATCGGAAAGCGAATGGAGCGAAATGTGGTTGACGGTGTGTCCGCCGATTTCAAAGTCTTTGGCGATCTCGCGGATGGTGGCGGGAGCCATTACGGCGCGCTCGGGATTTTTGGCGGGAATATAGAACGTGGCTTTGAGGCCGTGTTTACGCAGCAGATCGGCGGCGCGCGGGTCTTCGAGGGCGCCGTCGTCCACGCTGACGGTAATGTAGCGTTTGGGCACGGTGAAAGAAAAGGCTAACAGAAAGGGAGCAGGGAACGAACCAGCGGGCAGGAGGGGATGGTTCGGGTTACTGGCTTACGGGGACTTTGAGAGCCCCGCTTTTCGCGGCCGGAGAGCGGCGGGCGATGACTTCGTCGTAGATCGCCATGAGGCGGCGATAGCTGACCGCAGCGGTGTATTTCTTTTCGTACTCGGCGCGAGCATTCTGCGCCAGCTGCTGCATGTAGTCGGGACGGTCCCAGGCAAGGGCCATGGTGCGGGCGAGATCGGCGACGTTGCCCGGCTCAAATAAAAGCCCGGTGCGGCCATGCTCGACCACTTCCTTCATGGCGCCCAGGTTCGAGGCGATGACAGGGACGCCGCAGGCGAAAGCTTCAATGATGACCAGCGGGAGGTTCTCATACCACTCGCTGGGGAAGACGACGAAGCGGGCGCCTTTCATCTGCTCAAAAACGCTGGAGTGAGAGAGCCATCCGGTGAATTCGACGTTGGGGTAAACCTTGGCGAAAGCTTCGGTCTGGGTGCGGAACTGGCCGTCGCCGAGGATGCGCAGGCGATGGAAGTGCGACATCTGCAGCCAGGCTTTGAGCAGCGTCGGGATGCCTTTTTCCGGATCGAGGCGTCCGGCGAACAAGGCGTAGCCGCCGGGGCCGGTGCGCATGCCTGGGTCGGGATCGACGAAGTTGGGTTTGACGCGGATTTTGTCTTCGGGGAATCCGAAGTCGACGTAGCGGCTGCGGGAAAATTCGGTGAGCACCACGTAGCAGTCGACCATCTCGGTCCAGGTTTTGCGCGCGTGGTGGACGGTGAGCATGAGCGCGACCGCGGCGGACTCAGCGTGCGAATCGCGATAGCAGGCGTGAATGGCGCCCTGCCAGAATTTTCCGGTGATGCAGTCTTCGCAGGGGCGGCCGTCGCGGCAGAAATTTCCACCGGGACAAAGCAGACGGTAGTTGTGCAGGGTCTGGACGACGGGAACGTTCTCAGCCTTGCAGGCCCAGAAGATCGAAGGCGAAACCAGCGGAAACGCGTTGTGGACGTGAACGATTGCCGGCTTGTACTGCTTGAGCAGATTGGTGACGTCGCGATGGGAGTCGCCGGCCCATACGGTTTTGCCGAGCAGGCCGATGCGCTTCACGATGGAGTAGTCTTTGATCTCATCGTTGAAGCGGCGGTACTCGAGAACTTCATGCCCGGCGGCGCGCAGCATGTCGCGCTCGAGCTGGAAGACAACGTCTTCACCACCCGGCTGCTGATACGCGTTGTGAACGAGAAGGATCTTCATGATTCAAGTTCCTTGGCTGTCACAGACGCCAGCCCGGAACCGAAAGGTTGATGATGAGTTGATCTAATACCAATGCTTGATTATTGCGGCATTTCCCGGGCCGAATCTGGGCCGTTTTTGCCACCTCAGGAAGCTCCCAAAACTGCCTGACCTATTGTAACCCACGGTGCAAGGTGGAGGTTAAGGAATCCGTGGTTTGAGTGACTCGGGTTTACTCACAAAGCACCAGCAGGGTGCAACCGCCAAGCGTGCGCACGGCCAGATCGGGATGGAGCGAGAGCGCGATCTTGCGCGGCCAATAGGCGATGCGGGCGCGAATTCGCTTGCGCGGCGGACCCTCCAGCATGCCGGGGCCGTAAAACCAGTCGCGGATAGTGTAACCGGCAGTCTGGAGCGTGCGCAGCGCAGTGTCTTTGGTGAAATAGTGCAGGTGACCCAGGTCTTCGCGCACGGCTTTGATGGGTGTAGCGCGCAGGACGGTGAGCACGTTGATATCGAGCGGAATGTGGAATAGATGCGAGCGGCCGTGACGTTTCAGCTTTCGCAGAAAGCCGATGTAGTCCTCGACGTGTTCGAAGACGTCCATGGCCAGCATGAGGTCGTAGTAGTCGTCGGTTTCGAAGAGGTCGCGGAGGCGGAATTCGAGGCGTCCGGCGGCTTTTTTGGAGCAGATTTCGTAGGCTTGCGGGGAAACTTCATATCCCACGGCGGATGTGCTGGGCAATTTGGTGATGAGTTCGCTGAGCACGCCACCGGCTCCGCAGCCGATCTCGCCAATGCTTGAAGGCTGCAGCTTGTGCTTGCGCAGCATCTTCATGACCTGGCCGGCTTTCCAGGGAGAATCCTCTTCATGCCAGGAAGGATTGGTCTTGAGATAGGTGCCGTCGGCGTAGATGCTGGAATCGGCGCGGGCGTGGCTGTCGAGTTCGCCGGCCGGGAACTTGGAGCGGGTTGTTTCAGCGCTTGCCAATGATTGACTCAGGTTGCGATGCGCGAATCCTGCAATTGGTGGTGGTGCGCGAATAATGCTATCCCTTGGCGGGAGCGTACGGCACGTTGATTTCGTAACTGCGCGCGCGTTGTGCGGGCGAGGCTGCCTCGGCGGCTTTCAGACGGCGGCGGATGAGCTCAGCGTATCCGAGGACCGCGAGGAACAGCAGCGGCGGGTGCCAGACGAATTCGTCGTTCAGGAACGAGTGCAGCGTCAACAGACCCATAACGCCGGCACATTCGATGGCGAGGTCGCGCTCGAGCGGCTTGAGCAGATCGGACAGGGCGCCTTTGCACAGATACCACAGAGTTCCGAAGACAGCGGGAGCGAGCGCGAGCACGCCCCAAAAGCTGGTACCCATGATGATCTCGACCCAGTCGCTGTGAATACTGCCGGCTTCAGCGCGGCCGATTTTTTCCAGCACGCCGAAGCGGCCGCCGGCGTAGGCGCCCAGGCCGGTCAGCGGATGCTGCACCAATTGCTGCCAGGCGTATCCCCAGAAATCCATACGGCTGGTCAGGCCGCGAAGGTCTTCGTCGGATTGGCCGCGGCGCAGGTACTCAGTCACTGTGGTTCCGGCGGAGGTGAAGACCAGCAACGGAGTGGACAGTCCGGCGAGTACCACGCCGATCCACTTGCGGCGCGCGAGGATGAGAATGATGATGAGGCCGACCAGCGTGCCACCGAAGGAGTGGCGGGTGTGCGACGCGACCATGGAGGCGACGCCGTAAACGATCATTGCCCAATACCATGCCCGGCTGGTTCCGCGGCGATCGCGCCACAAGAGGCGGCTGACGCCGACCAGGGTCATGACGGCGCCGGTGGTGCCGATGTTGTTGGGGCCGACCATGGGCATGGTGGAGTAAAGGCGGCCGATTTCGTCCCAGGCGGTAGAAGGAGAAATGATGGCGCCGACCCATGGGATCGCGGTTTCAAGCGCGTAGATGGTCCAGGTCCAGTTCAGCACCTGCTCGTATTGTTCGGCGGTGCGGGCCGAGTCATAGATGACCGCGGCGGTGACCACGTCGAGGGAGTATTCGGCGGTTTTGAAGAATGTCCACGCGGGAACGATCGACCAGGCGGTGGAGATGCCGGCGATCAGGCAGTAAAGGGCGACAAAGCCGGGCAGGCCGTGAAACAGGTACTGCAGCGAATTTTTGCCGGAGGCGATGCGCCACGCGAGAATGATGGCGACGATCAGCTCCGACGCGGCGCGAATGGCGACGTAGGAATCGAGCGGGTTGTTCATCGCCTCATGCAGGTTGCGGACTTCAAAGGTCATGGCGCTGATGAACAAAAACAGCCATGCCCACTCCTGCCAGCCGAAATGTTTGCGCAGGGAACTGGCGTTGCGGATGAGTTCCGGAATGGCTCCCCAGGCGATAGCGACGCCGATGGGGATGGCGACCACGATGGCGGTGACTAAGCCGACCCCATAGCGGTCGAAGAGTTGGACGCTGCTCATAGTGATGAGCAGGCCGGCGGCGATGAATATGCCAAACATCACCAGGCGCAGGGCCGGTGAAGTCTGAAAGCTTTCAGCGTGTCGGGTATTTCCGTTCATGGAATCTACGGGTATTTTACGCGCGCGGTGAAGCCACGGCAGGCTCGGCGATCTCAGAGCTGAGCTGATATCCCAGCCGCTGCAGAACGCCGCCGGTGTGCTTCTCGACCAGTTTGACTTGGGAGGCGGTCAACTTGTCGCGCCAGCCGCGGATCGATCCGCTGCGCACGAAGTCGCCGCTGCGCATCTGCGGCTGCTTGCGTTCTTTTTCTTTCATTTCGCGGATGGAATTGTGGGCTACCGCCTGTGCGATCCGTTCCGGAGTCACATGCACGCCAAAAAAATCGACGATGCGGCCAAACCATTCTTCCGGCTGGCGACGCAGTTCCTCATATTGGACCAAAAGAAGATTCGGCGTGCCGGCAATGGGAGAATCCAGCCATGAGGCCACGTGGCTGTGCCAGGTGCCATAGCCGTTGACTTTGCCTCCGACGCCGCAGAAGCGCGGAATGAATTCATCCAGCGTACCATCGAAAAATTCGAGGCCCTTCAGATACGCGTATTCGGACAAGACCACATCGCGCACATCGCGGACCAAAACCAGGGCTTTCTTGTATTCGCGGCGATACGCCTCATGAGTGTTGACCACGCGGCCGCCGTTGGGCAGAACCGGAATGCCGTGCGACAGGCTGTACACGCCTTGCAGCGTGGCGTTGACGTCGGCGAAGTTGGATTCGCGTCCGGTGAGGATTTCGTACAGCACGAAGCGTGACCAGGTGCGGCCGGAACGCGGGTAGGACCCGATGAAAACGTCGGTCGGCCACAAGCCGCGATGGCGCACCCACTCGAGCGGCACGCGCAATACGCTCTTGGATAAGTTGTGCCGCAAGCGGCTGCGCGGAATGCGCGCCTTTTTCTTGGCCGGCTGCGCCGGAGAAGTGGATGGTTGTTCCTGCGTAGTATTCATGAATGAAAGCGCCCTTCTGGGGATGATGAATTCGGGAAGAATTTAAGTTTCGGCGATGGCTTCGGCGACGTTGTCTTCATTCGCCAGCGCGGCCGGTTGCGCTTTGATCTTGCGATAGAGCAAGAACGTGACCGCGATGAACGAAGCGATGTCGGCGACATTGTTGCCCCAGATGCCGCCCGAAAGGCCGAAATACCAGCACGCGGGAACGCCGATGATCAGCGACGCGACGGCCGAGAATGCCCACGCATAGAACACCGAGGTCGGTGACTTCATGCCGCGCAGCGCGATTGCCGGGCCGAAGGATGCGCTCCAGAAAATCGATCCCACCGCGACCAGCGGAATCTGGTAGGCGACTTCCATGTATCGGCCCGAGTACAACAGGTGAAACAACGGGCGTGCGAATGGAATGATGAGGCCCCAGTACAGAACGGCGATCCCGGTGCCGAAAATCGTCATGCGGATGCTCAGCTTTTTTGCGCCGGTTTCGTGTCCGTGTTGGTATCCGGCGGCGTAAGGAAGCAACAGCATCGACAGCGCGGCTTTGGTTTGTTCAAGCGGCAGCGTCAGGTTCATCAGGGCTTTCAGCTGGCCGGATTGCGCCATCGAACCGAAGCTGCTCAGGATGGGGTAGTAAATGTAGGCGGGAATCCAACTGGCGATGCAAGCGGCGAGCGCCCATGCGCCGTAGTTCCAGTGTTCGCGCGCGACCGCCAGGGTCTGAGGCCGCGGCCCGTCGTGACGGACGAGTAGTTTTCTGCGAAGGACCAGGAATGATCCCGTGCCCAGAGAACCGATGGCGATGAGAATGAATGCCGTGAACGGCGAAAGCAGATGCTCGTGATAGAAGAGCCAGAGAGCGGCCATCACGAAGCCGCAATATACGAATGCTCCCGAGGCGGCGGCGGCGGGAACAAATTCGAGATAGCAACTGCGGCGCGCCAGCCAGAAATACAGCACGCACGGAGAAGCGATGGTTACGCCGGCAAGGGCCGCGGGCAATCCTACGGAGGCTCCGAAGAATCGGCTGAGAACGGCGGTTGCGCCGAACAGAATGCAGATGGCTGCCGAGAGAATTACGTGGATCCAGAGGAGCGATGCGAAGTAGGCGCGAAAATTATGGCGGTAGGTCGAGCCGCCGAAAACCGACATGGGCTCGAGCACGAGCGATTGATAAATCAGCGACAGCAGAATGAATACGCCGAAGGCCACGGCGTACGCGCCATATTGTTCGGCGGTGAGCCAGCGCGCCAGCAGAACGCTGATGAGGAAGTTGGAGCCGGAGATCAGTCCCTGGTCAAGAACGGTGAGACCGCCCTGGTGGGTCCAGGAGAGGATCTTGCGCCACATGCCGCTCCGGTCGCCGTCGCTGCGCTCTATGTCCGCAGCCGCGGGCCGGCCATTGCCGCGGGCCTGCGGCATGGGTTTGGCGGTGTAGTTCGAGGATTGCTGCTCTTGCGTATTTAATGAATTCATTTCGGGGAATCAGGAGGCTTGCGCCGGCTCGTAGGAGGAGACGATTGCATCGATGCGGGCGCGGAGACTGTCGGCCAAGTGCGCGACGCGGGGTTCATAAAGCAGTTCGCGGTGGTCGCCGGGCACTTCGTGGGTCTCGAGCTTCGGAGCGAGCGTTGCCCAGTGCTCATAGGGGTCGGTGCCGCGCCACGATTTGTCTTTGGCGCGGAACAGCGCGACTTTGCCGTCATAAGGACGCAAGACGTAGCGATCGGCGTTGTCGGTGTTCTGCAGGAAAACCTTTTTCAGCGCGGGATTCACGCGGCCGCGCTTGACTTTGCGCTGGATCGATTCCCAAGCAGCTGCCGGCATCTCCAACAGCAAACGTTGTGGTGAGCGCAGCAAATCGAGGAGGCGATTGGTTTCCGGCTTAACGTTGCCGGGGTAGCTGTCGAGCAGCGCGACCAGCGCAACTTCTTCGCCGTTGGCGGTGAGTTGCTGCGCCATCTCATAGGCGATGACGCCGCCGAGAGAATATCCGCCGAGCAGGTACGGACCTTCCGGCTGTATGGTGCGAATTTCTTTGATGTAATGTGCCGCCATGTCTTCAATACTGGTCAGACATGGCTGCCGGCCGTCGAGCCCCTGGGCCTGCAGGCCATAGAGCGGGTAATCGGCGCCGAGGCGCCGCGAAAGCGGGCGCAGGTTTAGAACGTTGCCACCGACTCCGTGAACGCAGAAGATGGGCGGCTTGCTGCCGGAGGGCTGAATGGCAACCAGAGACGACCAGTGGCTCGACCAGCCGTCGCGCTGCAAAAGGGCGGACATTTTGGCCACGGTCGGAGCCTGAAAGAGCAGAGCGAGCGGTAAAGTCGAGCCCATGGCTTGTCCGACGCGATGCATCAGTCGTGCAGCCAGTATGGAGTAGCCGCCCATTTCGAAGAAGTTGTCGTCGATACCGACGTCTTTGCGCCCGAGTACGGATTGCCATATCCCGATCAGCTTGGCTTGCAATTCGTCTTGCGGAACGGCGGTGGATTTAGTCGAGACGGGCGCGAGATCGGGCCTGGGCAGGGCTTTGCGGTCGACTTTGCCGTTTACCGTCAAAGGCAGCCGCTGCATGGTGACGAACGCCGAAGGAATCATGTATTCGGGCAGGCGCTGCTTCAGGAAATTATGCAGTTCGGCGTGCGATGCGGGCGCGTGTCCGGCAGCCCACACGGTATAGGCGGCGAGGCTCTTGTCACCGTTGGCGTGCTCGTGGCTGATGACCACGGCTTCGGCGAGATTTGGATATTTGTGAAGCACGGCTTCGATCTCACCTGGCTCGACGCGGAAGCCGCGAATTTTAACCTGAAAGTCGACGCGGCCCATGAATTCGAGTTGACCGTTGGGCGCGTAACGCGCCATGTCTCCGGTTTTGTAAAGGCGCGCGGAGGGATCTTCGCTGAAGGGATCGGGGATAAACTTTTTGGCGGTGAGATCGGGATGATTGAGATAGCCACGAGCCAAAGGCGGTCCGCCAATGTGCAATTCGCCGGGGGTGCCCTGCGGAACCGGTTTGAGATCTTCGTCCAGCAGGATGATAGTGGCGTTGCAGGCGGGCAAGCCGAGCGGCAGGCTGTCACCCAATTCGGCGTCAGGGAATCGCGCGGGCTCGAAGGCACTGACGATTACGCTGGCTTCGGTGGGCCCGTAGGTGTTGATCAGGCGCACGCGATTGCCGGAGATCTTTTGCCAGGCGCGAAAGACCTTGGTTGAACCTTTTTCACCGCCGAGGATCACCATGCGCAGCGAGGTCGGCAACGTGGCGCCGGGCGTGGCGCTCATCTGATGGACGAGTTCATGCCAGAAGGCGGTTGGCAGATCGAGAACGCTGATGCGCTGATCGCCAATCCAGTGGAGAAACTCGTCGGCCTGCAAAGAGAATGCTTCGTCTTTGAGGACGAGGGTTGCGCCGGCGGCCAGGGCAGGGAAGATTTCTTCGACGGCGATGTCGAAGCTGATGGATGACATCTGCAGGACGCGGTCGTCGGGTGTCAGATCGTAAAGTTCGATTGAGGACTGGTTGTGATTGGCCAAGCCGCGGTGCGGCAGAAGCACGCCACGCGGGCGTCCGGTCGATCCGGAGGTATAGATGACGTAGGCCAGATTTTCGGAGGTGATGGGCAGATCGAGATTGGATGAGGCGCCGCGAAAGATATTGTCAGCTTCGGTGTCGAGCGAGACAAGCTTTGTTTTTGCAAAGGCCAGGCGATCTGCCACGTCGCTTTCGGTGAGCACCAGCGCCGGGCGCGAATCGTCGAGCATCAGGGTGAGGCGCTCTTGCGGGTAATTCAAATCGAGCGGAAGGCAGGCGCAGCCAGCCTTCAGGGCGCCAAGCAAGGCGACGGGAAGATTGAGCGAAGGCAGGAGCGCGACGCCGATGCGGTCCTCAGTCTGGACGCCGGAGGCAATGAGGAAACGGGCCAGCTGATTGGCGCGAGCGTTGAGCTCGCGATAGGTGAGGGACTCTCCGGACTGCGTGACCGCGGTGGCGTCTGGAGTTCGCTCGGCTTGAGTTTCGAAGAGCGCGTGAACCGTGCCGGAAGCGGACGGCTCGCTGGCAAGATCCATTTGCGCGGTCATCGATGCGGGCTCACGCTGCGTGCCGCTTGGCACACGCGGGTCTCCAGCTTTTTGGTTCATTTGCATGTGGTGGAGGTAAAGCGCTCTCCGCCTGGCGGCGGAGTCTATGCGGCTCCCGAGCCTTTCAGGACCGCAGGAATAGTGCGGAAGAGAATTTCGAAATCAAGCCAGAGCGACCAGCGTTGAACGTATTGCAGGTCGAGCTCCATCCACTGATGGAACGGCATTGAGCTGCGGCCGTTGACCTGCCACAAGCAGGTGATGCCGGGGCGCACGCTGAAGCGGCAGCGCTGCCAGTCTTCGCCGTCCTGGGTGAAAAGATCGTAGTCGCGCACTTGCAACGGCCGGGGGCCGACCAGGCTCATGTCTCCGAGCAAAACGTTGAACAGCTGCGGCAGTTCGTCGATGCTGGTGCGGCGCAGGAATTTTCCGATGGGCGTGATGCGCGGGTCGTTCTTGATTTTGAAGACCGGGCCGCTGACTTCGTTCAGATGCTCGATGTCGCGCAGTTTCTTTTCCGCGTCAATGACCATGGTGCGGAATTTGTAGATGAAGAACGGCCGCTTGTTGTAGCCGACGCGTTTCTGCACGAAAAATATTGGGCCGGGAGACGTGAGCTTGACGAAGATTGCGGTGATGAGCAGCAGCGGGCTGATCAGGATGAGGATGGTGAGCGAAGCGAAAAAATCGAAGGTGCGCTTGACGGTCAAAGGCCAGCCATCGGGTACGCCCACGTAGTGGGTGATGATGGTCGATCCCCCGATTTCGTCGGCGCGGGAGCGGGCGGTTTTCAGATCAAAGATGTCGGAAAGCACGCGCAGCATGATGCCCTGTCGCTCGCAAAGCTCAGCCACGGCTGTGCTGTTGGCGTGGAACGAACGGATGGGAAGCGCGAGCGTGACTTCATCGACCACCGCGTGCCGCAGGTAGTTGGGCAGGTTGTCGAGATCGCTGACCAGATTAAAGCCGTGACGCTTCAGGTCGTCGGAGCCGCTCCAATTGGTGTCGGCGAACCCGATGATGCGGTAGCCGAGATCGGGCCGCGACTGGATGGTCTTGGCGAACTGGACGGCGCGGCGGTTGGTGCCCACGATCAGCATATTGCGCAGGTTGTGTCCGTGGGCGCGGTAGCTGCGCAGCCATGTCCGCAAAGCCATGCGCGCGGAGACGACGACGACGGTGCTGATGACCCAGAAGTACGCCACAAATCCGGGCGTAACCATGCGGAAGCCGAACAGGAACGTGCCGACCGCCAAAGCCACCGAAGAGATGGTCGTAGCTTTGGCCAGGTCCATGGCCTCGACGCGCCGGCTGGCGAGCCGTTTCGAATCGTAAAGACCGAGGGCGGTAAATATGATGTGCCAGACGCAGAGCAGCAGAAAGAATGCGATGAAGTTCTGCAGCTTCACCCGCATGGAAAAGAAATCAGCGAAGGAAACCGAACTCAGGCGCAGGAAAACGACAACCGTAGAAATGCCGAAAGAAACCAGTAAAAGGAAAAGATCGAACAGCTTTAAGGTGTCGTTGAGAAACTTACGCCAGACGGTGCTCACAGGATGGCCCTCCACAGGCTGGTTGGGTGATGTGGGGAAGTGAGGAATTTGTGCGGTATAAGCATGCAGTTTGAATCACAGCCATTTTTCAGGCCGCAAGCAACTTACAGGTACTTATAGATAGCGTCGGGGATGGGGAAAGTCCGTTGGTTCAGTACAGCGCCCAGGGTTTCAACTTTGGCAGTCTTAAGATCCTCAACCGCCTTGATCGCCCGTTCGCGGCGCGATGAGTTGGCTCGAACGACCAGAACAACGCCGTCAGACGAGCGGCCCAATACGATGCCGTCGTTCGAGATGGCCAGCGCGGCGGTATCAAAAAGCACGTAGTCGAATTGCGAATACAGTTCATTCACGCGCGCCCGCACGCTGTCGGACGCGAAAATCACCTGCTCGCCTTCTTTCAACGATCCTGCGCTCAGCAGATAAAGGTTCGAGGGCGACAGGCGGTTCACGTACTGACGGATGGAGCCGCCGGCGGTCAGAGCGTCTGCCAGGCCGTGATGATTCGGAACGCCAAACCGCTCGTGCAGGCTGGGCGCGCGCAGATTGCAATCGACCAGGCAGACGGAGCCACGCACCTGCGTGGCCAGCATTTCCGCCACGTGACAGCAAATCCAGGTGCAGCCGGTGCCGGGTTCGGTACCGGCAAAAACCACGCGGTGCGGTGCGGCGGGGCCGGGCACGAAGAACAGGTTACGCACCAGCTTAAGGACCTCTTCGCGGGCGCTTCCCTGGACCCCGAACGTTGCTGAAGGAACGAGCGATTCAATGATCGGCTCGCCGGTGAGCGTGGGTGCACCCTCTTCGGGCTTCTGCAGGATGTCCTGCACACGTCCCAGTTGGCTCAACAGTTCGAAATTTCTACTCAATTGCGTTCCTCACAATCGGGGGCCTGTTTAAGATTACCGGTATTTACAGCGTCTGACGTGTAATTTTGTGTTGCTGAATCTTAAGTAGCAAGCTGCGATAACTGATCTCGAGGAGCCGCGCGGCGCGACGGCGGTTCCAGCCGGAAAATCCAAGCGCCTGCCGGATGGCCTGCACTTCAGCCCGGCTGCGCGCACTGCGCAGGGTAAAGCAAACGACGTTTTCGGAGGATGCCGGGTCGGCCGGAGTTGCCGAAGGTTCCTGGGAAGCCGTCGAAGGGGACTGTGGCGTGTCCTCCGCTGCGCTGGCCGGGATTTCCATTTCTCCGGCAACGGGAGCTTCTGCCAAGGCGGTTCGGTTGAACTGGATGCTCAGACTACCTCCACGTCATAACCTTCGAGGTCGATGGAGATGGACCGCTGGATGGGTTCAATCGAAAGCACCAGCGTCCTCGCTTTTTTCTGTTCGATCAAGATTCCTTCCACTCCGTCCAGTGAGCCGCCCCGGATGCGAATTCTTTGTCCTATTCTCAGGAACGCGTGGTTTTTAAACGGCACATCCTGCGTCAGCAACATACGCACGCCGTCGATTTGACTGTCGGGGATCGGCGTCGCTTCGCCTCGCGAGCCAACAAACCCCACGACTCCGTGCGTCTTCAGGACTCGAAGGCGATACTCGGATGCATAATCGAGCCGGACAAACGCGTACCCCGGAAACAGCGGCAATACCACTTGCTTTTTCCGGTCACTCCAGCGGTGCAGGCTATTGACCAACGGCAGGAAGTGTTCAACTTCCAAACCTTCAAGCTGGGTAGCAACCACTTTTTCGTGCCGCGACCGGGTGCGTATAGCGTACCAATGGGCTTTTGGGGCTGTTTCGCCGGTTGCCATCTTCAACTTCTATGGTACCGCACGCCAGCTAAAGCTCCGCCCTCTGAGTCACATTGTTTGGACCCAAGATGCAGATGTACCATCGCCACTAATCGTTGGCCGACAATCCTACTAGCTTGGTTTTGCTGGAACTTAACTACCAGTCCTCGGGGGGGCGTCCCAAAAACGGTACGGCCGGGACTTAAACAGTATCAACAAAATTATAGGTACCTCTGCAAAAAACTGCAAGGGACCAAAAGAATGGGAGGACAAAGACTCTATCCCAAAACATAGTCATGTATGTATCAAATAAATCAATCACTTATGCGCTATCTCCTCATCATCCAGTCGAGCTCGGTGCGTCGCTCTTGCGGGCTTTACGTACCCAAACCAGCACTGCCCGGATTCGTGGAAAAATGGGATGTGCGCGCAGGCCAACTTCCCACTTGCCGAGGGTTTCGTAGGACCGGGCCTGCAGGGCCCGCCACTCCCGGCGGAGTTCGCCAATCGGTCCCGGACGCTCCAGGTAAAGAGTGCAACTTTGGCGAACTTCGGTGGCGAAACGGCGCTTGAAGAACTCCTCGCCGCGCATAAAGTCGAACTCGCGATCGACATTTTTCCTGGCATATTCCAACAGAAAATACATCAACACTTCACCGGGGGCGTATTCTTCGGCGGCTACCGAAAAAGTTTGCTGGTAAAAATCAAACTTTCCGTTGAGCAGGAATCCGATGCTCCAGGCAATGGGCTGGTTGTTCAATTCGACCACGGAAAAACGGATTTCCTTCTTCAGATCGCATTGGCCGATCAATTCCTGCACGAACTCGCACGTGGCGGGATCTTCAAAACTGCTGGTTTTGCCAAGCAAAGCGCAGCGCTCCAGATGTGACTGGAAAAAATTCTTGAGTTGCTCTTGCGCCTCGGTTTGATCTTCGATATGGCGATAGTTGAGTTTGCCGGCCTTGTTCAACTTGTTCAGGCGGCGACGGGTATGCTTCTTGCCGGTAAGCTCGTCGAGTATTTGGTCGCGTCGATCGCCGAAAATAATCGTCGGACACGATTCGGTGGGGCTGATCTGGATGAGTTCCTTCAGTCGCGGCCGTAGCTTTTGCGCAGCCGCCAACAATCGGCTCCAGGGCGGGAGATTTTCGAGCATGCACTCGCTCCAATCGATCCCGGAATGGAGCAGCGCCTCAAATGCCACGCCCAGCGGGATCTCAGGCTGAGGATGCGAGCTGACGAAATCGCAGTAATCGGATTGCGGCATGCCCAGGCAAACCAGCTTTCGTCCACGCTCGACCAGCGGCAGAATCAATATGGGTTTGCCTTGTTCGTAGACCACGGGCGTGCACAATTTCACAGTGCTGCCGAAGCATTTCCACCAGGAGCGGGCCCAGGCGAAGCTTTGGAAAATTTCCGCGCGCGGGTCGGCCTGCCACCAGCGCTCCCAATAGGGCGCAAGTTCCTCCAAACGATGGAAGTCAGTGATGATTTCGCAGGTCGCTGCCATCGGGGAAAAAGGGAAGTGCTTCGTGATCGATTCCGCGCAGGCTGCCGCGGGAGGTTTTAACTTACCACATCGAAAAAAAGGGGGCGTCCGAGACGACCGGACGCCCCGAGGCGTTGGAGTTAGTTGACAACGAGAGTTAAGTTGACGGTGTGCGCAGCGGTACTGCCGCCGTTTGTGCCGGCGCTGCCGTTCGCGGTGATGGCGATGGTGTAGGTTCCGGCGGGAGTTCCACCGCCGCCGTTGTTGCCGCCGCCACCGTTACCGGAACTGCCCTGGCCGCCGCTTCCGCAACCGGTCAGAGCCAGAACCATGATCAGAGCCACGATGCCGAAGAGAATCATGGCGCGACGGCGATTGCGTTTCTTCCAGTCGCCGGCGAAGACCAAGCCGATCATGCCGATGCCGCCGAGGCTAGCCCAAAGGTTATTTTCCTGTTGATGCTGCGCCGGGGTGGCAGGCGCGACCAATGCCGCGCTCGCGCCGGTGGTGTTGAGTTTGAGTGTGACCTTCGCGTCCTGGCCATCCATCACAATTGGATTCGGCAGGGAACAGCTCACACCGGAGGGCAGGTTTGACGGGCAGCTGAACTTCACCGTTCCGTCATAACCGTAGGCCGGAGTGAGTGCGAGCGTGTACTCGGCAGATGAACCCGCGTTCACAGCGATCTTGTTGGGGTTGGCGCCGAGCGCATAATCCGGCAGCACGACCAACTGTTCGAGCGCTGGAGATGCGGCCGCCAGGAAATTTGCGTCGCCGCCGTACTGCGCGGTGACGGTGTGCGTTCCGACAGCCAGGCCGTGGGTGCTGAAAGCCGCGATGGCCTTGGAGTTCAGCGCCGCCGTGCCCGCTGCTTTTCCGTCGACATAGAAAGTTGCTTTTCCGGTCGGGACGAGTGTGTCTCCGTTGACCGTGGAAGCGATGTTCGCGGTGAAAGTGACTTCGAGGCCCGGCGTAGCGTATGGCTTGGCCGAGGACGTGAGTTCGGCTGAAGACGACGCTTGTCCGACGACCTGCACGAACGATGCCGAGGTGGCCAGGTAGTTCAAGTCACCGCTGTACTTCGCGGTGATGTTGTGGGTGCCGTTGCTCAGAGCGCCGGCAGTGTAGTCGACCTGACCTGAGGCCAGCGGCAGGGTTGCAAGAACTTTGCCGCCGTCGGTGAACGTTACATGCCCGGTGGGAACGGTGGTGACGCCACGAACTTTGGATTTTTCAACATCCGCGGTGAAGGTGACGGAATGGCCCGAATTGGTGTGCGGGTCGGATGACTTGGCCGTTGTGGTGTCGCCGCTCATATTGAGCAGCATCGAGACGCCAGAGAATTCGTAGGCGTTGCCGGTGGTGGCTGCGTCGATGGCCCCGTCGAGGTTTACGTCGGCCAACGCCAGATCATAAGCTGCGCGCCCGGTTGCGAACTCGCTAGGATCGTAGAACGTCCCGTTGCCTTTACCGTACATTACGCCGACGGTCGAGAATTCCGAGTTGGTGTAAATCAAGTCGAGATGGCCGTCGCGGTTCAGATCGACCATCTGGATGGCAGCGGGAAGTGGGACGTCAAGAACCGGATTCTGCAAGGTCGATGCCAGCAGCGCAGGCGCCTGGAAAGTGCCGTTGCCGTTTCCGAGAGCGATCGCGATGCCCTGATTAAAGTTGGTCTGGTCCTGAATGGTGATGGCGAGGTCTGGCTTCCCATCTCCGTTGACATCGCCGACAGCTACCATATACGGGTTGCGGAAGGTGGCCGAACTGTTGGTCAGTTGCAGGTCCGACTCATGCGCGAAGGTTCCATTACCGTTGCCGAGCAGGATTGCAACTGCGGTGCCCGGGGCCGCAACCGTCCCGTAGAGGGGCACGATCAAATCCATCTTGCCGTCGCCACGAAGGTCGGCGGCAGTAATCCGGGTCGCCAGCTTCGATAGCGCATAGTTGACGACGTGATCGAATCCGCCTTTGCCGTTATTGAGTAGAACCCCAACGTTGGCGCTGCTGCTGCCGTGATTGTTGATTACGGCGAGGTCAAGCTTGCCGTCACCGTTGAGGTCAGCCGCCACCAGGCCGAGCGCGTTGGCGCCGGCAGTGGCATCGGTAGCGTAGGTGGCTCCGGCTTTGAAGGTACCATTGCCGTTGCCGTTGAAGATCTGCACGACGCCGTTGTAGAAATCGGCAGCGGCGATGTCGAGTTTGCCGTCACCGTTGAAGTCGCCAACCACAACATATTCAAGTTCGAAATTCTTCGAGGCGCTGGAATACGAAACTCCCGGTTGCAACGATCCATCCGGGTTCGACAGGAAGACGGTCACGCCAGTGGCAGATGGCCCATTGCTGTTGCCGACCACGAAATCTGGATGGCCGTCGCCATTGAAGTCGCCAGTTGCAATCGAGACCGCGTTCGGCTGATATCCGTTGCCGCGGAGCGAATAAAAATTCAGGGCAGACCGGAAAGTTCCATCGCCGTAACCTTCGAGATACACGAAGTTGAATTCACGGTCAGGCACGATCAGATCGGCCTTGCCGTCATTGTTGAAGTCGCCGACCAGGACTGGAGTTCGGGGTGAGCCGCCGACAATGTAGCCGGCGGTCGGAGTCTTGACGGTGCCGTCGCCGTTGCCGAGGAAAACACTGACATCACTGGAAAGAAAGTTGGTGGCGACGATGTCATTGACTCCGTCTCCGTTAACGTCGGCGATGCTCAGAGCCACGGGCGACGCGCCGGTGTAGACCGCGCTGGATTCGGGATAGTAAACGCCGGGTTTGAAACTGCCGTTGCCATTGTTGAGGAAGACGGTGATTGAATCATCAGTGCAGTTGGCGCTGACGATGTCGTCTTTTCCGTTGCCGCGCAGATCGCCGCTTGCGACATAGCATGAGTCGTAGGTCGCATCCGAAGTAGCGAGCGGAACGCCCGCATTGTACGGTCCGGATTTGTGGCCGAAATACACCATCACCTGATTGGTGGTGGCGTTCGGTCCCGCGAAGTCCAGAACGCCGTCGCCGTTGAAGTCCCCGAAGGCTACCGGGTTAAAGGGATCGTCCGCTCCGGCGGCCAACTGCCCGGGGAAAACCACAGAGGTGGGCGCCTGCAGGGTGCCATCGCCGTTGCCCAGGTAGGTCCAGATGTTGCCGGGGCTGGCTGAATCGGCGACTACGACGTCGAGCTTTCCGTCTCCGTTCATATCGCGCAGGGTCACCCAGATGATCGCGTTGGTCACCGGAGTGACACCCTTGGACGTAAAGGTGCCATCGCCGTTGCTGAGGAATATCTCTACGCTGGCCGGGCTGGTGGAAGTGGCTGCGTGCCCCATGACGATGTCGTCCTTGCCATCGTTGTTCATGTCGCCGGCCCAGATCGGGTCGCAGCACATGGCGGTGGTCGGAGTGATGATCGCCGGCTGAAAGGTTCCGTTTCCGTTGCCCAGAACTACGGAAATCGAGTAGACGCCGCCCGGTGCGAGAACTACCGTGGCGAGGTCCTGGTTGCCGTCACCGTTGAAATCTCCCATGGCCGATTGCAGGCGGGAAAACGCACCGCCGCCGGCGGGAACTTGCGTGCCGCTCAGAAAACCGATTTGGGTTGGAGGTGGATTCGGGTTCTTTTGCTGGCGTAGCCAGTTCGCCGCGGACTTCCGGCTGCTGGTTCCGCGCGCCTGGTCAGCCGCGTAGGCCTTGGTGGCTCTGGCGTTGGTGGCGTTGACTGCGGCATACAGCGAAATAGCGGCGACAAAAGAAAGAAGGGCTGCGCCCGCGACCAAAGTCAAAGTGTTGAGAACCTGTTTCCTCATGAACTGTGCTCCTCTTAGGGCAAATTTCCTGTGGGCAAAAAATCCGTCATCTTCAGGGGAGAAGAAAAACTGAGGAAGATCTTGCGAAGGGGAGTCTTCCGGTTTCTGGAAAAGATTCTAGTGACGATAGTCCAAGCGTGGAATAGCACTTTGGTACTGCCGGTAACCTGAAAGTGCTACGGAACGCCCAAGGAGCGATGAGCCGCAGAATCTGAAGGTTAGGAGCGCAGCGTGCACGAATCTGGTTCGTGCACGCTGCCTCGGATCATCTTTAGTTTATGTGGGTTAATTGTCCAGCCGGGAAGAGAACTGGATGGGATCCGGCCGTTCAGGCGTATGGTGTTCAATATCCGGACGGCGCGGGCGATGCGGCCGCAAACGCATTTCTCCGTATTCGCAGCCGACGGAAAGCGAACCCTCAGAATCGTGTTCGCCGCCCTGCCAGGCGCTCCAGGCCATGGGTTCAAACTGATTTCCGTTGCTGTCGGCAAACCAATTCGAAGTCGAGTCCGACAGGTGGTAATTGTTCGACTGGTATTCATTGCCCCTGGAGTTCAGCGTACCGCCCATTGCCCAGGCTTTCCCTACCGATGCCAGGGCCGCGCAGGTATACACCGTGTTGCTCAGAATCTGATTATCCTTAAGGGCATTGGTGGTGTCGGTATCATTTTTCGCCCCTAGACACGCGTTCGACAGCATATCCGGATGGTAGGTTTGATAGGTCAGGTGCACGGCGAAGCCCGCGTCATTTCCGTAGATTAGATTTGACTCGAAGGTTCCGTCGTTCGAATCGTTAATGTTCAAACCACCGCCCGGCAGGTCCCAGTTTTTTAAAGCGTAGCCATTGCCATAGAGGGTGTTGCCGCTGAAATTAATCTGGCAACTGATCTCATGGTAATAGCCGTGACGCTCGTTGCCGTTAAAGGTGGAGTTCGTGATCTGCGTGTACTGGGTTCCACCGTCCGACCAGGAACCATCCGCCACGTTGTTGTGGCTCCATAAGTTGTTAATCGAAACCGCAGGCTGCGTGGCGGTTCCCTGCAGATGGTAGATGTGGAACGCCCCCGCATCGTGATAGCCGGCACACTGTCCGCTTCCGGTTTGGCCCGAGGTCTGGCGGAAATTCGCAATGTTGTTCCACGACATCTCGCTGTTGGTGATGGAGAGATTTGTGGACTGCCCGGCAGTCAAGCCCAGCTGGCCGTTTTCGGTGAACAGGGTTTCATTCACGGTTGCCGGATCTGCGATCGTCCCCTGCAGTTGGTAAGCGCCGATTCCGTGCGCGAAGCGCACCGTGACATTCTGCAGGTTCCAGCCGGTCCCCGCGATGATGCCGTACTGCATCGTTTTTTCGATAAACAGGTTCTGCAAGGTGACGTTCGTTTGTCCAGCCCCGGCGATCAAGGGATTGCTTCCGCTTCCACTCAGCGGGATGGCCAGGTCAACGGTGGCGCTGTTCGGGTCCCGATCGTTTGGCAGGCTGAGATAAATCCGGTTGGCGCTGTAGTCGAAGTAGAACCGGCCGGCTTCCCCGGCCGTCACCGCCTGGCCCTGCGTGGTGATGGGCTGCGTGGGATTGACCTCGTTCTGGCTTAACACCCGCATGACACGCTGATCGTTGGTCCCGGTGGTGCGGAAGAACACGTCATCCATGTAGGTGGTGACCCAGTAACAGACATTCGATCCGCTGTAGGTCTCCATCTGGTTGGGAGCGGTGTTGGCGTAGGCGCCGTCGTAGTAATAGACGCCTCGGGTTGAAGTTGCCTGCCAGGGGCCAATCTCTACGGCACCGCTGATGCGGGAGTTGGTGGTGGTGCCGATCAGCGTCTGCCCCGTCCGCACGTGAATGGGAGCGGAAATACGGTGTTCGCCTTCGATGCAAAATGTCTGGCCGCTCTTGCCGGCATTAATAATGGAAACAATATTGTCAGATGAGTGGACGACGGTACCGGTACAGGGAACCTTGGATTGCCCCGCACCCGTCGCAAAGGCTGCGGAGAATGAGAACACTACAAAAGAGCAAACCGCCAAGAATTTTAGATTGAGTTTTGAAAGAACAAGCGGCAGCGAAGAACAAGCCTCAGTTGGAAAGACACGTAACTGGAACCAACGCGCGGGGGAGTAGCGCACGATTTCACCTCTTTACTAGAATTTTTGCCGCCGGCGTTGTTCGGCGTGAACGAAACCGGCAAGCGGGTGCTTCTCGGACTTGCCTTGCTCCGAAGCGTGACCGCGCTCGATGCAAAAGCATCTCGGCGAGGCGAAAATGGGCGCATCTTCCCAACCGAAGGCCCACGCCTGTCAAAGGTGTTGAAGGTGACCCTAAGCACGCAGCCCTAACGCGGACTTCAGGACACCCCTGGCTGAAACTGGCTACTGATCGGCAGTTTAAGCCAGTCTTTCTTTGGTTGTCATCACTTTTCTTGCAAAAAAGTGCGAAAAAAATTATCCCGTCCCGGAATGAAACCAGCAAACACAGGACAACAGATGGTATTCGAAGGGTTTACCAAAATGATGACCACAAAATGAATAAGCGATTAAAACTGTTGCACATGATTAGAAAAAAAATGCGGACCGGGTGGTCCCGGTCCGTTTCTGAAACATCTTCCGCGCTATTTCACGATCTCGAAGACGGTGCCATCTCCGCCGGTGCCGCCCGATTGCGTGGTACCGAACAAATTCCCCGATCCGGTCATCAGCAGCGGAGCTGTCGGATGAAAGCCATCGTCGCCGCTTCCGAAGATGTGCAAGATGCTGTACTCCCATTTACCGGTGGTCGGAGCCAGTTTGAAGACTGCCCCGCATCCACCTGAACACGAGGTCGAATTGCCGCCCTGCATGGCTGTGCCATACAGGCTGCCGGCGGAATCGAATACCAGGCCCGCGGCGGGATTGCCGGCTGCCTCATCGTAGAACTCGTGCAGCACCCGTTGATTCCATCCTCCACCCTTGACCGGGGACAGTTCGAATACCACGCCGTAATTCTGCGAACCGCCCTGGTAGGTTGTTCCATAGAGGTTTCTGCCGGCGTCTCGCACCAGGCCGCCGTAGGGCAGGGAACCATGCTTGCCGTCAAAGGCATACAGCACCGATTCTATCCAATGGCCACCGCTCGATCCGACCATGAAGATGGTGCCGTTGTTGCTGGATCCCCCACTCATGGTTGTGCCGTATAAAGTGCCACCAGCATCGATGGTTAATCCCGCATAAGGCGACGAACCATCGCTGCCGCCGGCGAAGGCATAGAGAACACTCTGGCTCCATCCGCTCATGCCCGGAGTCACTGCGTATACGGTTCCGCACCCCGATGGGCAATTCTCGTCGGTCATGCCGCCGTAGAGAGTCGTCCCATAAAGCACGCCAGAGGCGCCGAGAACCACTCCGCTGGCCGGTTGTTGCCCATCGCCGCCGCCGTCGAAGGCGTACAAGACGCTCTCGGTCCAGCCGCTGCCAGAAGGCGCGAGCTCAAAGACCGTTCCGCACCCGCCTGTGCAACTGCCGCCTCCGCCCGCGCTGGTTGTGCCGTAGAGATGTCCCCTGGCATCGAAAACCAGTGTGGACGACGGCTGCGCGCCATCGTGATTTCCCGTAAAGCTATAGAGGACCGATTGCGTCCAGCCTGAGGAACCCGGACTGACCTCGAATACGGTGCCCCGATTGTAAGCGCCGCCCTGCCGGGTGGTGCCATACAGGTTGCCGGACTTGTCTGCGACCAGGCCTGCATCGGGATGGGAAGGGCCGCCATTGCCGCCAAAGGGGTAGATCACGTTCTCATCTCCCGATACACCGTAGGTGCAGCCGACTGCGAGCGAGCCATTGGCATCATGGTTGCTCTGCTGCCATTCGCTCCAGTCGAGCTTCACATCCTGGTTCGAGCTGTTGCCATCTGAAAACGGGGTTGCTGTGTTAGAGCGCAGGTAGTACGCATTCTGCAGATATTGATTGCCGCGAGAGTTGAGCGACCCTCCCACGCCCCAAACTTTTCCGATCAGCCGTCCGTCGGCGCAACTGTAGACGGTATTGTTCGCCACGCTGTTGTACTTCACAGCGTTGGTGGTGTCGTAGTCGGTTTTTGCCCCGAGGCAGGCGTTCGAGAGCATGTGCGGATGGTCCTGCTGCATCGTCAGCAACACGCCGAATCCGCGGCCAGGCGCGTCGTTGCCGTAGATCAGGTTGGAACTGATGTTTGCGTAATTCGAGTCGCTCAGTTCCACGCCGCCGCCGCCCTGATCGTTGTTCTTCAGGGGATAGCCATTGTCGTAGACGGTGTTGTTGGTGAACTGAATCTGGCAACTGATCTCGTGAAAATAACCGTTGCGTTCGTTCCCGCTTAAAACCGAGTTTGTGATCTGTATATATTGCGTTCCGCCGTCGGACCACAGGCCGTCGCCGACGTTGTTATGGCTCCACAAATGATCAATGGTGACGGAGGGCTGGGTGGGCGTGCCGATATCGGCATAAATGTGAAACGCGCCGGCATCGTTATAGCCGAGACATTGGCCGCTTCCGACTGTGTTCTTGCTTTGGCGGAAATTTGCGATATTGTTCCACGACATCTCGCTGTTTGAAATCATCAGGTCTGTGGTCGACCATGCGGAGTTCAATCCCATGCGGCCGTTGTTTGTCAGCAAAGTATCGTCGATGGTTGCGGGCTGAGCCGGCGTGCCGTTGAAGCGGTAAGCCCCGATGTTGTGAAAAAAGCGGACCGTCACATCCTTCATGGTCCAGCCGTTTCCCGCCTGTATGCCGTAATCCATGCCTTTTTCAATGAACAGGTTTTGCAGGGTCACGTTCTCGGCGCCCGGCCCAAAGATCAATGAGTCGCCTTGCGGATCGCCGAAGCTGAGGGCCAAATCGACGGTCGCGGCATTGGGATCTTGATTGTTCGGCAGGCTCACATAGATCCGATGGTTGGTGTAATCGAAAAAGAATCGTCCGGCTTCTCCGCCGGTTACAGCCTGGCCTTGAGTGGTGACCGGTTGGGTGGGGTCAACTTCGTTCAGGCTCAACACGCGCATGATTCGCTGGTCGTTGTTCGCCCCGGTGCGGAAAAAAATGTCGTCGAGATAAGTGGTCACCCAGTAGCAAACCGGGAAGCCCGCGCTGAATGTCATCTGCCGGTGTGGAGCAGTGTGGGCATAAGAGCCTTCGTAGTAATACACCCCTTGGGTGGAAGTCGCCTGCCATGGGCCGATCACCACAGCGCCGCTGATCCGCGAGTCATTGGTGGTGCCGATCAATGACTGCCCGGTCTTTACGTCGATCGTCGAAGTGATGCGGTGTTCGCCCTCAATGCAGAAAGTCTGTCCCGCCTTGCCGCCGTTGATGATGCTTACCAGATCGTCGGTGGCCGAAATAATGGTTCCCTGGCATGCGACGTTGGATTTTCCAGCGCCGGTAGCCAGAGCCGACGAAACGGCAATCAAGGTGAAGAGCGTAACGCCCAGATACTTCTGAAGACTCATGACTTGTGTACTCCCTTGCGCAGACTGATGGGAAACGCCGGAAGAGAATGGGAACTTTAGTAACGCAGCTGTTCCCGATTCCGCCAAAAGGCGCGTCCAGCCCGGAGAGTATGCGAGGTACCCCGATCGGACAACTGACGGAAGTCCAACCCGCGCGCGGGGAATTGTTCATCAGGTAAACGGGTAGTTGAACAAGTCCTTCGGTTCAAAAAATGGTGATTTAGATCACTGCGCAACAGGGAAAAGCTGCAGAAACCGCGCGGACTCGCGAGAATTCAGGATCAAGAAGAGCAAAAAAACGCGGCTGGATGCGATCCGATCATCCGCCGCGGTGCAAATTCTGTCCGGTTCCGTCCGCTAAACTATTTTCGCTTGGAACCGGCGGCTGGAGCTTCCAGCCAGATCGGCTTCAATCCAACCGGCACGGTATTGTTGGCGATCTTGGTTTTACCGCCTGCCAAATCGAGGTAGTCGGTGTAGGCGGCGTCAACTTTCACAGGCGTGGTCGCGCAGCTTCCGCCCGAACAAGCTTGCGCGCCATCCCATATCGCCAGATACTGCGATCCATCCGGCCGGCTGAAGGTGCACTTCCACTCGGCTTTATTCTTGTCGCAACCTTTGAGCGTCGCCCCGACCATCCAGTCAATGACATATGCGTATGCTTTCCCAGCCGCAGTTGGGCCCATTTCATTGCGATCGAGCAGGCTGCCCACATCTTTGTCGTTCCATGCGTACCAGTAGACGCGCTTGTATCCGGCCGCCCACATGGCAATGTGGTATTGCGCCACGAACGCAACCTGCATGTCGGGATCGGTGACGCATGTCGCCTTGCGTTCTGCCACCGGGCCCCAACTACCCTCGGTGCTCCACAATGGCTTGTCTGCGATGCCATTCTTCTTCATCATTTTGAGGAATGGTTCGGTGCGCACTTCAATCTGGTCCAGGTCCCATCCGCCGCTCGGGCATGTGCCCTTGAGGTAAGCGTGTGTGGCCAGCGCATCAATATATTTTCCCCCGCCGGCTTCAAGATACTGCGCTGTCCAGATCGTCGGGTTCCAGGCGTAGTTGGCCTTCTCCGGATGATCATCCAGCCAGCCTGTTCCCGGCGATACGATTCCCGCATCGGGGTCGATGCTTTTGACGATGTCGCGCAGATCCTGGGTCACACGCACCATCTGCCGAGGATTGCCGCTCCAGTAAAACATGTTCATTGGCTCATTCCAGACCTCGTAATAGCTGATTCGCCCTTTGGCGTGCTTCACCAGCGCGGTGGCGAAATCTTTGAAGGTCTGGTTGGTACCACTACCGTCTTCGTTCAAATCGGCAGGCGGATGGCACGATCCCGCCATTTTGAAGGCCTGGTCTTTGCACTTCGGATCATTCTTATCGCCCGACGCCCAGTCAGGAATGCCGCCGAAAACGTACAGCACTTCCTGATTGTGCTGTTTCGCTTTCTCCAGCCATGAGTCGAGCACTTCCCAGTCATAGCTGTTCGGACCGGGTTCGATTTTCAGCCAGTAGGTGCCGCTGTCCCAAAGACGAATGCTGCCGAACGGCGCCGGCGGCCAAGGCTGCGAGTCATGCTTGGCAGTTCCATTGATCGCGCAGCAGTGCATGATCATGCCGAAATAGGTTCTGGGTACGGCTTCCTGCGCAGACGCCAACCCCACCAGGATCAAGGGCAGGCATAGCAGAAGTTTTTTCATCATGAGTGCTCCTTTAACAATTTTCCGCCCCATGCTGTCATTCTGCCGAAACCATCACCCAACATGCAATTAGCAGAAACTGGTATGCCACGTCCCATTAGGATGTCGTCAATTGGCGCTTCAGCCGCTAATCTACCTGATGTTAGAATTAAGAAATCCAGGAGAACCTGCACGTGGCAAAGAAACGCAAAAAGCTCCCTGCTGTCGTGGATAAGATCATTAAACCTAGCCTTCCGAATGAGCCGGAGAAGGCGCAAATCGAGATCGAGGGCGCGGACCATCTTTATCGCGAGATTAGGGTTGAAAACCTCGTGACCGATGAAAACGGCGAAAAAGCCAAGCTGAAACCGGGCGCGAAGGTTGAAGTCATCGTCGAGGCCGATTCATCCGCCACCATCAAGACGAGTCCTTAACACTCTCAGAATCGGGAACTTATTCTCGCTTTTGCGCAGTCTTTTTCATCTTGCTTTTGACGCCCAAATCCGGCAGAATGTGAGAGTTCGTGGGCCGTTGTTCCCCTGTCGCCCGGCCTAAGTTTGGCCCCCCGGCTTCTGCTCCAGTGACTGACGTGGAAGGTTCGGTATTTTCGATCGAAATGCTCGATTGGCTATCACCGGCTCAGCTTACGGACGTGACATCATCGTAATTCGCACGTAATAATAAGAAACTATGGAACTTCGAATCGAATCCAGACCGCTCGATGGTATCTGTGTCCTCGCCCCGCAGGTTTTTCAGGATGACCGCGGCTTTTTTACCGAAGTTTTTCGCGCCGATCAGTTCAAATCGCTCGGCCTCCCCACCGAATTCGTGCAGGACAACCACTCCGGCTCCGTCCGCGGAGTGCTACGCGGACTCCATTTCCAGTGGGAACCGCCGATGGGCAAGCTGATGCGCGTCACCCGCGGCACCGCGTTTCTCGTCGCCGTCGATATCCGCAAAGGCTCGCCCTCGCTCGGCAAATGGTTCGGCATGGAAGTCTCCGCCGAAAGCCGCAAGCAGATTTGGGCGCCCGCCGGTTTTGCCCGCGGCTTTTGCGTGCTCTCCGATTACGCCGAAATCCAGTACAAGTGCACTGGCATGTACAACAACAAGGCCGAATCCGGCATTCGCTGGGATGACCCCGAAATCGGCATCCAGTGGCCCATCACCACCGATCTCATTCTTTCCGATAAAGATCGCAAGGCACAGACTTTGAAGCAGTGGCTGGCTTCCCCCGACTCAAACAACTTCACTTACACGCAAGATCACACCTTGGTTGGGAGATAAAAATTTTATGAAGATATTGATTGCTGGTGGCGCAGGCTACGTTGGTTCAGTTCTGGTTCCCAAGTTGCTCGAGCGCGGATACGACGTCGACGTCCTCGACCTTTTCTGGTTCGGCAACCATCTGCCGTCGGAATGCGGAATCATCCAGAAAGATATTTTCGCCATCAACGTTCCCGACCTCGAGCAGTACCAGCAGGTGGTTTTTCTCGCCGGATTGTCGAACGATCCCATGGCCGAGTATTCGCCCAGCGAGAACTTCATCTTCAACGCCGCCGCGCCCGCGTATCTGGCCTACGTCGCCAAAAAAGCCAAGGTCAAGCGCTACGTCTACGCCAGTTCCTGCTCGGTTTACGGCTACACCGTAAACGAGCTGTTCGACGAAACTCGTCCCGTCTCTTCGTCCTACCCCTACGGCATTTCGAAGCTGCAAGGCGAGCAAGCCGTCATGAACCTGGTCGATGACAGCTTCTCCGTCATCTCCCTGCGCAAAGGCACCATCTCCGGATATAGCCCGCGCATGCGCCTGGACCTGATCGTCAACACCATGTTCAAGAACGGCGTCCGCAACCGCGAAATCACCGTCAACAATCCGTCCATCTGGCGGCCGATCATGAGCATCGATGACGCCACCAACGCCTACATTCGCGCCATTGAAGCCAGCGACAAGCTTTCCGGCATCTTCAACATCGCTTCCGGCAACTACACCGTCGGCGAAGTCGGCGACCTGGTCAAGATGGCCATCGAAGAGCACCTCGGCATTCGCGTGCATCTGACCATTCATCACCGCACCGATTTCCGCAACTACAAGGTCAGCATCCAGAAAGCCGAGAACGTTCTCAGCTTCCACCCCAATCACGACGTCAAGAAAATCGTGAAGAACCTCATCGAGCACATGGACGACTTCAACGATTGGGACAATCCGCAGTATTACAACATCGACACGCTGAAAAGCCTCGCCGCCAATCAAGGTCTGCGCAACCTCGCCGAGGTTGCCCGATGAAAGTTCTGCTCATCGGCGCCAACGGCCAGCTCGGTACCGACCTCAACAAAGTCTGTCAGGCCGCCGGTGATACCGTCGTCCCCGTCACCCACGCCCAACTTGACGTCACCAACGACGAGCAGGTCGCGCAAGCCCTCGCCGATCACAAGCCCGACGCGGTTCTCAACACCGCCGCCTATCACAAGGTCGAAGAGTGCGAGAAAAAATCGGCGCTCGCCTTTGAAGTCAACGCCACCGCGCCCATGAAGCTGGCCCAGGCCTGCAAGCAATCCGGCGCCATTCTCGTTCACTTCAGCACCGATTACGTTTTCGGCGGATACAAGCACGACCAGCCCTTCGAAGAAACCGACCGTCCCGCTCCGCAAAGTGTCTACGGCACCTCGAAGCTGGCTGGCGAGTCCCTTGTCGCCTCAAACACCGATCGCTACTATGTCCTCCGCGTATGCGGACTCTACGGAGTCGCCGGCAGCAGCGGCAAAGGCGGCAACTTCGTCGAAACCATGCTGAAAAAAGCCGCCAACGGCGATGCCATTAAAGTGGTCGCCGATCAGATCATGACCCCCACTTACACCGCCGATCTCGCCCGCGCCGTCCGCGCCTTGATCCCGACCGAAAAGTTCGGCCTTTATCACCTGAGTTCTGACGGTCAGTGCTCATGGCACGAATTTACCCAGCACATTTTCAAGTCTGCCGGCATCGACGCCAACCTCAGCCCCTGCAAAACCAGCGACTTCTACAGTCCGGTGCAACGCCCGTCGTACTCTGTCCTCAGTAAAGCCAAGTACCGCACGCTCGGCCTCTCCATCCCATCCTGGAAAGACGCCTTGCCGCGCTACCTCGAAGAGCGCGCGAAAAAGAACGCTTCCGCGCCGCTCGAACCCGCTTCCGCCCGATAAACTTCACAAATCTTTACCGAGGAAATCGGTACCACCATCTCCTAAGATGCAAACTCTTGCATCTCATTCAGCCGACCCTTGACAAACACGGCGCCCCGACTCGAAAATCATGGGCGACTGTGGGGGATCCCGCGCGCCGAACACTAACCGGCCAAAACCTGTGACGGCTCGCATGTCTGCGTCAGTTGCAAGGTTGGACTGGAATCGTTCGCGCATCAGAAAAGGTTGTTTGCACCTATGAACTCCTTCCGCCATTCCGATAAGAGCCGCCTGCTTTGCTTCCTCTTTATTGTTCTTCTCGCTCCGGCAACTTTGTTCGCCACCTGCAAAGGCGATTGTCAGCAAGGCGCCATGGCCGGTCCATTCTCCGCGTCCCAGGTCGCCGAGAATACCACTACGGGGTTTTTCCCAGTCTGCTCTTCTTGCGCCAAGGGGGGATGGAGCAACCACCAACTCGAGGGCATCGACGCCCAACAAAATATCAACACCAACTACCAGTTCTACGATCAGGCCTCGAACACCGACAGCAACATTGCGGTCGGTCCCAACGTTACCGGCAAGAATGCGCAGGTGCTGCAATGGGTCGACAACCAGTATGTTCAGGCCTTTGACAAAAATACTGGCGCGGCGGTCTTCACCAACCGAAACGGCACTACCGGCGTTCCGCAAAGTGTAGATGGCCTCTGGTCCGGCTCAACCCAGCCCGAATGTCAGGGAACCACCGGAAATGTCCAGGTCATCTTTGACCGGATCGATGGTAGCTACATCATCAATCGGCGCACCTCCTACAACGTTGGCGCGATTACTCATTACGCCTGGTGCATCGCAGCCAGTTCGGGCAGCGATCTCTCCAACCCGAGCATGCAGTGGTTCGCCTACGAGTACAAGCTGGATAACATCATCCCCTGCGTGCCCAGCTCGAACAACTGCACCACCGGCGACAACTATTATTACTTCCCGGATTGGCCGAGGATCGGTACCTGGTCCAACGGTTTTTTCATCACCTTTGATCTCACCGATCCCACCGAAAACTACGCCGAACTCGGCTTTGAAGCCTGCCAGCTCGATCGCGCCGATATCGTGCTCGGCAACCCCACCAACCCCATAAACTGCTACACCTACATGGTGCCCAACACCCAGAGGCCCAGCCTCATCCATTCCGTCGACGTCGCCGATATCGACAGCGCCAAAGAACCGCCCGCCGGAGAGCCGGAATATTTTCTCGCCATGGTCAACCCCAGCAATGCCCAGCAGAGCGGTAACGGGGAAGGCGTCTGCACCAGCAAGACTACCCCTTGCACCTCGAATCAGTTGGCTCTGTTTTCCTGGGGATCGAGCGGCCTGGTTGGCCCGTCGTTCGTCGTGGTCCATCCCTACACCCCCGGCTGCTATGACACTTCCGGCGCAGGATCGGAAGTCAACACCATCTGTATCCCCGAACCCAGCACCAATACCGGCGACGTCAAGCCGTACGGCCAGGAATCGTGCGAATATTTCAATACCCCGTGTGTGGATTCACTCGGCGACCGGCTGGCCAATCGCCTGACTTACAACAACATCTCGAATGCCGGTGGCCCCTACGGAACATTTCTAACCGCCTCCCACGTCATAATGGAGAGCTCGAGCAACCAGCGTACCGGGATCCGCTATTACATTCTCAAGGTTTCGAGCGGCGTGGCCTCCGTCCTGGTGCAAAGCGGTGGAACTTCCGGTCCTCCCGATTTACAGGACCCCAATGGCCTTCTTTTCTATTTCATGCCCAGCGCCGCGCTCGACAAACACGGCAACCTGGGCATCACCTACACCACATCCGGTGAGTTTTGCTCCGGCTGCAGCAAGCAACCGCATCCCGCGATTAATTTTGACGTTTTACCCTGGAAGGCTACGCAGTTGGCCCCTGCCACTCTGATTATTCAAGGATTGGCCGACGAGGAAAACGATCAACACTGGGGCGAGTACGCAGCCACCGTCATGGATTCCACCAACGAGCTGACCTTCTACGGAGTCGGCCAGTATTTCAACATCAATCAGAACGGCACCACCAGTTGCGGCACGCCGTCAAGCAATTGCTTCACCTGGAAGAATCGCATCTTCCGCGGCGAATACGGCACCGTGTTCGGCGTTAAGTAACCACATCCTAACCATTGTCATGCCGAGCGGAGCGTAGAGTTAGCCGGGTGCCCCATTTAATCGCGTTCTTTACGATTTGAGTGGGAATCAGGCAAGGCCGGACAAAGAATGTGGCGGAATTCTAACCACGAACCCCGCCTTTACTGATAACTGATAACTGATGACTAATGACTAGTGCCTGCCCACCGCCGCCTGGTTCTGCATCCACTTCCACGCCGTCGAAACGCTGTCACGCAGGCTGCGCTTGGTCTTCCATCCCAGAAGTTTCTGGGCTGCCGTCGGATCGGCCACCAGCGCTGGCGGATCGCCCGCCCGCCGCGGCACAATCTTGGTCGGAACTTTTTTTCCGGTGACTTCTTCGACGGTGTGAATCACTTCTTTCACCGACGAACCTTGTCCCGTGCCCAGATTCACCGTGAACGACGGCTTGCCCGACATCAAATGCTGCAGCGCAATCACGTGCGCCTCCGCCAGGTCGACCACGTTGGTGTAATCGCGAATCGGCGTGCCGTCCGGGGTGGGATAGTCTGTGCCATAGACCTGCAATTCGCCCTTGCCGGCCGCAGCTTTCAACGCCAGCGGAATCAGGTGCGGCTCGGGATCGTGGCACTCGCCGATCTCGCCGCTCTCATCCGCGCCCGCGGCATTGAAATAGCGCAGGCTGGCGTATTTCATCCCGTACGCCGAGTCATACGATTCCAGCGCCTGCTCGAAAAATACTTTCGACACACCATAGGGGTTACACGGCGTCCGCGGATCGTTTTCGGTGATCGGCATCTTCGTCGGCGCGCCATATACCGAACAGGTTGACGAAAAAATGAAATTCTTTACCTTGCCGGCATCGACCGCCGTATTCAGCAGCGACAAACCGCCTTCCACATTGTTCTTGTAATACTTTCGTGGATTCGCCATCGACTCGCCCACATAATGGTTGGCGGCAAAATACATCACCCCATCGCAAGCTTTCACATTCGGCAACAGCTTCTCGCGATCATGCACATCGCCGACCACCATCTCGAATCCCTTGGCCAGAAACGGAAAACCCGTCGAAAGATTGTCGTAGATAAGAACGTCAAACCCTGCTTTGCGCAATACTCGCGCCGTATGACTGCCGATATAACCAGCACCGCCGACAACTAAAACCTTCATTCTTCTCTCCTTGGCGCCGCAACGCGCCCAATATGCACTGCATCTGATTACCGAAGCTACAAGATAACACGAACCTTTCGACCGAACCCCCGGCTGCATCTCGTATCATGATTACTAAGGATTGTCCCGCGAGCACGAATACCAAAGCGGGTCTGCGCCTTACAAATCCATGACAAAAGCAGCGCCAAGCCGGCCTAAAATGGCATCTATTCCCCCGCAAAACCTGTGAACCAATCGGCATGATTGATCTTCGCCCAACCGAATCGAAGCTCGCCCGCCACTCGCGCGGCCATCACTGGCTATGGTCATGGACGCCTTTTGTTGCCCTGATCCTCATTTCCTGCGGCGGTGGAGGCTCTTCTTCCAACTCGGGATCCTCCGCTCCTCAGAGTTTCCAAATTTCGTCGAACGCGCTCGCGCCAGCGACCATTTCGGCAGGCACGTCTGCCGCTACAACGCTTACCGTAACCGCCGTCAACGGATTCACCGGCAGCGTTTCGCTCGCGTGTACTGGTCTGCCCGCTGCCGCCACATGCTCCTTCAAGCCGGCATCGGTTACCGGCTCAGGAACTTCACAACTTACCGTCACCACCAGAACCACCATCATTCCCGGACGCTATCCGTTCACCTTGTCCGGCAGTTCCTCCGGCACCAGCCAAAGTGCCGCGGTGATTCTTGGCGTCGCCCAGCAAAACGGCACCATCTCATCCACCTACTTCAGCATCATCGGCCACCAGATCGGCGATCCGCCCTGGATTCAGGTCGCCCCCTTCGGCGCATTCCGCTTCTGGGATACGAACACGCAGTGGAACGATCTGCAGCCCACCGATGGCCCCTTCAACTGGTCGCGGCTCGATACCTGGATGTCGCAGCTGCAATCCAACGGCATCACTCGCGCCGCTTTTACGCTCAGCGGCACCGCGCGCTGGGCTTCCTCCGACCCCAACGACGTCAACGCCAGTTGCGATTACTCTTTCCCCGACGAGCCCTCGACCGACGGCTACTGCGCCCCGCCCAGCGATCTCAACTCCGATGGCTCCGGCCCCGATCAATACTGGAAGAACTGGGTCGCCGCGGTGACGCAGCATCTTCAGCTTGATGGCAAAGCCGACGGCATCACTATCGACGCCTACGAGCCCTGGAACGAGTTCACCCGCACGCCGGACAACTCCGCCGATTCCGTCTCCTGGGAAGGCACCGACGCCCAACTCGTCCGCATGATCCAGGATGCCCGCTGCATCATCAAAGGCAACCTCGGTGGTTCGACCGCTACCGAAGCATCCAGCGGCCAGACTTGCGCCGAAGTTCTCAAAACCGTCAACCTCACCGCACCTGTCGATCCTAAGGCACTATTTCTTTCCCCCAGCAGCGGCATCTCCGCCAACGCCGGCTACCAGAAGTTCTGGGACGCCTACATGACCACCCCCGGCGCCACCGACGCCGCCGACGGCTTCGCCTTCCATCTTTACGACGGCAACCCTACGCTCCCCATCGAAACCGGACTGCTCGCCAATCTGCTGATCTTCGAAAGCGATCCCTCGGTCGTCACCGGCGTCCAGCAGGGCAAACCCATCTGGGCCACCGAGGGAAGTTGGGCCGCCAACTCCAATCTTCCCGGCGCCGACGATCAGGCCGCCTACGTCGCCCGCGATTATCTGTTACTGTTTTCCGCCGCCAACGTGCAGCGCTTCTATTGGTATGCGCTCGACGAAATCTGCGAAACCGCCGGCTGCAGCCCGCTTTCCGGCGTCGGCACGCTTTTCATTCCGCCCGACACCAGCAACTGCACCACCCCCAACGGATGCGTCCTCTCCGGCGGCATCGCCTACGGCCAGGTCTACAGTTGGATGACCGGCGCCGTCCAATCCGCTCCCTGCAACGTTCTCAAAGGCTCCGTCTGGAGCTGCGGCTTTACTCGCGCTGCCCCTCACGGCTATCAAGCCGAGGCCATCTGGGACATCTCCCAAACCTGCACTCCCTCGTGCACCGCGTCTTCGCAAACCGTGCCATCGATCTACGTTCAGTATCGCGACCTCGCCGGTGACGTTCACCCCATCGCCAACCACACCGTGCCCGTCGGCGAACGCCCCATCCTGCTCGAAAACACGACCCAATAAGCCCCGCAGAAGTACATGCACCTTTTCGGCCTCCGGACACGTGTGACGTTCATGATTACCTCGCGCCAAAGCTTCCTTTCCCGCCCCGTCCTTTGACTGCCCATTTGTGATCTTTGACCTATCCCTCCCCGATGGCCGCCGCCTACAATTTCAACAATCTCTCGTAATCGGTTCTGCGGTCTTGCACCATAGCGTTTCCCTAAGGTTCTGTCGGTGACTTTAACTCGGGCGGCACAACGCCGTTCGCGGAAATGAGCCGATATGAAACGCGGTACCGCTGGATCGACAACCCGGTCGTTCGTAAACGCGAACGCCCATCAGTCCTCTCCCGTCAAATTAAAGTTGCTCTCTGCCTTCGTCTGCATGCTGCTGGCGCTCGTTGTCCTCCAGGGCTGCGGACTCAGCACCGGCGGCAGCAACTCCAGCTCCAGCGGCGGAAACGGCAGTTCCGGTGGCAATGGCGGATCCGGTGGAAGCGGCGGATCCGGTGGAAGCGGCGGCTCCGGCGGCAACGGCGGTAACGGTGGTTCCGGGGGCACCGGCGGTGGTGGCGGCGGATCCACCCCCAGTTTTCAGATCGCAGCCTCTTCGCTCTCTCCCGCATCCATCCTCGCCGGCTTCGCTGCCACCTCCACGGTAACTGTCTCCGCGGTCAACGGATTCACCGGCACTGTCGCTCTCACCTGTTCCGGTCAGCCCGCGTCAGCCACGTGCACCTTCACTCCGGCCTCGATCACCAAGTCCGGCTCTGCGCAGCTCACCGTTGCAGCCGGCGCATCCATGGTCCCCGGCCGCTATCCCTTCAACGTGATCGGCATCGGATCGGCCGGCAAGCAAACCGCTCCACTGGTTCTTGACGTCGAACAGCAGCAGGGAAGTGGCAGCCCCGGAATTCCCTCTACTTACTTCTCCATCGTCGCCCATCAGGTCAAAGACACCAATTGGACTCAGGTAGCCCCCTTCGGCTCGCTGCGCTTCTGGGACACCGGCACCATGTGGGGAGAAATCCAGCTCACTCAGAACGGCCCGTTTAACTTTACCCATCTCGATAACTGGCTCAAGGTCATGCAGAAGAACGGCGTCACTCACGCGCTGTTCACCCTCAGCGGCATCGCGCGCTGGGCCTCGTCTGATCCCAATACCACCGAGTGCGACTACTACAACGTAAACACGCCGGAAAATTACGGCTATTGCGCCCCTCCCACAGACTTGAACTCCGATGGCACCGGCGCCAACCAGTTTTGGCGTAACTGGGTCGCAGCCCTCTCGCAACATTTAGCTGCCAACCCCTATGGTATTACCATCGACGCCTACGATCCTTGGAACGAATTCACCCGCCAGCCCGGATTTCTCTCGCCCGGCGAAACCGTTTCCTGGAAGGGATCCGCTCAGCAGATGACCCGCCTGGCCCAGGATGCCCGTTGCATCATCGTGGGCAACCTCGGCGGCACGCAAACCACCGAAGCCGGCAGCGGAGAAACCTGCGACCAGGTTCTTGCCACCGTCAATCTCACCGCGCCCACCGATCCTTCGGCGCTGTTCTTTACCCCCAGCACCGGCATCGCAGAGCGTGAAGGCTTCATGCAGCTTTGGGATAGCTATCTCAGCACTTCCGGCGCTGCCGACGCCGCCGACGGCTACTCGATCCATCTTTACTACCAGCCCGATCTGCCGGTCGAAACCCAGTTGCTCCCCCAGATCCTGAAAGTCGAAAACGATTCCTACATCACCGCCGGCGTGCAGATCGGCAAACCCATTTGGGCCACCGAAGGCAGTTGGGAGGCCAACTCCAGCTTGCCCGATCCCGACGATCAGGTTGCCTACGTCGCCCGCGACTATCTCACACTCTACTCGCTCACCAACATCCAGCGATTTTTCTGGTACACGCTCGATGAATCCTGCAAGACCGCCACCTGCGACAACAACGGCGCCCCTGACGCTGTTGGCACGCTGCTCATCCCCAACGGAGTCGGTAACTGCAGCAACTCCATCGGATGCATCCAGCCCGCCGGCGTCGCCTACGGCCAGGTTTACAACTGGATGGTGGGCGCCAACGAAAACGCGCCTTGCAGCGCCCAGGGCAACATCTGGACCTGCGTTTTCACCCGCAACAGTCCAACCGGCTATCAGGCCGAAGCCATCTGGGACGTCTCGCAGACCTGTGCGCCTTCATGTACCTTTTCAACCCAGACCGTGCCGTCGGCCTACGTGCAGTATCGCGACCTGACGGGCGCCGTCACCCCAATCTCCAACAACTCCGTTCAAGTCGGCGAAAAACCCATCCTTCTTGAAACCATGAGCCAGTAGGCGATCGCTGACAACCGACGGCCGACGACTGATGACCGCCAACTCAGGTCGCAACCAACGCCGCCTTTGCGAACGACGCAGGACGTGCGACGCCTTTCCTGACAACTGACAACTGACAACTGATGACTGACGACTGATTCCCATTGACATCCCCTCCTTCCGCTGATATCTTTCCCCCCCAGTGGGATAGGGGGATCCTGCCATAGCCATTTCTTTGGCTTCTGGAGGCCGTCCATGTCTACCCGTTTAATTAAGCTGGGGGGGGGCGCATTCTGCCTGCTCGCCCTGATCACGTTGTCTAACCTCTCCGCCGCCCAAACCTACTGCCCAAACGCCGCCACCGGCAATGCCGACGTTCTCACCTGGCACAATGACACCAACCGCACTGGCTGGCAGTGCAACGAACCATACTTAACTCAATCCAACGTCACGCCGAACAGCAACAGCTTCGGACTCATCGCGCGGTGGTCTGTGCAGGGCTCCGTCTACGCGCAGCCCTTGGCGGTCGCCAACCCCTGCACGGTGCAGGGCTGCGACCCCGACTACATCCTCGTAGCGACGGAGGATGACTGGCTCTACGCATACAGCCCACCCAGCAAAAGTTCGCCCTCCGGCGCACTCGCGTGGAACCCGGTCGATCTCGCGACCCTGATCAACAGCAACTACACCCCAGTGAACTGCAATACAAGCGGGAACAACCCGCCATCTTTGTGCACTGCGGGAGGGGGCACGCCGATATTTAATCCCGACAACTACATCGGAGTTACAGGCACCCCCGTTATCGACCCGAGCACCTACACGCTCTACGTGGTAGCTGCGGTCTGCACCAACTGCCCCGTCACGGAGGGCACCGCCTCAATCGCCTACTACCTGTACGCTATCGACTACACAAACGGCAACCTTATTGCGGCCCAACAGGTGGGATACAACAATAACACCGGCCAGTACATAAGCGTCACCGGCCGCGAGCCAACGCAGATGGAGAACAAATGCCAGAACCCACCTGTGTATGCCAACAATACAACCATAACCTTCCAGCCAGGCTATGCACTGCAGCGCCAGGCGCTTCTTCTGCAAACCAACGGCACGAACAAAATCGTCTACGTGACGTTCTCTGACTTCCCGGAAATTTACCAGGATAACGGCTGGATCTTCGGCTACTACCTGAATACCAACGGAACGTTCACCCAATACCTAGCGCAAGCGCCCACCGCGTTCAGCGGCGAAGGTGGAGTCTGGGGGTCGGGAGCGGGGCCGGCCGCAGACGCGACCAACGGCACCGGTAGCCAGGCATTTTCGGACGGTATCTACCTCGCCATAGGGAACGGATCCTTCGATGCTTACATAAAGACTCAGCCGCCGAACTACAGTGGCAGCTACCAAGACTACGGCGACTCTCTCATAAGGCTCGACGCCAGCAATAATTACTGGCCGCCTCACGACTACTACACCCCTGGAAACGTATTCACTTACGGGAACTCGAACCAAAATAACAACTGCCCTAGCGGCCCCAGTCCGGGGATCTGTGCCTGCGACGAAGACTTTGGCTCAGGCGGTGTCATGGTGCTGCCTTCCGGCTACACCTATACATGCAACCCCAACACCCAAAGCTGCGGCACCCCCAACCCGTGTCCGGCACCAGGCTGCAATGTAGTAGTCAGTGCAGACAAGCAGTCGAACATATATGTAGAAAACCAGGTCAACCTTGGGCAGTATGGCGGCACCAATATCAACGATAATTTAGAGCTCGTCACGACTCCGACCCCGACCCTTGATGGCTACCAGGGATATTGGGCTAGTCCGGCATACTGGTACGACGGAAACACCAACTGGATGTTTTACTCTGCAACAGACACCACAAAGACCGCAGTTCCGTGGCCGCTACTAGGCTATATGCTCGCTACAAGCGGTAGCATCCCGTCGAACTCGGCCCCTTTTCTTCAAAACGGCAACGCCAAGAGCTGGAACACGTACACCGTTGCTGGCGAGCCAGTAGGGCCGGTGGAGTTCTGTGACAAGGCTCCGACCCCACCCGTCTCGTCCAATTTCACAAGCAACGGTACGGTCGATCCCACAACAGGCATTGTATGGGTGATCGAGAACCCAAACGGTAACAACCCTAACCCCAAACCGCCTGCGCCAAACAACTGCAACGGTACCGGCATCGCCAAGGCCAGGCTCCACGCTATCTGCGCCACTACGTCGGCCCAGGCAAGCAGCCGCTGCGCGAACAACTCAGGGGAGCTAATCGAACTCTACAACAGCAACGACAACGTCGTGCACACGGCAGTCGGGGCGTACGTGCCATTCTCCACGCCGACCGTCTTTGGCGGCTACGTATATATGGGCACCCAGAGCTATGTGAATGTGTTCGGCCTCTGCTCGGGAGGAACCTGTCCGTTGGACTAAGAAAGGAACCGAAAATGAGAGCGATAATTACCGCCGTTGTGCTCGTTGCGTTCTTCGCCTCGGTAGCTCACGCACAAGGAACCCACTCTAGCGCCGTCTTGCGATGCTCACCCGCTCCTTGCACCCTCCCGCCAACGCTGGCCTCCGAGGGGACTGGCTTCGTGACAGACCCAGCAATCGCCGCCAGCCCTAAGAACAGCGAACAACTCTTGCTCGGCAGCCTGGACAGCAACTGCACGGGACCCTCTAATGTGGGCGGGCATCTATCAACCAACAGCGGCTCAATCTGGACGGTCGTCGACTGCATGCCCATGCTGAAGGCGGATAAGCTGAACTATACAGCCGTCGACGAACCACACGCCGGCTACGATTTGAAAGGGAACGCATACTCCGCCGGCGTATATGAGGTATTGTCCGGCAAGGGAAGATGGGGCTTGGTCGCAGTACAAAGGTCGAAGGACGGCACCACTTGGGGCTCGCCTGTTCCTGCACTGGTGCAACCAGGGAACACAAACTTCTACCTCTCAGACATGTCGGTCGACGACAGCTCAACTAGCCCATGGGGGGGCGCCGTGTACGTTTCCGGAGTCTTCGTTTCGGATGCGGGAGCTGACACCCAGGTCTGGGTTTCGCACTCGAACGACGAGGGCTCGACATGGACCCAGGCGCCCGTCGACTCAGCCGAAAAATATCCGGATGAAGACTCCTTCACGCGAATCGCAATCGGCAAGAACGGAACCGTCTACCTCACATGGCTGACGAACAAAACGGACCCGGCACCTATCATGTTCTCGACCTCGAACGACGGGGGGAAGACCTGGTCGGTTCCCCGGAGGATAATGACGGTATCCGCGACCGCGTACCTTCCCAACACTGGCGAACGCGCCTACGACTATCCATCCATTGCGGTCGACAACAGCAACGGACCAAACACCGGCAACCTCTATGTCACCATGTACAATTGGACCGGAACCTTTATGCAGGTCTTCATGATCCGGTCGACCGACGGCGGCAAGACCTGGTCAGAGCCGGTGGCGCTCGCGCCGAAGAGCGATACCCACGATCAATTCTTCCCGGCAATCTCCGTAAATAAAGATGGGCTGGTGGGCGTAAGTTGGCTGGATCGCCGCAACGATCCCAAAGACATCGACTACCAGGCCTTCGCCGCCATCTCTTACGACGGTGGCCAAACCTTCGGCTCCAAGTGGCAACTCACCACCGCATTCTCCAACCCTGAAACCGGCAACGTCGACTGGGTAGGGGACTACACCGGTAACACTTGGGTCGACGACAAATTCGTCGCCGCCTGGATGGATACCAGCAACGGCTCCAGCGTGCAGATCGTCGTCGGCGGCGTCCAGTTGAAATAATCATGCATGGCAACGTGTGTGGGGCGGACACTCCTGTCCGCCGCCGTTGGTTTTGCTCAACGAACCCCCTCGGGAGGGTGCAGCTTTAGCTGTGCCGACAAAGCCGGCACATGAGTGGCTTTAGCCGCTGAGGGATGGTTCGTATCGCAGCACGACTTCAGTCGTGCCAGGCGAGCGATCGCCGCAGCCGAGGGACCTTGCGGTTTTTTCAAAGAGCACCGGAGACAGGCGGCTGATCTCAGCATCCGGCTTCAGTCTGTGCCGTAACCACTCCCTAACCATTGTCATTCCTCATGGCTTCAGCCATGAGGAATCTGCTGTGCAGCGTCCAGTTGAAATCAAACTGGTCCGAGATCGTTGCCCAGACGAGGAAGAAAGACTTTTCCTCTCTGCCGAGGCTGGGCGCCCGTCGCGGTCAAATGAGGCGTACCTGCGGAACCCGGTTATCACGTCGGAGCCTGGCGGGAATCGGAACCAAAAACGGCTTTCACTTCTGCATTCCGCCCTCTAACTTCTGCCTTTCAAAAAAGGGCGAACAGACGGCGAATCAACGCAGCTCCAACCAGCTAAAAAAGTAACCCCTACCTCTAGTATACCGTGCCGTAGAGGCTAAACCAGACACGTTTGCCAACTTTATATTTCCCGTGCAATCATCGACATCCAGAGAATTTAGGGTAGAAAGACCACTTGCCATACTTTCGACCTACAGGCGCCAAAGTCGCCGGCCCGGCCCTTTTCGAGGCCTCTTTCTTGGCAAAAAGCGTAACCCCGCCAAAATTCCGCCGAACGCTCGCATCTATAAGATACATATAGGCTTGCGCTCACCCAGGGCCATCTCTCCTTCATCTTGACAATCGCCTCTACTCGCGTCAGAATCATCATCAGTTGCTGGCACGTTTTTCCGGATGGCCCCCAGGTGCACTTGCAGCAACCGGCGATCTCCCCGACTCCAGATGAACTGGATCTAGCTGAATCCAAATTAGTTACACTCAGGCGCATAATATGCAAAACACCCAGGAAGTAATGCCGCAAAGTATGTATCCTGTTACCGATATGACCAACCCGCTCATGGATGACGCCCTCCGCACCGACATTCTTGGCGTGCGCGTCCGCCGCTGGAGTATCACCCAGGCCCTTGATGCGGCCGAAGAGTGCATCCGCCGCGATGAGCGCCGCTATGCGGTTTTCATCAATGTTTACAATGTGATAGAGGCACGTCGCGATGCCCAATACCGGCAGTGTCTGAACGACGCCGACTTCCCCATGGCCGATGGAATCCCGCTGGTATGGGCGAGCCGCGCCTCCGGACAAAAAGTTGGCAGCCGTTGCTGCGGCCCCGATTTCATGGTGGAGATGAACAAACGCGCTGAAAACAAAGGATATACCGTCTACATCATGTGCGGCGGCGATAAAAAAGCCGAGCGCACCGCCGAAGCCTTTCAAAAAATGCACCCCAAATTAAAAATTGTCGGTGCCTGGACCCCGCCGTGGGGGCCGATTTCAGAAGACAGCAACCGCTTCATTTTAAGTGAGTTAGAGCGCACCCGCCCGGATATTTTTTGGGTCGGCCTGGGCGCCCCGCTCCAAGAGCGCTGGGTGTGGGAGAACAGAAAAAAGCTGCCAGCGCGCTTCACTGGCGCCGTTGGGGGCGCTTTTGACTATCACATCGGCATGCGCCGGCGCGCCCCGCGCTGGATGCAGCGGCGGGGCCTGGAATTTTGGTACCGCATCAGCCAGGACCCCAGCTTGGTCTGGAAGAAGCGGCATTATCAGGACTTACACATGTTTATGCTCCCCGCGCTATGGCAGGCTGCGAGGATGCGCCTGGGCGCCGAAAAGTAAACGCGCGTAAGTATCCAGCATTCAGTGTCGGTTATGCCGCTGCTTTCTTCTTAGCTTCGAGTGCCGGCAGAAGAAGCTCGAGCAGCGCGTAATCGGAGAACGGGTTCTGGCCGGAGATGACCTCGCGATCGTGAAGGACATAGCTCGTCCACGGGGCCTTCACGCTTACGTCGGCGCCAGCGGTGCTCAAGGCGAAGTCGGGATAGAAGAGAACTTTGCCGCCAATCTCAAGTGGCTCGCGTTGCTGCTCTTCGGCGGTTGAAAAGATCGTGACTTTGTATCCGGCGTAGATCCAACCTTTTGCTGCCTCATGTGCGCCGGCGGCGTCGCCCGCGCTGAGCTTGGCGACGATCTCTTTCGAATTGGGAGAAGCCGAGAGCAGCGAAATCGGGCCATGGCAGAGGACTGCCGTAGGTTTGGCGGTTGAGTGGAAGTGGTTCATCACGGTGCCGCAATTGGGGTCGTCGAGGAGATCTTCCATGGGGCCGTGACCACCGGGGACAAAAACGGCGTCATATTGATCGAGGCCAGAGGCGATGACGTCGGAGATGGGAGTGGGATTTTTCAGGCCGGTCAGGCTGTCCTTGAATTTGAGATAGTCCTGAAGCTTGGCCTCGGAACCACCGAAGAAGTCGGGGACGGCGGAGTGGACATCCAGTTGGGGGGTGTTGCCTTTGGGATTGGAGAAGGTGATTTCGTAGCCCTGCTTCATCAGCTCGCGGACGGGAACGGTGAGCTCGTTGAGGTAGTAGCCGGCGCCCTTATAGACCTTGCCGTCTTTGAGTTGTAGACCATAACCGCTGGAGACCAGTACCAGGATTTTTCCTGTTGGTGCCATTTCGTGCTCCTTTCTGGAGTGAGGGTGAATTGGAGAAGTATATGCCAAGTCGGCGGGGACCGCTTGAGGAATTGGGTTTTGCGGCCTACAATTGGTTGATTTCCTCTCCCTGTCCGCCTCAGGAGCTATCTATGAGATCTGTCTACATTTACAGCATTCTTGCGCTGTTGTGCGGTGTGGCGTGGAGCCAGTCGGCTCCGGTGCCGTTTATCGACCAGCCGCTGGTGCCGGGCGTGGTGCAGCCGGGAAGCGCCGCGTTCACGCTGACTATCAACGGAGCGGGGTTTACATCGGGTTCTGAGGTGTTCTGGAACGGCTCGATCCGCACCACAACTTATGTGTCGGCCACGCAGGTGCAAGCGCAGATCAACGCCGCGGATGTGGCTGCGCGTGGCTTCGGCTGGGTAACGGTGTTGAATGAGGGTGCAAACGCAGTCTTTTCGAACGTGGCGTATTTGCAGATCGGAAGCCCGACCGGCGCGTTTGGGCTCGAGGGACAAGCTGTCAGCGGCGTTACGTCGCCGGGACCGATTGTCGCCGGAGATTTCAACAATGACGGCATTCTCGATTTTGCGGTTGGCGTAGGGGAGGATGTCGAAGTTTTCCTGGGCAAGGGTGACGGCACTTTTCTTGAGCCAAAAACGACTGTCACTAAAGTTGTCACGTCTATGGTGGTCGGCGATTTTAACGGCGACGGAAACCTGGACATTGCAATGCTCAACGATTGCGAAAAGAGTTGCGTTAGGCTGCAGTTGCGCGTTTTCCTTGGGGATGGAACGGGAAGGTTCCCGACGGTAACGACTTACTTCGATAACTTTAATACCGATTTTCGGGTTTCCGGTGCGGCAGACTTCAATGGTGATGGGAAGCTCGATCTTTACCTTGATTCGCCCAACGTAGGCGGTGAGGCCGGCTTCGTGATTATACTTGGCAACGGAGACGGCACATTTACAGATTATCTCCCCCAAGGTAGAAATTTCCCGCCTACCTTTAGCCGACCAGCGATTGGCGATTTCAATGGCGACGGCATCCTCGACATCGCGGTCAGCGGAGTGCTCAGCAACGGGAAAAACCAAGTCGTCGTATGTCTGGGTTATGGCAACGGGTACCTCTCCGGTAGGTCCACCTACCCCGTCCCGTACGCCGGTGACGCTATTGCCACTGCCGACATCAACGGCGACGGAATACTTGACCTCGTCACCGACGGCGTGTCGGTGCTGCTGGGCAAAGGTGATGGAACGTTCAAATCTGGCGCGTCTTATCAACTGACGGGCGAGACTGGTTCGGTCAGCTTGGACGACTTCAATGCCGACGGCAAGCTCGACATTGCGGCCGGCCTGAACGTGTTGCTGGGCAATGGAAACGGAACATTTGCGGCCCCGCAAAACTTTGCTGGCTTGATTCCCACATCGCCGCTGAGAGTGGGACCGTTTAACGCCGCAAGTAATTTTGAAATGCTGGGGGTGAGCAAGGAGACCGGCGAGGTGTCGCTGTTCAGCCAAGTCCCTGCGTATTTCACGCCGAAGTATCTTACCTTTGGGAAGCAGCCGATCGATACGACGAGTTCGCCGATGATGGCCAGCCTGACCAACTACGGCAGCACGGCGTTCACTAAACTGGCATTCAAGTTTACCGGGACGAATGCGGCCGACTTCGCGCAGACCAACAACTGCACGTCTACGCTTGCTCCTGGCAAAACCTGCCAGATCAACGTGACGTTTACGCCAAGCGTGGTTGGCGACGAAAGCGCGTCGCTGCAGGAGGATTACTCGGGGTCGAAAGCCCTGCTTATGCCGCTCAGCGGGACGGGAACCGACCAGGTTTACACGGTCTCACTCAATCCAACGTCGCTGACGTTTCCGCTGTTGCTGGTGGGGCAAACCAGCCAGGGGCAATACGTCACGTTGACTAATACCGGCAATCAGCCGGTGAATATAAAAAGCATAGCGACCGCGCCGCCGTTCGCTGAGACGAACAACTGTCCCGCGACCCTGGAGGCGAATGACAGCTGCGACATCGAGGTTACATTCTCGCCCACCGACTACGGCGTGGTGAACGGAACGCTCAGCGTCACTGACAACGCGCAGGGCAGCCCGCAGAAGGTGACGCTCTCCGGCACCGGCACGTCGGTGGTGATTTCGCCGACGGCCATCAACTTCGGAAACCAGCCAGTCGGGACGTCGAGCGTACCGGTGCCGTTTACGATCAGCAATCTGGGCACAAGCGCGCTGACGATTACGCAGATCAATATTCAGGGCGCGGACCCCAACGATTTCAGCGAGCAGAATAACTGCGGCACCAGCATTCCGGCTCAGAGCAAGTGCACCGTACAGGTGACGTTCACGCCAACGGCACAGGGAGCGAGGTCGGCGAATGTGAGTATTACGGACGGTGATCCGACGAGTCCGCAGAGCGAGCCGTTGTCGGGTAAGGGAACGTAGAGAAGCGAAGCGCCGGGAAGGCCTCAGGTGCTAAGGCGCGATTGTCATTTTGGCGCTGTGACGCGGCCCTAAAG